>DASWNR010000301.1:0-3941 GCA_036399155.1 Pyrinomonadaceae bacterium
CCCCCCCCCCCCCCCGCGCCCCCTTCCTTAATTCTCATCGCGCCGGCTGTAACACTTCCGACGGTTCGGTCATAAATTTATGAACGGTCATAAATTTATGAACGGTATTCCGGGGGAGTGCGTGCGCGGCGGGCGCCGGGGATTTATGTTGACAGGGCACCGGCTTAGGAATAGCCTGTCCTGCCTCCGGCGTTAACGACGCCCGTCCCGCACAGTCCTTTCGCCCGGCTCGCGGGCGTGGGTAGCAGCCGCCGCGGCGGCCTCGCAACAACACCGGCCGGAACACTCCCCGACAAAACCTGTAAGGAGAATTGTCAGCCATGCCTCAGCCTCTCACGAAGGAATGGACGGTGATGTTCTATTTCGCGAGCGACAACCCGCTCGCGCCCAGCATCGTTCTGCAACTCAAGGCCCTCAAGGACGCCGGCTTCCACCCGGAGGCCAACGTCATCGCGCACTTCGACCCGCACACGCCGAACACGCCCACACACGTCTTCGATGTCAACTACGTCGAAAAGCTCAAGGCTTTAGGCGGCTCGCAGGTCGGGCACGGCAACGACCCCTCCGTCAGGAACCTCGTCCTCGACAAGGTCTGGGGCGACCGCGAGGAGGACAAAGAAATCAGGCGGCAGATCAGCGAGCTGCTCAGCGAGCCCCTCAGAAAGTCTTTGGCCGGGAGCCGCAACGGCGACGGCGATGACGACGACGAGTACGGCGGCGGGGAGAACGGCCACGGCGAGAACGGCCACGGCGGGAACGGCGCCGTCCGCGCGAAGGCCGCCGCGCTGACGGTGGCCTCTGCGAGCGAGGCCGTCAAGAAGGAGATGCTCGCGAAGTTCGCGCGGCCCGACTTCGGGCTGCCCGTCCTCGACGCCGACGGGCTCAGCAGCGAGTCGAACCCGGCCGTCTCGCTGGAGAAATTCCTGCTCTTCTGCAAGAAGGTGTACCCGGCGCGGCACTACATCCTGTTCCTCCTCGGCCACGGGCTGGCCGTGGGCGACAAGATGTTCATGTTCGACGAGCACTCCGCCCCGCGGCGCGCGCGTCCCGACGCGGGGGGCGGCGGCCGTGACGCGGAGCGCGAGGCGAAGCGCGAGGCGAAGCGCGAGGTGAAGTGCGAGGACGATGAAGAGATAGACGTCTCCAGCTCGCTCACGCTGAAAGACCTCGCGCTCGCGCTCGACAGGTTCAACGAGGCCGAAGAGGACGCGGACGAGAAGGGCGCGGTCAAGCTTGAGCTGATCGGCTTCCACAGTTGTTCGATGAGCGGGCTTGAGGTGGCCTACGAGCTGCGGGGCAGGGCCAACTACATGATGGCCTCGCAGGGGCCGGCCTTCGTCGGGAGCTGGCCTTACAGGCAAATCCTCCTCCAGCTCTTCAACAGCCTCAACGCGGGGCTGCGCCCCGAAGACCTGACGGACGCGCCCGCGCTGATGTCCCGGCTCAAGGCCGTGGACGACTCCGACTCCGACTCGGTCTCGAAGTACGTCCGCGGCAAGTTCCCGCAGACCGTCAACAAGCAGCTCAAAGAGCGCGACGACGTGGGCGCGCTCGTGCGCGGGCTGCGCGTGGTGCTCAACGACGCCGGGCTGTGCGACGCCGAGTGCGTCGGCGACATCGAGATGAAGGAGCCGACCCGGCATCTCTTCTCGCGCGCGCGTTCGCTGCGCAACGCGAACAGGCGGCGGCTCAACCGGCTCCTGCTCGCCGACGCCTACCCCGGCGCGATAACCCCGAACCCGGCCACCGGCGGCAAGTACGTCAAGGAGCTGCTCAAGAAGTTCTACTACTCCGTCCTCTACAACAGCGCCGACTTCCAGTTGGCCGGCTACTCGTTCGACCTCTGCCTGTGCGACCTGAACAAGGTCGGCGAACTCAAGGGGCCTATCGACAACCTGGCCAGGGCGCTCAAGCGCGGGATGGCCGGCGATCCGGGGCTCGTGCCCGGCACCGTGCCGCTGGCGCGCGAGCTTGTACTGCTGGCGCACTGGGACGCGCAGAGCTTCTGGCAGGACAGCTACACAGACCTCCACGACTTCTGCTTCCGCCTCAAGGGCAGGTGCGAGCACGTCTTCTCGTGGAAGGGTCAGGCGGCGGCGGGCAGCCCGCACTTTCCCATCCTGCGCGACATCATCGAGGCGTGCGACGAGGTGATGGGGAAGCTCAGGCACGACCCGAAGGACGACGACGACCGCGTCATCGTCCGCGCGGAGTTCGCGGGGGCCGAGTACCAGTACTCGCACGGCCTCTCGATCTACTTCCCTTGGTCGAGGCCGGCCGACGGCTTCTTCGAGGAGAAGTACAGGCAGTACGAGTTCGCCGAGACCGGCTGGGACGAGTTCCTCGACGAGTACTTCACGAAGACGCGGCGCGAGTCGTTCGGGCAGGAGAACCCGGGGCTCGCGCCGGCGCCGGCGTCGGCGGAGCGTAAGACGCAGGCGGCCATCCTCGAATCGCTGCTCCGCGACATCGGCACGCGCGTCTTCACCGACGGCCAGCTCGCAAAGGGCGCGGGCAACGACTCCACGGGCCGGGGGGCCGGCGACGACCCGTCGGGCGACTGCGACTGCTCTTCGATCAAGAACTACCCGCCGTTCACCGGCAACCCCGGCGGCGCGGGGGCCGAGCGGGAGGATTCGCCTGTGAGGGGGGAGTTCAGCCCCCACTTCTACGAACACGCCGGTCAGACCGCGAAGTGAAGGGGGCCGCTTCCGCCGGGCGCCGGCCAGAGCCATGAGACTTACGAGAGCGACCCTCGCGCCACTCCTTTTCGCGTCGCTGACGTTCTGCCTCGCCGCGCGCGCCGAGGCGCGGCAGGCGCAGGGCGCGTCGGCGGAGGCGCGTCGGCTCGCGTCGTCGGCGGACGACTACGCGGCCACCCTCGGCGGGCGGCGCGAGGCGCTGCGGCGGCTGGAAGAGGCGGCGCGTCTACACTCGGAGGCGGGCGAGGGGGCCGAGGCGGCGCGCGCGCTCAACCGCGCCGGACGCCTCCGCCTGCTCCTGAGCGAGACGCGCGCCTCGCTCGAAGCGCACCTGCGCGCGCTCTCGCTCCTCAGGCGCGCGCCGGACGCGGAGGCCGAGGCCGACGCGCTCAACGGCCTCGGCGAGACGTACGTGCACCTCCAGCAGAAGGGGCAGGCCGAACGGGCGCTCCGCCGCTCGCTCGCCGTCAGCGAGCGCGGGGGTTACGGGCGCGGGCGCGCGCACGCTCTCGTCACGCTGAGCGTGGTGCAAATCTACAAAGACCAGGCGCTCGCGATGGCGACGGCCGAGGAGGCGCTCGCGCTCTGGCGGTCGCTCGGCGACCCGCGCGGGCTCGCGCTGGCGCACTCGCAGGTCGGGCGCTGCCACTTCGCGCAGAACCGGCTCGCCGAGTCGGCGCAGAACTACGAGAGCGCCGTCCAACTCTGGCGCGGGCTGCGCGACCGACCCGGCGAGGCCGGGGCGCTCATCATGCTCGGGTTCGTCGAGTACCGCAAAGGCGAGTGGCGCGCGAACATCGAGCGGCTGACGCAGGCGCAGGCGCTGCTCGACGAGGAGGCCGAGCCCCTGATGATGGGGCAGATCGCCGCCGGGCTGGCCGAGGCGTTCAACGAGGCCGGCCTGCCCGAAGACGGCCTCAGGCACTTCGGGCGCGCGCTCGAATACTACCGCCGGACGCAGAACCCGCACCTCATCTGGTACGCAACCTGGGGGCTCGGCGGCACGCACCTCCTGCTGGGCGACTACCCGGCGGCCTTCGACCACCTGCGGCGCTCGCTCGAAGGCGTGGACGCGGACGGGGCCGAAGCGGCGCAGACCCACCATTACCTCGGCCGCACGTACCTCGCCGCGGGAGACACGGCGGCCGCGCTCCGCCACTTCCGGACCGCGCTCGACCACTACGAGCGACGACGCAACCCCAATTGGGCCGCGCGCCCGCGCGGGCTGATGGGGCAGGC
>DASWNR010000302.1:0-7696 GCA_036399155.1 Pyrinomonadaceae bacterium
CCGAAGGTTTTCTACCGACTACCGTCCACTCGAATCTTATGAAGCTTCTCCGCGAACTCCTTTTCCCCGTCATCGCCGTGCTGGTGGCGTTCGTCGTCGGCGGCGTCATCGTGTGGTTGATCGGCGACGACCCCGTGGAGGTCTACGGGCTGCTCCTGGGCAGCGCGCTGACGTGGCCGGACGGCATCGGGTACACGCTCTTCTACGCGACGCCGCTCATCTTCACGGGCCTCGCGGTGGCGGTGGCCTTCCGCTGCGGGCTGCTCAACATCGGCGCGGAGGGGCAGCTCTACGTCGCCGCCTTCGCCTGCGCGTGGGTCGCCATCAAGTTCGGCGGGGCGGTCTTCACCCCCGCGGCGGGCGCGCCCATCGGTTACGGCTGGGTGAGTCTGCCGGCCGTGCTGCTCGTCCCGCTGGCGCTGCTGGCGGCGGTGTCGACGGGCGCGGCGTGGGGCGCGATCCCGGGGTGGCTCAAGGCGCGTTTCGGCGCGCACGAGGTCATCACGACCATCATGCTCAACTTCATCGCCGTCGCGCTCATCAGCTACTTCACGCAGTACTACTACAAGGCGCCGGGCGACCCCATCATGCAGAGCGTGCCCGTCGGCGCGGCGGCCCACCTCCCGCGCCTCGGCGACTTCGTGCCGGGGCTCCCCCCGCGCATCCCCGTCAACATCGCCTTCCTGCTCGCCATCCTCGCGTGCGCGCTCGTCTACGTCTTCCTCTGGCGGACGAAGTGGGGCTACGAGATACGCGCGACCGGCGCGAACCCTTCGGCCGCGGAGTACGGCGGCATCAACGTGCGCAGGCAGATCGTGCTGGCGATGGCCGTGTCGGGGGGGCTCGCCGGGATGGTCGGCATCAACGAGGTGCTCGGCTACCGGCACCTCTACTACCACGAGTTCTCGGCGAGCTACGGCTTCACGGGGATTGCGGTGGCGCTGCTCGGGCGCAACCACCCCGTAGGCGTCTTCCTCGCCGCCATCCTCTTCGGCATCCTGCTGCGCGGCGGCATCTTCGTGGACGCGTTCTCCGAGCACGTCACGAAGGATTTGGTCGAAGTCCTACAGGCGCTCGTCATCCTCTTCGTGGCGGTCGGCGTCAACTACCGCTGGATGTCGAACAAGTTCAGCCTGCTCAGGCGCTCGAAAATTTAATGAAGTAGACAGTAGACGGTAGTCGGTAGACGGTAGCGCCCCGCGGCCGCTGACTCTGACGCCGAGACGTTTCGACTGCTGAAAGTTTTTCTACTGTCTACTGACTACTGACTGCTGACTACTTTTGCTTATGCTCGAAATCTTCAACGTCGGACTGCTCTTCTCGGCCATACGGCTCGCGACGCCGCTGCTGCTCGCGGCGCTCGGCGGGATGTTCTCGGAGCGCTCGGGCGTCATCAACATCGCGCTCGAAGGCTTGATGCTGGCCGGGGCGTTCACGGCCGCCGCGATGACGTATTACGCGGGGAGCCCGTGGGTGGGGCTGGTCTCGGCGGTCGTGGCGGGCGCGGCCGTCGCGGGCATCCACGCCGTCGCCTGCATACGCTACAAGGCCGACCAGGTCGTCTCGGGCACGGCCATCAACATCCTTTTGACGGGCGTGCCGGCGCTCCTGAGCGGCGCTTTCTTCCTCTCGTCGGGCTCGACGCCGCAGATTCCGAAGGAGAACCTGATACCGCTGACGCCGGTCGTCATCGCGTTCGCGCTCGTGCCGCTGACCTACTACGCCCTCTACTACACGCCGTTCGGCCTGCGGCTGCGCGCGGTGGGCGAGAACCCCGAGGCGGCCGACGCGGCGGGCGTCAGCGTCCGGCTGCTGCGCTACACGGGCGTGATGCTGTCGGGCGCGCTGGCCGGCATCGGCGGCGCGTACCTCGCCATCGGCCAGTCGTCGCTGTTCACGCGCAACATGAGCGCCGGGCGCGGCTTCATCGCGCTCGCCGCGCTCATCTTCGGCAAGTGGCGCCCCGTCCAGACGATGCTCGCGTGCCTCCTCTTCGGCTTCACCGAGGCCGTCGCCATACAGCTCCAGGGCGTGCCCATCGGCGGGCAGGAGATACCGAACCAGTTCATCCAGATCATCCCCTACGTGCTGACCATCGTCGTCCTCGCCGGCTTCATCGGCACCTCGCGCGCCCCGCGCGCCCTCGGCATCCCGTACCAGAAGGAGAAGTAGACGGTAGTCAGTAGACGGTAGTCAGTAGTAAATTAGTTCCGGGGGGCATTCACCCCCCACCGAACCGTCTTTTCCGCCGACCACCGACCGCCGGTTTTTCTACTGACTACTGACTGCTGACCACTGTCCACTCTCGCTTATGGCTATCTCGCTCAGGCCGGAACATTTAAAGCGTTACAAGGACATGGCGCTGGTGTTGATGAGGTACGGGCGCGCCGACCTCGTCCGCAGCGCCGGGCTCGAAGAGGCCATCGAGGGCACGCAGGACGTTGAGGTCTCGCCCGCGAAGATGGAGGAGCTGGCGGCCGACATCGAGAAGATGGGGCCGACCTTCATCAAGCTCGCGCAGCTCCTTTCGACGCGCGCCGACCTGCTGCCGCAGCCCTACATCGACTCGCTCACGCGGCTCCAGGACAGGGTCGAGCCCTTCGCCTTCACGGAGGTCGAGCAGATAGTCGCCTCCGAGCTGGGCGTCCGCATCTCGAAGGCGTTCTCGCGCTTCGACTCGAAGCCCATCGCGGCGGCCTCTCTGGGCCAGGTGCACCGCGCGGCGCTGCGCGACGGCCGCGAGGTCGTCGTCAAGGTGCAGCGCCCCGGCATCCGCGAGGAGATGTCGAAGGACATGGACGTGCTCAGCGACATGGCCGCCTTCCTCGACTCGCACACCGAGGCCGGCCGCAAGTACGAGTTCGCGCCCCTGCTCGACGAGTTCCGCAAGAACCTGCTGCGCGAGCTGGACTACCGGCTTGAGGCGCGCAACCTCGTCATCTTCGCCAACAACCTGCGCGACTTCGACCGCATCGTCGTCCCGCAGCCGGTCGAGGACTTCACGACCTCGCGCGTGCTGACGATGGACTACATCTCGGGGCGCAAGATCACGTCTCTCTCGCCGCTCGCCAAGTTAGACCTCGACGGCTACCAGCTCGCCGAGCACCTCTTCCGGGCGTACTTGCAGCAGATACTCATCGACGGCTTCTTCCACGCCGACCCGCACCCCGGCAACGTCTTCCTCACCGACGACCGCCGCATCGCCCTCATCGACCTCGGCATGGTGGCGCGCATCTCGCCGCGCTTCCAGGAGAGCCTGATCCAGCTCCTGCTCGCCATCAGCGAGGGGAAGGGCGACGACGCGGCCGACCTCACCATCAGGATGGGCGAGGGCAAGTCCGAGTTCGACGAGAAGACCTTCCGCCGCCACGTCGCCGACCTCGTCCTGGAGAACCAGAACGCGCAGCTGGAGAACATCAACTCGGGCCGCGTCGTCCTGCGCATCCAGCAGATCGCGGGCGAGTGCAACTTCCGTCTCCCGCCGGACTTCACGATGATCGCCAAGACGCTCCTGAACCTCGACCAGGTCGTCCACACGCTCGACCCGAAGTTCGACCCCAACTTCGCCATCCGCAACTGGGCCGACGTGATCATGCAGCGCCGGTTCCAGAAGAGCCTCTCGGCCGGCAACCTCTACGGGACGGTGCTCGAGCTGAAGGAGTTCGTCGACAAGCTCCCCAGCCGCGTCAACCAGCTCGTCGACACGCTCACCAACAAGGGCATCCGCATCGACGTGGACGCCATCGACGAGCACAGCCTGCTCGCCAGCCTCCACAAGATAGCCAACCGCATCACGGTCGGGCTCCTGCTGGCGGCGCTCATCGTCGGCGCGGCGCTGATGATGCGTGTCGAGACGAGTTTCACGATCCTCGGCTACCCGGCCATCGCCATCGTCTTCTTCCTGCTGGCGGCCGGCGGCGCGCTCGTGTTAGTTTTCAACATCCTCTTTTACGACGAGAAGGACAAGGGCGATAAGGACAGGCGGCCCTGAAGGGGCCCCGGCGGGCGCGGGCAGATGACGATTCCAGAGAGCCACAGCCAAGAGACACTTTACGAGCGCGCCGAACACGCCGCGCGCTTCCTGCGCTCGCGCGCCGACACGGACGTGCGAGTCGCGCTCGTCCTCGGGAGCGGCCTCGGCGCCTTCGCCGACGACCTTGAGGAGGCCGTGGCCGTCCCTTACTCCGAGATACCGGGCTTCGCGCGCCCGACCGTCGAGGGGCACGCCGGCCGGCTCGTCATCGGCCGCGTGGGCCCGCTGGCGGTGGCCGCGATGCAGGGGCGCTTTCACTTCTACGAGGGCTACACGCTCGAAGAGGTGACGTTCCCCGTCCGCGTGCTGGCGCTGCTCGGCGCGAAGAGCCTCGTGCTGACGAACGCGGCCGGGGGGCTGAACAACTCCTACGAGCAGGGCTCGCTCGTCCTCATCAGCGACCACCTGAACCTGATGGGCACGAACCCGCTGCTCGGCCGCAACGACGAGCGTTTCGGCCCGCGCTTCCCCGACATGACGGAGGTCTACGACCGCGAATACCAGGAGGCGGCCATCGCCGAGTCGCGCGAGATGGGGCTCGAACTCAGGCGGGGCGTCTACGCCGCGCTCACCGGCCCGAGCTACGAGACCCCGGCCGAGATACGCATGCTCCGCCTGCTCGGGGCCGACGCCGTCGGGATGAGCACGGTGCCGGAGGCCATCGTCGCGCGGCAGATGGGCTTGCGCGTGCTCGGGCTCTCGTGCATCACCAACATGGCGGCCGGCGTCCTCGACAAGCCCATCAACCACGAGGAGGTCATCGAGACCGGCGAGCGCGTCCGCGAGACGTTCGCGGGGCTGCTGCGCAGAGTGATACCGAAACTACAGTGATAAGTGGTGAGTGATAAGTGACGAGAGAGGGCGAGGCCCGCTTTTCATTCTCACCACTTATCACTCACCACTTATCACTTCAGAGCGAAGCGATGATAATAGGCATCTGCGGCGGGACGGGGTCGGGCAAGACGACGGTGGCGAACCGAATCCTTGAGTCGGTGAGCAAGGACGAGGTCGTCTTCCTCCAGCAGGACTCGTACTACCGCGACCTCGACCAGCTCCCGCACGACATCCGCAACGTCGTCAACTTCGACCACCCGGACGCCATCGACAACGACCTGCTCGTCGGGCACCTGCGCGCGCTCAAGCGCGGGAGTCCGGTCGAGCTGCCGCTCTACGACTTCAAGACGCACTCGCGCCGCGCCGAGACGCTGCGCGTCGAGCCGCAGCCGATCATCATCATCGAGGGCATCCTCATCTTCGCCGAGCAGCGCCTCTTAGACGAGATGGACATACGCGTCTACGTGGACACGCCCGACGACATACGCTTCATCCGGCGTCTGCGCCGCGACATCGCCGAGCGCGGCCGGACGGTCGAGTCGGTCATCGAGCAGTACCTCTCGACGGTGCGCCCGATGCACATGCAGTTCGTCGAGCCCTCGAAGCGCTCGGCCGACGTCATCATCCCCGAGGGCGGGCACAATCTTGTGAGCATCAGCCTCATCTCGGGGCGCATCCGCGAGCGTCTGGCCGACGCGCGCAAGACGCGCGACGAGGCGAAGGACACCGGGGCCGCGGCCGTCGCCGTCGGGCTCGGGGTGGAGCAGGGAGGTTAAGTGAGCACGGACAAAGTCAACGAAGACCTGCAGGAGTTGATCGGGCGCGCGACCGGCGCGCGGCGGTGCGCGCTGGCGCGCTACTCGAACTTCTGCGTCGGCGCGGCGCTCGAAGCCGAGGGCGGCGTCTACACGGGCTGTAACGTCGAGAGCGCGGCCTACGAGCAGACCATCTGCGCCGAGCGCGTCGCCATCTGGAAGGCGCTCTCCGAAGGCGAGCGCAAGTTCCGCCGCCTCTGCGTCGTCGTGGACACCGAGCGGCTGACGCCGCCCTGCGGCGCGTGCCGCCAGGTCATCTGGGAGTTCTGCGGCGACATCCCCGTCACGCTCGCCAACCTGCGCGGCGACACCGAGACCTTCCAGATGAAGGAGCTGCTCCCGCACCCCTTCGACGCAGGGTTCCTCGAAGAGACCGGAGCCGAGAAGAAGTAACGCGCCCCCGTAACGAACATGAGAGCAACCACCAGACGACTCATCCTCCGCCTCGCGCTCCTTTCGCAAATCGCCCTGCTCCCCGCCGCCGCCCCGGCCCGCCAGAGGCCGACGCGCGTCGACCTCATCGTGAGCGGCGGGACGGTCGTGACGATGGACGCCGCGCGCCGCGTCGTCGAGGACGGCGCGGTCGCGGTCGCGGGCGGCAGGATTGTCGCCGTCGGGAAGAGGAGCGAAGTCCTAGGGCGCTTCGCGGCGCGTCAGGTCATCGACGCGCGCGGCCGCGCAGTCATCCCCGGCCTCGTCAACGGGCACACGCACATCCCGATGACGCTCTTCCGCGGCATCGCCGACGACCTCGACCTCAACGAGTGGCTGACGAAGTACATCTTCCCCGCAGAGGCCCGGAACGTCACCGAGGAGTTCGTCCGTACGGGGACGCAGCTCGGCCTCGCCGAGATGATACGCGGCGGGACGACCACCTACTGCGACATGTACTACTTCGAGGACGCCATCGCCGAGGAGACCGAGCGCGCGGGGGTGCGCGGCGTGCTCGGCGAGACGGTCATCGACTTCCCCGTCCCCGACAACAAGACATGGCCCGACGCGATGCGCTACGTCGAGCGGTTCGTCGCGCGCTGGAAGGGCAACCGGCTCATCACGGCGGCCGTCGCGCCGCACGCGCCCTACACCGTGTCGGAAGCGCACCTGAAAGAGGTGCGCGCCTTCTCCGACCGGACGGGCGCGCCCGTCGTCATCCACGTCGCCGAGACGCGCAAGGAGGTCGAGGACGTGACGCGCGACCACGGGGCGAGCCCCGTCGAGTACCTCGCGCGCATCGGGTTCCTCTCCCTGCGCACGATTGCCGCACACACGGTGCACCTTACGGAGAAAGAGATTGGACTGCTCAGGCAGTACTACGTCGGCTCCGTCCACAACCCCGAGTCGAACATGAAGCTCGCCTCGGGCGTCGCGCCCGTGCCGCAGATGTTGAAGGCGGGCGTGCCGCTGGGCCTCGGAACCGACGGCGCGGCCTCGAACAACGACCTGAGCATGTGGGAGGCGATGGACCTGGCGGCCAAGCTACACAAGCTCTCCTCGAACGACCCGAAGGTCGTCACGGCCGAGGAGGCTCTGGCGATGGCGACCATCAACGGCGCGCGCGCCCTGCACATGGAGAAGGATATCGGCTCGCTCGAAGAAGGTAAGCGCGCCGACCTCGTCGTCGTAGACCTCGACGCTCTCCACCAGACGCCGCGCTACAGCCTCTACTCGCACCTCGTCTACGCGACGAAGGCTTCGGACGTGCGCACGGTCGTCATCGAGGGGCGTGTCGTCATGCGCGACCGGCGGCTGCTCACGCTCAACGAGCCGCTCATCAAAGAGCGCGCGCGCGCCATCCGCGAGCGCGTCACGCGCAGCCTCGCGGCCCCCGGCCGCTGAGGGACGGAAGCGACGCCCCGCGCCGGTCGCTTCCGTGCCCCGAAATAGCCGCGCCCCGGGTTGAACGCACGCGCAACCGGGGGCATAATGAGCGCGTCAAACGCGTGTGGACTTAAGGCGAGCGTTATTGCTCGCCTTTGAATTTACGGAGTTTTTATAGTGAATTCAGCTCGACAGT
>DASWNR010000303.1:0-5823 GCA_036399155.1 Pyrinomonadaceae bacterium
TTCACCCACGGCAGCCCGGTTTCGTCGAACCACTGCGAGCGCCGCCAGTTCTCGACCCGCGCGACGATGAGGTTCGCGCCGATGCCGTACTTCCGGTTGAAGAGAGTGGCAAGCTCGCCGACCGTCATCCCGTGACGCGCCGGGATGGGATACATACCGACGAACGACTTGAACTTGGGGTCGAGCAGCGCGCCTTCAACAATCTCCCCCCCGATGGGGTTAGGGCGATCCAAAACGACGAACGGGATTCCCTTTCTCGCGGCAGCCTGCATCGCCAGGGCCATGGTGGAGACGTAGGTCCAGGTGCGACCCCCGACCTCCTGGAGGTCGTAGACCAGAACGTCGATATCCTTCAGCATCTGCGGCGTGGGGCCGCGATCCTCGGTCAGGTATAGGGAGTAGACGGGGACACCCGTCTTGTGGTCGGTTTCGTCTACAATCTTCTCACCCGCCTCGACCGTGCCCCGGATGCCGTGCTCGGGAGCGAGCAGGGCGACCAGCTTCAGGTCTTTGTGCTTTGCGATCAGATCAATATCCGGCGTCCTCGACCGGTCAATCCCGGTGTGGTTGGTGATCAGGCCGACGCGCTTTCCCCGGAGCGCCCGTGGCACGTCGGCGAGAAAAGTCTCGATCCCCAATCGAACTGTTAACACGGAGGCTCGCGACATCACGCCTGCTCCCCGCGCCGCGACGGCAGGCGATGCGAGAATCTGAGCCGGCGTCGGCGTACACGCGGCAAGTAGCAACAAGGCAGGAGCAAAGGCTTGCCAAGCCGGACGTGACCGGGCGCCACGATGGCGAACGAAGATAGAAGCGGAGGCCTCAAGGATACAGGAAGATGACATGGATACCATTCAGATGTAGGTTTTTATGAATGCTTCAGTTCAAGTCCGGCAACGAAGTCGCTCGTTGTTGCTTTGCTCTAACATGAGAACATACGGGGAAGGACTCAAACCCACCCCGAGGTTCGACGATAGTGTTGCAAAAAAATTCTGTTCACACCAAATATTGTGACGGCATCACCTTAATCGTTGCAACCAATTGTAGCCAACATATTTTTTGCAACGCATTATGAAAGGGCGCCGCTCGGGTGGTAGCTTCCGAGTTGTCGAAGCTTGGAAATCACCATCGAAAGGAGAACCCTTATGAAGGCATACTATGTCGGACTCGACGTGCATAAGGCAAGCATCTGTATTGCCGTCTTGAACGCCGATGGTAAGTCAGTGATGGAGTCGGTCGTCGAAACCGGTGCCTCAACCATTCTCGACTTCCTTAAAGGTCTGCGTGGACACGTCCATGTGACGTTCGAGGAAGGGTAAGTACAGGAACCCGAAGACGGGCATGCGCTACGACCACGGAAGGGAGAACCTGAATCAGAATGCCGTCAACTTTCTTAAGTATGAGGAGGAGTAAGTCCCGACCCGATCCCTCCCGTGCATCTGACAGAGGCCGCGAGATATGAATGCCTTACGATTTGTGAAGTGAGGTGAATAGGCATCAGAAACCATTGACTGGCTTTTCTTCGATTGTGAGAGTCAGCGGGCGACAAATATCTCTTGACAAGCAAAAAGGAAGGAATAAAATTCTCCCGCTTCGTCTAGGCTCTAACTACTCGGCAGCCACTGGCAAAGTAAACAGTGGTTCAACTCAACCGATCTTTTTACACCGACCAAGAGAGTCAAAGCCGGCACGCTGAGTCCGTCCGGTGCAGCGCCGGAAGTAGATGCCCGCCCTACGGCATAACGCTGTATGTGCACAATCCAGTCTCAGTCGTCCCGTACGGTGTGACCTACCATCGTACACGACTAGTTTCTCACTCGTATTCAATCACACCTCAAGGAGCGAATACATGCCTTCCTTACGTGGCAAATTCAGAAGCCTTCCCGTATCCCTCGAATTGTTCGTAGTTCTCTTCCTACTTCTGGTGCCTACATCAGCCCAAGCGCAGGCTGGTGGGCAGCCGCTACCACGTCCTGCGGCAAGCCCATCACCGGCAGCCGTGAAGGATTCGCCGTCGCCATCACCGTCACCATCCGCGTCGCCGTCACCGTCGGCTGATGACATGGGCGAGAGCGAGCCGTCTGCGGAAGACCCCGCCTTGGAGGACGATCCTTTACAAGCATACGAAGGCCCGCCGCAGACCGAGCAGGATCAGGCTTTCCGCTCGATTCAATACCGTCAGGCTCACGAACCTCCCGTGCCCGGCGACCCGCGAGTGCCCACCCTCAAATACGAGATCAGTACTCCTCAGCCCGCGCCTTCACCGTGCGAGCGGACGATCAAAGCCCACGTCGTCGCCCTTGATCAGGTGTTCTTCTGGAACCGCCTCGGGGCGGTGCAGCCTCACGGCATGATCTTCGCGCTGCGTCACCACGTCGTCCCGACGGACGGCGGGCGCTCGCTCAAGCCAGGCCGTGTGCGCCTCCGCGCCGATAAACGTCCGCGCCCGCTCGTGCTCCGCATGAATGTGGGTGACTGTCTTCAGATAGACTTCCAAAACTTACTTGCCGAGTCGCCACGCGACCAAGACCAGCCAGCGACGCGCACCGCCTCGATTCACGTGTCCGGACTGCAACTCGTCAACACCATCCGCGACGACGGCTCGAACGTTGGCAATAACCCCGACCCGCCCGGCGGCCTCGTGCGCCCCGGCCAGCGCGTCAATTACACTCTCTACGCCGACGCCAGGATGCGCGAAGGCTCGCACCTGCTCTTCAGTTCGGCGGCGACGACGACCGCGGAGGGTAACGGCGGGCAAATTCCGGCGGGACTCTTCGGGTCCGTCAACGTCGAGCCGCGTGAAGCCGAGTGGTACCGCAGCCAACTCTCGCATCACGAGATGCGGCTCGCCACGCGGCACCGTAATGGCAAGCTCCTGCGAACGGAATGCGAAGAGGTCGGGGGCAAGCGCCCAGCCTGCGGCCAGCCGGTCCTCAACTACGACGCCGTCTACCCGTCGTGGCACCGCTACCGCGGCCAGCCGATCGTCAAAATCCTGAACCGTTACAATGTCATCGTTCACTCCGACCTGTCGGCCATCATCACCGGGCCCAAGCGCGGCAAGTTCCCGGCAGGCACCTATCTGCCGGTGGCCGTCTCACCAAACCGCGACTGGCCGTTCCGCGAGTTCACGCTCATCTATCACGACGAGATCGGGGCCGTGCAGGCGTTCCCGCAGTTCGAGCAGCAGGGCCGCGGCCAACTTGGCGACACCCTCCACGCCGGGCGCGACGCCTTCGCGATCAACTACGGTACGGGTGGCATCGGCGCGGAAATCCTCGCCAACCGCTTCGGCGTCGGCCCGATGGCCGGCTGCGACGAGTGCCTGTTCGAGGAGTTCTTCCTCTCGTCCTGGACGGTCGGCGACCCGGCGATGGTCGTCGACGTGCCGGCCAACGCGCCGTGCTGGCCCGAACGCCTGGAGGACGGGCAGTGCAACGGCCTGCACCAAGGCCCAGCCGCCGGCTACAAGGCGACCAAAGCCTTCTACCCGCACGATCCGTCGAACGTCTACCACAGCTACCTGAACGACCACACGAAGCAGCGCGTCCTGCACGCCGGGCCGAAGGAGCACCACATCCACCACCTCCACGCCCACCAGTGGCTCAAGTCGGCTGACGGCGACCAGTCCTCATACAACGACAGCCAGGCCATCGGCCCCGGTGCCGCCGTCAACCTCGAAATCGCCTACGGCGGCGGTGGCAACCGGAACCTAACCGTCGGCGACTCGATCTTCCACTGCCACTTCTACCCGCACTTCGCCATGGGCATGTGGGGGCTCTGGCGCGTCCACGACGTCTTCGAGGAGGGAACGCCACTCGACCGAATTGGTCGCCCCGCCTCCGGCTCGCGCGCCCTGCCCGACGCTGAGATCAAGCGCGGCACGCCGATCCCAGCCGTCGTGCCGCTGCCCGGTATGTCCGGGCGGAACCCGCAGGAAACCGTCAACTACGCCATGCCGCCGATGCCGCAGACCCGCGTGTACATCGTGGACGGGCAGGCGGTCATCGACGACGATGACGAGAACCCCGGTTACCCGTTCTTCATCCCCGGCCGGGCTGGCCGCCGTCCGCCCCACCCCCCGCTCGACCTTGCGTGGGACGCAGGCCTGCCGCGCCACATCATTGTGGACGCTGATGTCGCCTCCCACCACGAAACCCGTTTCTCCTTCGACAAGGAACTCGCGCGCATCGACGCCAAGGAACTGCCGGAGAAGGGCACGGACGTAGAGCAGGCGGCGATGGACTACCACAAGAAGGCCTACCACCTGAGCTACCGCACGGACAACAGCGTGGGTGAGTTCATGACTAACGGGCGACCGCCCGCGCCCGGCGCGCCCTACGCCGACCCGTGCGTGAACACGCGCTGGACGTCGGAGGGCCAGCAGGAGCTGCGCGCCGATCACTTCGGGCGCAATATCGAGTACCGCGGCGTGATGTTCCAGTTCGACATGAAGATCAACAAGGCCGGCTGGCACTTCCCGCAGGCGCGCATCGAGTCGCTGTGGGAAGACTGGCGTCCCACCATCGGCGGGTCGCGCCCACCCGAGCCGCTCTACTTCCGGGCCAACACCGACGACTGCGTGACCTTCCTCCACGCCAACCTGATCCCGCGCATCTACGTGCAGGATGACTTCCAGGTACGCACGCCGACCGACATCGTCGGCCAGCACATCCATCTCGTGAAGTTCGACGTGACCTCGTCCGACGGCGCGGCCAACGGCTTCAACTACGAGGACGGCACCTTCGGCGATCAGGAGGTCGAAGACCGCATCAAGCACATCAACGAGCGCGGCGGGCTGGTCAGGCTCGACGGCGACCGCGAGCGGCTGAAGCCCCGGCCCCACGAGTTCTTTGGCCGCCCAACGCAGGTCACTTACCAGCGCTGGCTCGTCGATAACGTGCTCGAACGCGGGCAGGGCGGAGAGGGGCCGCGCGACCGCACCCTCAGGAACGCCTTCACGCACGATCACTTCGGCCCCTCGACGCACCAGCAGATCGGCCTCTACGCCGGCCTCGTCATCGAGCCGAAGGGCTCGAACTGGTTCGCAAATGAATTAAAGGACGGGCAACTCCAGCGCCTCGGCATCGGCAGCGGCAAGAAAGCGCCCCGTGACGACGGCGGCCCGACCAGCTTCGCCGCCATCATCATCACCGACCCGCGGGAGCACAGCTACCGCGAGTTCCTGCTCAGCCTCGCCGACTTCCAGCTCGCCTACTACCAAGGCGGTGGCGTGGACGCGCAGGACAGGCCAGTCCCCGACCCAGAGCGGGCCGTCAACCCGCCGGGGCGCCACGAAGTCCCGCTCATGGAGCCGCTGCCGCAGAACCCGCCCTTTGGCCGCGAAACCCGGCTCGTCGAAAGGCCCGCGCGGCAGGGCTGCCCGAACGGCGACCCGCCGCCGTGTCCCGAAATCCTCTCGGCTGACGACGTGGGCACCTTCGTCGTCAACTACCGCAACGAGCCGATCCCGCTGCGCGTGCGCGACCCCGGCAACAACCAGCAGGCCACCGGCGATCCCGGTGACCTCGCGCACGTCTACCGGAGCATCCCGCGGGCAGACCCTGCAATGAATAACTTCGGCCCTTACCACGATGAGAAGAATCCGCGACCGGGCGTCGGCAGATACGACCCGTTCACGCCGCTACTGCGCGCCGAGGAGGGCGACCGCGTGCAGGTGCGCGTCTTCGTCGGTGCGCACGAGGAGGGGCACAACTTCACCTTCCACGGCGTGAAGTGGCTCTTCGAGCCCTTCGATCCCGACTCGGGCTGGCGCAACTCGCAGATGATGGGAATCAGCGAGAAGTTCGACTTCATCCTGCG
>DASWNR010000304.1:0-13143 GCA_036399155.1 Pyrinomonadaceae bacterium
CCCCCCCCCCCCCCCCCGCTTTTCCGTCGGTGCCGTCGGGCCGGGCGGCGCCCTACTTCGGGGTGGCGTTCGTCTCGGCGCGCGGCGCGCGGCGTTCGAGGAAGGCGCGGACGCGCTCGCGCGCCTCGCGCGAGTGGAAGCACTGGAGCTGCGCCTCCGTCTCGTACTGGAGCATGCGTTCGAGGCTCTCGTGCTCGCTCATGTAGACGGCGCGCTTGGCCGCCGCGACCGAGGCGTGCGGCGCCTTGCGCAGACGCTCGGTCAGCCCGCGCGTCTCCTCCGCCAACGCGGCGTCCGGCACGACGCGGTTGACGAGCCCCAGCTCGTAGGCGCGCCGCGCGTCGATGGCGTCGCCGAGGAAGAACAACTCGCACGCCACGTTCGACGGCACCGCGCGCGGCAGGAAGAACGACCCGCCCCAGTCCGGGTGCAGTCCGACCTTGACGAACGACTGGCTGAAGGTCGCCGACTCGGCCGCGAGTCGCAGGTCGCAGGCGAGCGCGAGGTTGAAGCCCGCGCCGTAGGCCGGGCCGTTGACGGCCGCGACCACCGGCTTGAGCATCTGCCGGACGGCCGTCAGCACGCGGCGGCCCGCGCCGAGCAGTCGCGTGAACTCCTCGACCTCCTCGCCCGCCATCAGCTCGCGCATGCGCGACACGTCCGCGCCCGTCGAGAAGGCGCGCCCCGCGCCCGTGATGACGACGACGCGCACGTCGGGGTCGCTCCCGGCGTGCTCCAGGGCCTCGGCCAGGTCGCGCCGCATGTGCCCGGCGAACGCGTTGAGCTTCTCCGGGCGGTTCAGCGTGATGGTGACGACCCCGCCCTCGAAATCGACCTTGATGTGTTCGTACATGTGTTAAGTGGTGATGGGCGATGGGTGACGAGTGATAAGAAAGAAGAAGGACTTTTTGTCTTCTCTTATCACCCGTCACCCATCACCCATCACTTTCCTTTGAAGACTGGCTTGCGCTTCTCGACGTAGGCGCTCATGCCCTCGCGCGCGTCCTCGGACTGGAAGAGCTGCTGCTGTAGCTCGCGTTCGAGCGCGAGGCCGTACTCGAAGGGGATTTCCGCGCCCGACTGGACGCTGCGCTTGATGCGGCCGACGGCGAGCGCGGCCTTGTCCGGCGCGGTGAAGCGGCGCGCGTAGGCCATGACCTGTTCGTGGAAGCCGGCCGCCGTGTCCGCCTCGAAGACGTGGTTGACGAGCCCCAGCTCCGCGCCGCGCTCGAAGTCGAACAGCTCGCCCGCCGCCATCAGCTCTATCGCGCGCGACTTGCCGACGACGCGGACGAGCCGCTGCGTCCCGCCCGTCCCGGGCAGCACGCCCAGGGAGACCTCGGGCAGCCCCATCTTGCCCGCGCCCTTTCGCGCGATTCTCAGGTCGGCGGCGAGCGCGACTTCGAGCCCGCCGCCGACGCAGTGGCCGTTGACGGCCGCGATGACGAGCTTGGGCGTCTGCTCGAGCCGCGACAGCGTCTCGTTGGCGTGCAGGCAGAAGTAGTACTTGAAGGTCGGCGTGACCTCGGTCAGCATCTTGATGTTCGCGCCGGCGCAGAAGAACTTCTCGCCCGCGCCGGTGATGACGACGACGTGGACGCCCCCGTCCATCCGCGCCTCAAGTATCGCGCGGTCGAGCTGCCGCATCATCTCGTAAGAGTACGTGTTCGCCGGCGGGTCGTTCAGCGTCAACACGGCGACGCCCTCACGCGCCTCGTACCTGACGAGTTCCGCCCCCGACCCCTCGCCCGCCGCCGCGGTCTCGGCCTTCGCTTCTGACATCTACGGACTCCTTCTCAAACTATGGATTACAACTCGCCGGCATTCCGCCCGGCCCGGCGCTCACGACTGGAACTCGTCGCGCGGGACGCCCGACTGCCTGATGATTGACAGCAGCGTGCCGATTCGCAGTTCCGCGTGTAAGGGCACCGGCACGCTGAGGGTCGAAGCGCCGACGACTTTTTGCATGACTACGTGGCTACCCTTCTGGCGCTTCTCGACGAAGCCGTGTCTGGCCGGGATGGAGCAGACCTCCCGCCGGAGAGCTTAAGCAGCCTGCCCAACCTCGACCTCCAGCGGGGTGATGTAGACCTCGGAATTATACCGGCGCGATACCTCGTCGGGGCTGGCCGTCTCGAAGAACAGTTCGACCGCCTCTTTCAAGTTCGCGCGCGCCTCCTCGACGGTTCCGCCCTGGCTGGCGATGTCCAGCTCCGGGCACAGCGCGACGTAGCCGTCGTCCTCTCGCCAGATGGTCGCGGTAAGGGTTCGTGTCATCCCGTCACTCCTGTTGCGGGTTTCGGCGTTCGCTGGCGCGCCCGACATTCGCCGGCGCGCGCGACTGGTTCCCGGCCCCCGAGAACCCTCCTGACTGAGTTGACTTCGACAAGCGGTGCGTCTGCGGGAGTGTGTCCGGATTATTACACGAACGGGGAAGCCGACGCATCCCGGACGGCGGCGGCCGAAGCGGCTTGACAGCGCGGGCGCGGGGCACTTAGGTTGGTGCCGTCCCGCCAGACACAGGGAGGCGCATCCGTTCTGGTGAGCGGCGCGGTCTTCAAAACCGTAAGCGCGACTGTGAGAGCAGGCGCGGGTGGGTTCGATTCCCACACGCCTCCGCCAAAGACAAAAGGATGAAGGCGGAGGGCGAAGGTTGAAATTCAACCTTCGCCCTCCGCCGCCGACGCTTCATCCCTCACCTTGCAGCCTTCATCCTTTATGAGAGACTGGATCGCTTTGAACATGACGCCGGGCGTCGGCCCGCGCGCGGCCGCGCGCCTGCTGGAGAGGTTCGGGTCGGCCGAGGGCGTCTTCGGCGCGCTGCGGTCGGAGCTGGAGCGCCTGCGTCTGCGCCCCGAGGCCGTCGAGTCGATTGCGCTGCGCGACCGGCACGCGGCCGCCGCCGTCGAGCTTGAGCGGCTGCGCGAAATCGAGGGCGCCGACGTGCTCGCGCTCGACGACGGCGCGTACCCGGCGTTGCTGCGCGAGATACCTGACCCGCCGGTCACGCTCTACGTGCGCGGCGCGTGGCGCGCGTGCCTCGAAGCGCCGTGCGTCGGGGTGGTCGGGTCGCGCCGCTGCTCGACCTACGGGCAGAACGTCGCGCACCTCCTCGCGCGCGAGCTCGCCTCGCGCGGGCTGACAATCATCTCGGGTCTCGCGCGCGGCATAGACGCCGCCGCGCACCGCGGCGCGCTCGAAGCCGGCGGGCGCACGGCGGCCGTGCTGGGCACGGGGCTCGACGAGGTCTACCCGCGCGACCACCGGCGGCTCGCCGACGAGATTCTCGAACGCGGCGGCGCACTCGTCACGCAGTTCCCGCTCGGCACGCCGCCCGTCTCGGAGAACTTCCCGTACCGCAACCGCATCATCAGCGGCGTGAGTCTCGGCGTCGTAGTAATCGAGGCGTCGGAGAACTCCGGCTCGCTCATCACGGCGCGGCTCGCGCTTGAGCAGGGGCGCGAGGTCTTCGCCGTGCCGGGCAACATCACTTCGCGAAACTCCTTCGGGACGAACTACCTGATTAAAGGCGCGGGCGCGAAACTGATTCAGACGTGGCAGGACGTGGTCGCCGAGTTCCCGCCCGACATCGCCGCGGCGTTACTCCCGCCCGAGTCGAAGAAGAAGTCGACGGGCGCGGACGACTCGCCCCTCCCGCAAGACCTCTCGGAGTCGGAGCGCGCCGTCCTCAAGCTCATCACGGCGGACGCGCCCGCGCACATAGACGAGCTTGCGGAGCGCGGGCGTCTGGGCGTCGCGGAGCTTTCGGCCGTGCTGCTCGGGCTGGAATTCCGCGAACTAATCAGGCAGCTCCCCGGCCGGCTCTACGTGCGTAAGCTTTAAACCCGGTCGCGCGCGGGCGCGCGCTTTGGGGAGGCTTGCTTTATAATGCGCCGAACCGCGACCTTGAAGGCTTTCGAGCGCGGGCACCGCCGTGGAAGGGGGCAACGGGGATTTGAGCACAGACGCCGGTTCGGTCAGGGTCAACATCTTCAACCAGAGCTACAGCCTCCGCTCGGCGAGCGGCGACGGCGAGCACGTCGAGCGCGTCGCGCGGCTGGTGGACGAGCGGATGCGCGCCGTCGCCTCGGGCCTCGCCGTCCACGACGTGGCGAAGGTCGCGGTGCTGACGGCGCTCAACCTCGCGGACGAGCTTGAGGGGCTGAGGGGCTTCTACGAGACCGAGCTGCGCGCCATGCTCACGCGCGCGCGCGAGGAGGAGGAAGAGGAGACACCCGCCCGCGCGTCCGAAGCGACCGAAGCGACCGAAGCGTCCGCAGAGTACGAAGCCGGCGACGAGCCGGAGCCGGCGGCGGTCGCCTCCGCGCCTGCGGCGCGCGAGCCGGCACCGGCCGGGCCGACGCCGGACGAGCCTTCGTGGTTCGACGCCATCTTCGACACGGACGCGCCGCCCGCGCGCGCCGGCGAAGAGAGGCTGAGCAGCCAGGTCACCTCGCGCCTGCGCAGCCAGGTCTCCGCGCGCCTGCGCCGCCTGCGCCAGCCCTCGCCCGGCAACTCCATCACCGAAGGCGCGACGGAAGAGTGAGCTGACGTGGGCTGACGCGACGAGAATTAAAGATTTGAGATTTCAGATTTCAAATCTGAAATTGCTTTACCCTGTTCACCCCGTCCATCCCTGTTAGACTCGCGCTTCCGCGAGCGTGACCCTCGCAAGAAGTCAGACGCGCCTCGTTCAAAGTTCGGATTCCAAAAGTCACCCGCTTGAGAAAAAGGAGCTGGCCCGATGAGACCCTTCAAATACTTCGCGGCGGTCGCCGCGCTGCTGTTCGCCTCCTCCAGCGCGTTCGCGGACATCGCGCTCCCGCGTCCGCCGAAAGAGCCGCGCGCCGACCTGGGCGTCGGCGCGGTCAGGCGCGACCTCCCCTACTCGCGCATGAGCATCGAGCGCGTCGAGGGTCTGCGCGAGGCTCGTCTGCAAATCCCGCGCGCGCGGCTCGAACGGCTCGGCGTCGCGGCCGGAAACGTCGGGGGCGGCTCGCCCGCGTCGTCGGCGAGAAGCCTCGGGACGGTCGTCGCCGGCCTCTTCATCTCGCTCGGCATGGCGCTGACCGGGCTCATGCTCCTGCGCTTAAGGCGTCGCGGCCTGGGCGTCGGGCGCGCGGCCGCCGCGGCACTCGTCGCCTGCGCGTGCGCGGCCGGGCTGGCGGGCGTCGCGGCCTACGCCAACGCGGGGCCGCCGCCGGGCTACAGCGCGCAAGACCCGGGCACGCTCGTCAGGGCCGCCACGGGCGGCGCGCTCGCCGGCTCGATACGCGTCGAGGTGGTGGAGGAGGGGACTGAGATCAAGCTCCTCGTCCCTGCGAAGTCGCGCACGCGCGGCGGCGAGGAGGAGGAGTAGGTTGGAGAGCGCGGCCCGGCTCGGGACATTTGGGGCGGGCGGCGCCGCCGCTCGCGCCGCCGCTTCCCCCGCGCGGTTCGGCGCGGCGTGCGCCGTCGTGCTCGCGTGCGCGGCGGCGCTGGCGGGGCTGGCCCCCCTGTGGCTCTCTGTGGCGACGGTCTTCCTCTTCGCGGGGCCGCACAACTGGGCCGAGCTGCGCTACTTCATCACGCGCATGCCCGCGCGGCTCGGGCGCTCGCGCGGGTTCTTCACGCTGGCGGCGGCGGGCGTGTCGGGGCTGACCGCCGTCTACGCCGCGCTCTCGCTCGCGCCCGGCGCTTCGGGCTGGGGCGAGGACGGCTGGTACCTTTCGCTCGCGGCGTGGAACAGCGCGGCGGTCGCGTGGGTCGTGGCGCTCGTCCTTGTGCGCGCGAGGCAGACGCCGCGGCGAGAGTGGGACTGGGCGCTGCCCGCCGGGTGCGTGCTCGTCGGCGTGTGCTGGCTCGCGCCGCACTGGTTCTCGCTCGCGCTCGTCTACCTGCACCCGCTCGTCGCGCTCTGGTTTCTGGATAGACAGCTCGGCCGCACGCGTCGAGAGTGGCGGCGCGTCTACCGCGCGTGCCTGCTGCTTCTGCCGCCCGCGCTTCTTCTCCTGTGGTGGATGCTCGCGGCCGCGCCGCCGCTCGGTGAGGATGGAGGGGTCGCCGCGCGGGTCGTGAGGCACGCGGGCGGAGGGATGCTGGCGGGCGTCTCTACGCACCTGCTCGTCTCGACGCACGTCTTTCTCGAAACGCTTCACTACGGCGTGTGGCTGGTCGGCATGCCGCTGGCCGCAGGGACGGGGATGCTGCCGTGGCGCGCGTCGACGGTGCCGCTCGCCACGCACCGGCGCGGCTGGCCGCGTCTCATCCGAGCGCTGCTCTACGCGGGCGCCGCCGCCGTCGTGCTGCTCTGGCTCTGCTTCCTCGCCGACTACGCGACGACGCGCGACGTTTACTTCACGTTCGCCGTCGCGCACGTGCTCGCCGAGGTGCCCTTCCTGCTGCGGACGCTCTAGACGGCGATGAACGACGCTGACCTCTGGCGCTTCCTGCCCGCCGGCTACCTCTTCACGGTCGCGCTTGAGACGCCCGTCCTCTGGCTCCTGCTCTCGCCACGCCACGCGCGACGGCGCAGGCTCTTCGCCGGCCTCTGGCTGACGGCCTGCACATACCCGGTCGTCGTCCTCGTCCTCCCGCCGCTCTTCGCGGACTCTACGCGCGCAGCCTACCTCCTCGTCGCCGAAATTTTCGCGCCCGCCGCCGAGTGCGCGCTCTTCTGGCTCGCCTTCGGCCGTGAGAAGACCGCCGCCGGCTCGTCCACGCTGCGCGACTTCGCCGCCATCACCGCCGCCAACCTCCTCTCCTTCCTCGCGGGCGAGGCCGCCGCCGCCTACTCATGGTTCGGGCTGTTCGGCTGAGGCGCGTGCGCGGGGTAGAATGGCCTCAAACCTTTTAACCGGGCAAGGGGGAAGTGATGAGCCGTCTGTTTTCCGCTTTCAGTCTGAGGGGCGTGGAGTTTCGCAACCGCGTCTTCGTCTCGCCGATGTGCCAGTATTCGAGCCGCGACGGGCTGCCGAACGACTGGCACATGGTTCACCTCGGGAGCCGAGCGGTCGGGGGCGCGGGGCTCGTCTGCGTCGAGGCCACCGGCGTCTCGCCCGAGGGTCGCATCTCGCCCGGCGACACCGGCATCTGGTCGGACGCGCACGCGCGAGCCTTCGAGCCCATCGCCTCCTTCATCAAGTCGCAGGGCGCGCGCGCCGGCATCCAGCTCGCGCACGCGGGGCGCAAGGCTTCGACCGACGTGCCCTGGCGCGGCGGGAAGCATCTGAGCGAGGGGCGGGGCGGGTGGCAGACGCTCGCGCCGAGCGCCGTGCCCTTCGGCGACTGGCCCGCGCCGCGCGAGATGACGCGCGAAGAGATCGAGGCGGTCACCGCCCAATTCGCCGGCGCGGCGCGGCGCGCGATCGAAGCAGGCTTCGAGGTTGTCGAGCTGCACATGGCGCACGGCTATCTCCTGCACGAGTTCCTCTCGCCGCTCTCGAACCGGCGCGAGGACGAGTTCGGCGGGAGCCTTGAGAACCGCGCGCGCTTCCCCCTGCTCGTCGCAGAGGCGGTGCGCGAGGTGTGGCCCGACGGGCTGCCTCTCTTCGCGCGCATCTCCGCGACCGACTGGGTCGAAGGCGGGTGGGACTTGGAACAGTCCGTCCAGCTCTCGCGCCGGCTCAAGGCGCGCGGCGTCGATTTAATAGACTGTTCGACCGGCGGGCTCGTCCCCGGCGCGCGCATCCCCGTCGCGCCCGGCTACCAGGTGCCCTTCGCCGAGACGATACGCAAGGAGGCCGGCGTCGCCACCGGCGCGGTCGGCCTCGTCACAGAGCCCTCGCAGGCCGAAGAGATTATCTCCACGGGAAAGGCCGACGCCGTCTTTCTCGCACGCGCGGAGCTGCGCGACCCCTACTGGCCGCTCCACGCCGCCCGCGAACTCGGAGCCGAAGCCCCCTGGCCCGTCCAATACGGCCGCGCCGTCAACTGACGCCCCTTTAAAAAAACCGAAGCGGCCGGGGAGACTGAGACATCATCCCCGGCCGCTTCATGACGTGTGCTCCTTTTTAGCGCCAGCCGACCGAGCCGCGGACGGAGTCGATGAGCCTGGAGGGGTCGTAGCCGAGGCCGTCTTTGAAGACCAGCTCGACCTTTTCGATGTCGGCTATGTTGGAGGAGGGGTCGCCGCGCAGGACGACGAGGTCGGCGATTTTGCCGGGCGCGATGGAGCCGACGGAGTCGGCCTCGCCGAGATACTCGGCGGCGTTGAGCGTGGCGATGCGGATTGCTTCCAGAGGCGTGAAGCCGGCCTCGACCAGCAGAATCAGTTCGCGCTGGCTGCCGACGCCTGCGAGCGCGCCGCCGTTGCCGGTCGGGTCTGTGCCCGCCATTAGCCGCCCGCCCGCGCGCGCGAACGCCAGCTCGAACTGCATCTCTTTTTTGAGCGCCGCGGCCCACGGCGAGTCCTTGCGCTCGGCCGCGCGGGCGCGCGAGGCGAGGTACTGGGTGCGCGCGTCCGCGGTCATCGCGTCGAGCACGCGCTGCTGTAGCGGCGGCCGGTCGGGGAGGAACGCCTCGAAGACCGCGAGCGTCGAGGTGACGGCGACCTTGCGCGCGACGAGGTCGCGTATCATCTCGCGCACGGGCGCGGAGTCGATGTCGAGCTTGGCGATGTGGGCTACGTTCTCGTTCTGCGGCGGGCACACGTCGGGCTTCTTGCCGGGCAGGAACTCCGTGTCGACGATGATGCCGTGCTCAAGGTTGTCGATGCCGAGCGCTGCGGCCTCGCGGAAGCCGACGGCGCAGAGGTGCCCCGTCACCTTTATCCCTCGCTTGTGCGCCTCCTCAATCGCCGCGCCCAGCTCGGCGCGCGAGATGTACATGTAGGCTTTGAAGGAGGTGACGCCCTCGTCCGCCCACTGGTTGACCATCCGGCGCGCGGAGTCCGGGCCGTCGAGGACGCGGAACTGCGTGGCGAAGCTGCCCTTGCCGTCGAGGTACGGGCCGGTCACGCGCACCTTCGGGCCGGGGATGCGGCCCGAGTCGATCAGCTTCTTGATGTTGAGGTCGGTGTAGGGCTCGACGCTCCCGGCGGTGCGCATGGTCGTGACGCCGCTCCCGAGGTAGAGGCGCGGGAAGCTCCAACCCATCTCGTTGAAGAGCGCGAGCCGGCCCGTCGGGTAGAAGAGGTGCTCGTGCATCATGACGAGCCCGGGGATGACGGTGCGCCCCGCCATGTCGAGCACGCGCGCGCCGTCGGGAATCTTCGCCGAAGCCGCGGGGCCGATTGACAGAATCCGCCCGCCCGAGATGACGATTGTCTGGTCTGAGAGCGCGGGGCCGCCCGTGCCGTCGATGACGCGCACGTGCGCGAGCGCGACCGACGGCGCTTCGACGCTTACGAACTCGCGCGTCTCACGCGACAGTTCGGGCCGGTTCTGCGCGAGCGCGGTGGAGAGCGCCGGGAGTGTCAGAAGGCAGAGGCCGAGCAGTACTTTCCGCATCGCATCCCTCCGGAGTGGGCTTAAATGACTTGCAGGCCGCTGACGGTTTCGTAAATTTTAAGGGCCGGGCAATAATAGCAGCAACCGCGTTTCAGCGTTCCCGAATTTCACGGCTCAAAACGGAGGGGGTGATGGGTCTGAGCAAGAGACTGTTGACTGTCCTTTTGTCCGCGCTGCTCGTCGGCGCGTCCGCGCCCGCGCCGCGCGCGCAGCGCACGCAGAAGACGCCGCTGCACGGCCGCCACTGGATGGCCATCACGGGCAAGCCGCTCGGCGCGACCGCCGGGGCGATGGTCTTTCAGAAGGGCGGGAACGCCGTGGACGCCGCGTGCGCGATGATCGCCGCCACCTCGACGATGTGGGACACGCTCTCGTGGGGCGGCGAGACGCAGGCGCTCATCTACAACCCGAAGACGGGGAAGGTCGTCGGCGTCAACGGGCTCGGCGTCGCCCCGACGGGCGCGACCGCGGAGTTCTACAAGTCGAAGGGGATGAAGTACCCGCCCGAGCACGGCCCGCTCGCGGCCGTCACGCCGGGCACGCCGGGCGCGCTGATGACGATGCTCGCCGAGTTCGGCAAGCTGAGCCTGAAGGACGTGCTCGAACCCTCCATCCAGCTCGCCGACGGCTTCCCCATCGAGACGCAGCTCGCCAACACCATCGAGCGCGAGAAGACACGCCTCAAGCAGTGGCGCTACTCGCGCGAGGTGATGCTGCCGCACCCCGGCGAGCCGCGAGAGTCCCCGCGGCCCGGCGAAATCTTCAAACAGCCCGACCTCGCCGCGACGCTGCGCAAGCTGGTCGAGGCCGAGCAGCGCGCGCTCGCCTCCGGCAAGAGCCGCAAGGAGGCCATCTACGCCGCCAACGAGCGCTTCTACCGCGGCGACATCGCGCGCGAGATAGCGCGCGGCACGAAAGAGGAGGGCGGGCTCATCACCGAGCAGGACCTTGCGAACTGGAAGGTGCGACTCGAAGAGCCGGTCAAGACTACTTACAGGGGCGTCGAGGTCTACAAGCTGACGCACTGGACGCAAGGGCCGGCGATGCTACAGGCGCTCAACATCCTTGAGAACTTCGACCTCAAGGGGATGGGCTTTAACAGCGCGCGCTACGTCCACACCGTCTACCAGGCGATGAGCATGGCGTTTGCCGACCGAGACTTCTACTACGGCAGCCCCTACACGCCGCCCGAGGAGCCCATCGCCGGGCTGCTCTCCAAAGAGTACGCGAAGCAGCGCGCGGCGCAGTTGAACCAGCAGCGCAACGACCCCGCAATCGCGCCCGGCGACCCGTACCCGTTCCAGGGCGCGCAGACGAACCCTTACAAGAGCCTTCTTGAGAAGTGGAACGCGAAGCCGCCCTCGAACCCGTCCACGACCCCGCCGCCGACACAGGACACCGTGCGCCGGCCCGCGCAAGTTTCTTCGTCGAACTCTTCCGACGAGGATTTCGAGCGCGCCTTCTACTCGGGCACGACTTCGGTCGAGGCGGCCGACGCCGAAGGCTGGGTCGTCTCGGTGACGCCGAGCGGCGGGTGGGTGCCGGCGGTCATCGCCGGGCGCACGGGCGTGGGGCTCAGCCAGCGCGCGCAGAGCTTCGTGACCGACCCCGCGGAAGGCCCCTTCAACGTCATCGAGCCGGGCAAGCACCCGCGCGTGACGCTCACGCCCTCGATGGCTTTGAAGGACGGCAAGCCCTACCTCGCCTTCGCCGTGCAGGGCGGCGACAGCCAGGATCAGAACCTCTTGCAGTTCTTCCTCAACGTCGTCGAGTTCGGGATGACGGTGCAGGAGGCGGTCGAGGCGCCGAACGTCAACAGCTTCCAGATGCGCAGCTCCTTCGGCGCGCACGAGACGCGCCCCGGCCGCATCCTGCTCGCCGAGGCGATGCCCGCGTGGGTGCGCGCGGAGCTGCGCCGCATGGGCTACGACCTGACCTACGAGGAGCGAACGTCCGGCCCCATCACGGCCATCATGCTCGACCGCGCGCACGGCACGATGTGGGGCGGCGCGAGCAACCACGGCGAGGACTACGGCGTCGCCTGGTAGCGCGCCGCGGAAGGGAGCTGGCTGTTGTCTTCTGAGACGGGTAAGGTTCTGGTCGCGGGCGCGTCGGGCAGGCTCGGCCGTCACGTCCTGTCGGAGCTTGCCGCGCGGGGCCGCGCGACGCGCGCGCTCGTCCGTGACGCGGCGCGGGTTGAAGGGGCGGGAGCGTCCGAGGTCTTCGTCGGCGACGCGCGCAGGGCCGAGAGTCTGCGCGGCGCGTGCGAGGGCGTCGGCGCGGTCGTCTCCGCGTTGGGCGCGAGCCTCGCGCTCGGGCTGACGCCGGGGGGCGCGACCTTCCGCGAGGTTGACCTGCGCGCCAACCTCAACCTGCTCGCGGAGGCGAAGCGCGCGGGCGTGGGGAAGTTCGTCTACGTCTCGCTCTACGGCGCCGAAGCCTTGCGCGGGCTCGCCTACGTAGACGCGCACGAGGAGTTCGTCGCGGCGCTCCGCTCAAGCGGGCTCGACCACGCGGTCGTCCGCCCGACTGGCTTCTTCTACGTCTTCGGCGAAATCTTCAAGATGGCCGCGCGCGGCCGCGTCGCCCTCGTCGGCGACGGGAGCGCGCGCACGAACCCCGTCCACGAACGGGACGTGGCGCGCGCCTGCGCCGACGCGCTCGACGCGGGCGTGAAGGAGCTTGCCGTCGGCGGCCCCGAGACCTACACGCGGCGCGGGGCGGCCGAGCTGGCCTTCGGCGCGCTGGGCCGCCCGCCGAAAATTTCGAGCCTCCCGCCGCGGGTCGTCCTCGCGCTCACCGCGCCGCTCAAACTCTTCGACCGGCGGCTCTACGACCTTCTGGAGTTCGGCGTCGCCGCCAGCACCAACGACCTCGTCGCGCCGCCCTACGGCACGCGGAGCCTCGCCGAATACTTCCGCGGGCTGGCCGCCGGCGCGGGCGAAGTTTGAGCGCCGCGCGTTGATGCCGAAGGCGGCCGCGCGTTGACATCGCGGACTCCGGGGCATACCGTACACAGCCGTCCCAGGCAATACCCGGCCGAAGGGGGCGGCCCCGCCGGCCTTCCTCAGCAAGCCTGACGTTCTACTTAAAAACCCAGGGAGGTTCGGGAAGATGGGATTTTTCTCCAAACTCAAGAAGGTCGTGGCGGGCGTGGACAAGGGCGCGGTCATCGCCGCCGGCGTGCTGCCGGGCAAGGCCGGCGAGGTCGCGGGCGAAGTGGCCGGGGGCGCGGGCGTCGTCACCGCGGTCGTCCAGCAGATTCAGGGGAAGGCAGGCTCGGAACTCGCGCCCGAGGAGGCGCAGAAGCAGGCGACGCTGGCGACGGCCGTCGCCGTGGACGACCACGAGGAGCGCATGAAGGCGTTGGAGGCCGCGCTCGCGGCGCTCCAGTCCGGCTCGTCCGCGCGGGGCGGGCAGGCGAATCAGCCGGGGCCGACCGGCCCGACGGGCCCTGCCGGCCCCATCGGACAGCCCGGCCAGACAGGGGCGACCGGCCCCGCCGGACAGCCCGGCCCGATGGGGGCGGCGGGCCCCGCCGGCCCGAAGGGAGCGACGGGCCCGGCCGGCCCGACGGGCCCGGCCGGGCCGATGGGGCCGGCGTAGACGGACGGAGCGCGGCGGCGTCGTCCGGGTCGCGTCCCGCGCGGGACGCGACCCGGACGACGCCGCCGCGCTCCGTCCGTCTACGCCGGCCCCATCGGCCCGGCCGGGC
>DASWNR010000305.1:0-8022 GCA_036399155.1 Pyrinomonadaceae bacterium
ACCAACGGCACGAGCGCGGGCGCGGGCCAGCGGCTCGGCGCCCCCGGCCCCGAGAACCTTTCGTCGCCCATCCAGCGCAACGCGTCGTTCGGCGCCAACAGCCTCGACCCGTGCGTGAGCGCCGCGAGCCCGCCGAACCGCGTCCGCGACTTTACGAGTGACCCGGCCAACAACTCGACCTTCGGGACGCTCGACATCCGCAAGACGATCACGAACAACACGGGCGCGAGCGTCACGCGGCTCCGGTTCCGCGTCATCGACATCACGACCTTCCCCGCGCCTTCGGGCATCGCAGACCTGCGGCCGCGCACCTCGACGGCCGTCGTCGTGACCGTGGACCGCGCGCCGTGCGGCGCGGGCACCTCGAACGTCACGGTGCAGGGGACGACGCTTGAGCAGCCGCCTAGCCAGCCCAACGGCGGCGGCTTCAACTCGTCGCTGTCGGCCGGGACGATCACGCTGGCCACGCCGCTCGCCAACGGCGCGAGCCTCGACACGCGGTTCCTGCTCGGCATCCAGCAGACCGGCTCGTTCAAGTTCTACGTCAACATCGAGGCGCTGCCGTAAAAAAGCAGGCAGTAGGCAGTAGACAGTAGGCAGTAGAAAAACTTCGGCGGGCGTCGCGGGTAAAACCCGGACGCCCGCCGAAGTCGTTTTAACCTACCGGCTACTGTCTACTGCCTACTGTCTTCTCCCCGTCACTGCGTGAAGCAGTTCTTCTCCTCCACGAAGCGCGCGTCTTCCAGAGTCACGTTGTGCTTGACCTCGGAGAGCGTGACGGTGGCGAACTCGTCGCGGACGCGGAACGGGAGCCTGACGCCGTCCACCTCGCGGAAGTCCTCGTAGAAGGTTTTGTCGCGGCGCACGAGCAGCCCCGTCCGCGCGTCGAAGTAGAGCGTGACGGTCACGCCCTCGCGCATCGCCGCCTCGACGACGAACGCCTCCGAGCCGCCGACATCCTCCCTGCCCCGGAGCGACATCGAGCGGAAGAGCTGCCGCAGGTCTTGGCCCCAAGTGTGCGCCTCAAGCCTCAGCCCGGCCAGCTCGCCGCCCTCGACCTTGCGGAAGCCGAACATCGGCATCTGCACGTAGCCGTAGCGGCCCGTGTAGCCGCGCCGTATGACGCCGAGGCCGCCCACGTCCACGAGCGCGACGTACCTGTCGGGCGACTTCTCCAGCACCTCGACCGTGCCGCTCACACGCACCCCCGCGTACGCGCCCTCGATGCGACCCTTCGAGACGCGCGTCGAGAGCTTGTCGAACGCGGCGCGGCCGCCGACGGCCTCCTCGTACTTTTTAAGAACGGCCTCGACCTCGGGCGCGACCGTCGCGGACGCCTTCCCGCCGCCCTCTTCCGACTCGCCGCCGCCGTCCTGCTTCGCGCCCTCGCCGCCCGCGCGCGCGACGACCGTGACGGGCGCGGCGCCGTGCGCCTCGATCATTTCGAGCGCGGATTCTAGCTGCGGGTCGCGCCCGGCGAGGAGCTGTCGGCGGCTGAGCGCCACGTCTACGTTGGGCGTGACGCCCTGCCCCTCGATGAGCGTGCCGTTGGCCGTGACGAAGTCGGCGAAGGCGTACTGGAGGATGGCCCCGGTCGGCAGCTCCTTCGCCGCCGAGGGGAGCGTCGCGCCGGCGCTGCGCAGGCCGACGACGAACGCGCGCCCCGAAGCCTGCAACCCGCCCGCGAAGACTTCGCCCGCCGACTGAGTCTCGGCGTCGATCACGACGACGACGGGGCCGCGGTAGCCGCTCGCCTGCGGCGTCACGAGCAGGTCGTGCCAGCCCGCGCGCGTCCGCATCACGCCGAACGAGACCGGCCGCGTCTCAAGCAGCCCGCCCATCCCGTAGACGAGCCCGAGCAGCCCGCCGCGGTTGCCGCGCAGGTCGATGACGACGCCGGGCGCGTCCTTCATCGAGCGCAGCGCCGCGCAGAACTTATCCAGCACCGGCGCGACGAACAGGTTGAAGCGTATGTAGCCGACGCCGCCGCGCAGGCGCTTCGACTCGAACTCGACGAACTGCGCCGGCATCGACTGGAAGGTCGCCGTCAGCTCGCCCTTCAGGCGCTCGCGCGGGACGGAGGCGCGGCGCAGGCGGTTGCGTCCGTCGAGGAACGCGAGCCGCACGCTCGTCCCCGGCGAGCCGTTGACGTAGCCGACCAGAATCTCCGCCGGAATCTGGTTGCGCGCCGCCGGCTCGTAGACGGCCGCGAGCCGCAGCGTCCGCATGATTGAAGGGACGGGGACGCCGTCGATGCTCCGCAGCGCGTGACCCGCGCGCAGCCCCGCGCGCTCGGCCGAAGAGCCCGGCTCGACGCGCGTGACGAGCAGCGCGCCGCCCACGAAGCGCAGGTCGATGCCGATGCCGTAGGTCATGTGCTCGGCCGCGTAGACGCTCCCCTTCTGACGCGGCCTCTCCGCGCCGTCCCCCCCTTCGCCGCCTTCGGCCCCTTCTTCTTCGTCGTCCTGCCAACCGTCCGCGTCGGTCGAGGGGATGGCCTCGGGCGGGATGATGTTGAAGTGCGACTGGCCGAGCCGGTTGAGCATCTGCTGTAGGAGCGCGTGCAGCTCGCGGTCTGTGCGCGCGGCCGCGGCGCGCGGCGCGAACTCCGCGCGCACCGCGTCCCAATCGACGCCGCCGAAGTTCGGGTCGAAGTGGTTGTCCTTGACCGTCTGCCAGACGATCTCGAAAGCCTCGCGCCGCCGCTCGGCCTCCGTGCGCGGGGCGGCGGCCGTCGGCGCGGCGGCGACCGCCGTCGTCGGCTCGGAGCGCGCCGGCGGCGCGGGCGGTCGCTGCTGCTGCCGGGCGTGTGCGACGGGTTGCAGTGCGAAGAGTATGAGGAAGAGAGACCTGAGCGGCCTGAACCTTGACATTAGGCTCCTCGCGGACGCGCTCGGAACGCGCACGCGTCTCGGACTCGAAGGTCGCGGCGCGGGGAAGACGCGTGGGACGGCCGCGCGGAGGCTATTAAAGCACCCGCCGGCCGGTGGCTGTCAAACTTTTGGCGCGTCTCAAACTTTTAAGGGCGCGCGCGGCCCGCGGCGGCGCCGGGCGTTCGACTTTGCAACCGTCCCGCAATCAAACTGAAAGCAGCGTCCCCTTTTAGTCCGCTCTGTAGGCCGGAGAGCGATATTTTGATTCGCTTTCCGGCCGGCGAGGCCCGCCCCGCCGCGCCAAAACTCGCGGGTTAAACGGCGGAAGTGTTGAAGTCTAACGCCTTACCCGAAAAGGCCGGGGCGGCGGGGGCTTGCGGCATGAAGGTTGTTATTAGACCTGACAGGTGCTTGGGAGTTCAAAAATTTTGTGAGCGCGTAACTACAGGAGGAGAGTAAACATGCTTTGGACAATTCTGGTGATTCTGTTAGTTCTGTGGCTTCTGGGTCTTATCGGCGGCGTGGGCGGCGGCCTGGTTCACCTGCTGCTCGTCGTGGCTCTGGTCATCTTCGTTATCAACCTTCTGACCGGACGCCGCCCCGTCGTCTAAGGACGGCGGCAACCACGGGATAGAACGCCTGGCCGCCCGCTCGGCCGGCTTCTTGAGACGCCCTGGCGCCACGGCGTCAGAGCATCGTCCATAGCAGCAGCGCCCTCCCTCTTAACCGAGGGAGGGCGCTGCTGCTGTCTGCACTCGCCCAACTTGACAGCCCCCGCACCGCCCCCTAATATTTACCCTCGCGTGGGGCAGTAGCTCAGTTTGGCAGAGCGCCGCGTTCGCAATGCGGAGGTCAGGGGTTCGATCCCCCTCTGCTCCACCAAAAGATTCAAAAGGAAACGGCTACTCGAAAGGGTAGCCGTTTTGGTTTGGACACATCTTTGTTCAAGAAGGCAGGGGGAGTGAAAAGAAAGCGGAGCGAGCGCAGGAAAAGAAATGGCATTTTAGACCGATGTTTTATTGATTGACTTACCCTCGCCCTTTCCTACTTTTGGCCGACTTTGTAGTTCCCTCATCTGGGTCGTGTTTGTAATCAAACAAAATTGCCGGATGAGTCCTGAGCTTATTACAAAGTGTGTTCAGAGTTTTCAGGGAAATACTCTGAGCAGTTCCCTTCCATAGCTGATAACTGGAAGGCAATCCTATTCCGGTAAGCTTCGACAATTGTGCGGCGTTCTCAACACCTTGCCTTCTCGCAATCTCCTGAACCTGTAGTTTCAGCGCCATAGTTCAAAAACTATAGCACCGCTATCTTATTGATTTTAGGCGCCTTTACAAGTTTGTAAATATTCAGCGCACCGGTAAATGAATGTTAGGCATGATTTCTCTTTAATCTGTCAATTTTCGTATTGATAAAAATTTCCATCGTTGTTAATATTTCGGTCGCAGTATTTCCGTCGTTAATAAGATTGGTGAGCCCTTTTGAAACAATCTACTAAAACAATCATTGATAAGGCCGAGCTACTACCAGACAATCAAACGTGGATTAATATTCTTGAGCCTGAATTGTGTAAAGACTCTGCTGCCGTCGAATGTCTGGCGCATTTACTGTTTGTGATTAAGAAAGAAATTAACAGCGGGAGTGAAGGAGTAAAGCGGGCAAGTCGAATTTTATCAAAGGGTATTGAGGTTATTTATCTCTACACTAATACTCACAAGTCAGCACTTGAATTATATAAATTATCATTGGGTGGTGACTTAGAACCTAAAGACGAACCGCTTAATCTTATTAATGCAGCAATCCAAAGAAGCGGAAGTAAAGCGCAGTAGCGGATTCCCTAATTCTCACCAAAATTTCCCATGACCTTACCGGGGGCGTTCGCGATACTAAGATTAGGGGTTCGCTCCCCTTCTGCTCCACGAAAAGATTAAACGAAGACGGTGGGAGTGCTCCCGCCGTCTTCGTTTTTGCTGTCGGTAATTAGTGACGCCCCGGTTGAGGGTGAGCGAGTCACCCTGCGAGCGTGAGGGCGGTCAGGCGAAGTCGCCGCGGGCGCGTTGGAGTTTGTGCCAGGTGTTTGGGGCGATGTGGTGTGTGCCCCAGCGGTAGACGGCGTCGGGGCCGGCGTGCGCGTCGAAGATTCTGACGGCGAGCACGCCATGGTAGCCGCCGAATTGCTTGGCGTTGACCCACCAGGCGGCGGTCGAGTCCCACACCTTTATCTCGCCCGCGCCCGTGTCCACGGCGCAGCCCTCGTGGTAGATCAAGTCCTCCCTGATCCACTCCGCGGGGGTCTGCTCGCCCGACCAACGGCTGTTCCAGTCCTGCGTGGCGTCTTCGGTGAACTGCTCGATGAACTGCGCCGGGAAACTTTTGACGCCGCGCGCCAGGAAGACTTCGTGCGAGAGTGCGGCCAGTGCGCCGCAGTCGAGCGACTTCCGGCGGACGGCCTCGCACCAGTGGATGGGCCAGCTCGAAGGCCCCCACGGGTACCTTTGGCGGAGCCAGCGCGGGCCCGCGAGCACGCTCCCGCCGCCGAGCTGCGCGAAGTCGGTCGAGAGCACCCACTCGCGCGCGATGTCGCAGCACGCTTCGCCGTGATGCGAGATGGTGGAGGCGGGCCAGTCCCGCCACTTTTCGAGGGCCCCGGCGGCGTCAACGAAGTCGCGCTCGTCAATCTCGATTAGACCTTTACCCACGGCCAAAGACATAAGACATACTCCTGTCGTAAGCTCCCGCGTCACAGAAAATGAGGACGTCGCCGGCGCCCGCGCCCTCCGGCAACTCCACGTCCCAGGCGACCACGTCGTGCTCCATGCAGAGCCGCCCCATCAGCCGCGTCTTCCCGCGCTTCAGCGGCCGCCACTCGCCCGTCTCGGCGTCGCGCCCTAGAATCCGGTGCGGCTGGAAGGCGTACATCGGCAGCTCCGCGATTGAGCCGTCGACGACCGCCTCCACGGTCTCGTCGTCCGACTCCGCATCCTGAACCTCAAGCAGCCGCATCGCGAGCGCCATCGAGGGCTGCGCCATCGCCTTGCCCGGCTCGGAGATGATCTGCGTGACGTTCGGGAGGTGCTGGCGCGCGCGCGCGACCGCGCCCGAGAAGCGCTCGCCAGAGTCTTCGTGCCAGTCGTCGGGGAACCACCCGCCGCCCACGTCGAGCGTCTCGACGCGGCGGCCGGTCAGCGTCTCGACCGAGCGGCACCAGCGCAGCATCGACTCGTAGAGGTGCCACCACTGCCGCACGCCGACGTTGCTGCTCGCCATGTGGAAGTGTATGCCGAAGGCGCACTCGGCGGGCAGCAGCGCGACGGCCTCGATCAGCTTCTTGAAGGACTCGGGCGCGTCCACGGGGATGCCGAAGCGCGAAGGGATGTGCGGCGTGCGCAGGCGGACGCCGACGGTCTTCGCGCTCAGCTCGCCCTTCTCGACGGCGGCGACCACGCGCCTGAGGTCGGCGACCGAGTCGCAGAAGACCGCATGCATACGCTCCTTCGGCATGAGCCCCTCGGGCCACCACTTGCCGGGGCCGTTGAGGACGACCTGCTCGGGCTTGAACCCGACTTCGAGCGCCTTTTGGACTTCGAGCAGGCTGATCGCCTCGGCGAGAAAGCCGCTGTCGAGCGCGAGCTTGATCAAACGCTCGTCCGGGTTGGTCTTGATGCTGTAGGCGTTGATGACGGCCACGTCGGGCGTCGTGAGATTTCGGGCCAGAGACGCCGCGCGGCCGAAGACCTCGTTGGCCGTGCTGTCGAAGTAGAGCCAGGAGGGCGTGGCGACCTCCGGGAAGTGATAGTCGGAGAGGTCGCGCACGAACGACTCGGGCACGACGGGCGCGCAGGAGACTTCCGCCTTGCCGTGCCCGTTGCCGTTACCGTTGCCGTTAGCTTTGGCGTCGCCGCGCCCCTCGAACATCTCGGGCCTCAGCTTGTGCAGGCGCTCGGCCAGCGCGGGCAGACCCGAAGGGTGTTTGAGCGAGTGGCCGACCGCGCCGGCGAAGGGCTCCGGCAGCGGCGGGAGCGGCAACTGCGAGCGCACAGGCACCTCAAGCACGACGCGCGTGAACTCTTCGCTGACCTGCGGCTGACGCTGCGCGGGCTTGCCCGTCGCGGCCTCGACCAGCATCGCGGGCATGTTGCGCCCGGCGATGGTCGCGCCGTGAATCCAGGCGGGGAAGCGCGGGTTCCATTCGAGCAGCCAGAGCTTCCCCTCGGCGTCGCGCACCATCTCAAGCTCCGCGCCGCCCGTCCAGTTCAGGCGCCGCACGATCTCGGCGAGCGTCCTCGCGAACTCGGCCGGCACCTCGGTCACGTCGCCCGCCCAGGTCTTGCCCTCGGGCGTGATCTCGCGCTTGCGCATGCGTACGCAGCCCGCCATCTCGCCCTTGTAGGCCGAGAGCACGACCGACTCCTCGTAGCCCGTGACGTGGGCCTGTAGGAAGAGCCTGTCGGTCGCCCAGACCTTCGAGAGAGCCGCGCGCACCGCCTCGAAGTCGGGCCAGCAGCCGACGCGCGATGCGTCGTAGTAAGGCCCTTTGAGCCAGACGCGCCAGTCGTACTTGCGGCAGAACGAGTGTATGTCCCAGTCGGAGCAGTCGGTCGAGATGAAGGTCGGGATGCCGACGGGCAGCCCCTCGTGCGCGGGCACGGCGGGCTTGGCGATCATCTTCATGGCGCCGGCCGGGGGCGTCAGCAGGTTCGGGTGCCCTTCGGGGAACACGTCCGAGAGCCAGAGCGATTCGAGGTCGCTGCCGGATATCCACAGCGCGCCCGATTCGAGTATCTCGCCGATGCGCGCCGCGTAGTCGTCGAGGCTCAGCTCGTCCCAGGGGCGCTGGAGCAAAAGCTCGTCGAAGTCCGTCCAGTGGAGGCCGGAGCTGCGGTTGGAATACTCGACGCCGACCAGCGTCGCCTCCGGGTAGCCCGCGCGCAGCGAGCGCGCGATGCCGACGCCGGGCTGCGGGTTCGTCCCGCAATAAAGTCCGCTGATGTAAATCTTCATGTGATGTAAATCTTCATGCTTCCCTCGGCGGCGACGAAAAAACCGGGCCCGCGCCGCACGAATACCGGGCCCAAGCGAAAGAATGACCGCCATGAGGCCATGCGCCTTCGCCTTAACTCATGGCGGCCAAAGCTCATACCGACGTTTG
>DASWNR010000306.1:0-4005 GCA_036399155.1 Pyrinomonadaceae bacterium
CGGCGCGCGCGCAGGTCGCGGCGCGGCAGCAGCCGGCGCAGCAGCAGCAGCAGTCGCGGCCGGGGCGCGGCGCGCGGCAGGCGGCGCGACCGCGCGCCGGCAACCTGATGCGGCAACTCAACCTGTCGCGCGCGCAACGCATACAGTTGCGCGAGATTCGCCGCGGGCGCGAGCCCGAGACGCGCGAGCTTTTGCGGCGAGTGCGTCTCGCGCGGCGCGCGCTCGACGAGGCCATCTACTCGGACGCCGCCGAGGACTCGCTCGTCGAGCGGCGCGCGAGTGAACTCGCGACCGCGCAGGCCGCGCTCGTCCGCATGCGCGCCGCGACCGAGCTAAAGGTGCGCCGCGTGCTCACCGCCGAACAGCTCCAGACCTTCCGCGAACTCCGCCGTCAGGCGCAGCAGCGCCAGCTCATGCAGAGACGACGCGCCGGCCCCGACCCGCAGGACGCCCCCGCCGAACCCGCGCCGGACGCGCCTTTTTAACAGCAGACAGAAGGCGGTAGACAGTAGTCGGCAGGAAAATCTTTACGAGCCGGGCGGCCGGCCTGTCGTCGTCAACTTCCCCAAAGCCGAGCCTACTGACTACTGTCTACCGCCTTCTGCCTAGTTCCTACTTGACGCCCCCGCCTCTTACCCCACATCATAAGACCGCTCGTTTCTGTCAGACCGCAAAGAGTTTCCGGTTAGTTCGCACGAAGCCTCCGGGTCCCCAGCGCGAAGGCTTCGGTGCGGCGGTCGGCATATCTCACGCGCGAAGGAAACCCGGCTCCCTTTTGCTCGCATGAATTTCGCCCTGCGCGCCCTGCTTGAGGTTCAGGAGACCACCCTGCTCGCGGCGCGCGCCGCGGGGAGGCTCTTCCGCCGCCCCGCCTACGTCAACGAGATGGTCGCGCAGATGGACATCATCGGCGTCGGCTCTCTGACGATTATCCTGCTGACGGGTTTCTTCACCGGCGGCGTGCTCGCGCTGCAAACCTATCCCACGCTAAAATACTACGGCGCGCAGGATCAGACCGGGAGGCTGGTGGCGACGGCCCTCGTGCGCGAGCTGGGGCCGGTGCTCTCGGGGCTGATGGTGGCGGGGCGGGTCGCCTCGGCCATCGCCGCCGAGCTGGGCTCGATGGTCGTCTCGCAGCAGATCGACGCCATGCGCGCGCTCGGCACGGACCCCGTGCGCAAGCTGGTCGCGCCGAGGCTGGTGGCGCTGCTCGTCACGCTCCCGCTGCTGACGCTCATCGCCGACACGGTCGGCATCGGCGGCGGCTGGGTCGTCTCGGTGCAGTTCTTCGGCATCAACTCCAGCTCCTTCATGGCGGCCGTCTGGGACGGGCTCTCGACCGACGACATCTTCGGCGGCTTCGTCAAGACGCTGGCCTTCGCGCTCATCATCGGGACGGTCGCCTGTCACAAGGGCTTGAACACGGAGGGCGGGACGGTCGGCGTTGGGCGCTCGACGACCTCGGCCGTCGTCGCGACCTCCATCTTAATCATCGTCGCCGACTACTTCCTGACGCGGGGGCTCCAGCTCATCTGGGGGCTGCCGGCGAGCTAACCGGCCGGGAGTTTATGAGTTCAGCTGACCTGGAAGTCACGGAGCGGGAGCCGGCCGGCGAGCAGCGCGGCGGCGTGAGCGAGGCCGCCGCCGACTCGACCTTCCACGAGGTGGACGACCGCGAGCGCGTCACGCCCGCCATCGAGTTCCGCGACGTGACGCTCGCCTTCGACGAACAGGTCATCCTCGACCGCCTCAGCTTCAAGGTGCGCAAGGGCGAGACCAAGATCATCCTCGGCGGCTCGGGGGGCGGCAAGTCGACCACCATCAAGCTCATCCTCGGGCTCCTGAAGCCGGACGCGGGGCGCGTGCTCGTCGACGGCGAGGACATCACCGACTACACAGAGGCGCAGATGATGTCCGTGCGCAAGAAGATCGGGATGGTCTTCCAGGAGGGGGCGCTCTTCGACTCGCTCTCGGTCTACGACAACGTCGCCTACCGGCTGCACGAGCAGGGCGTGGACGAGGACGAGGTCGAGCAGGAGGTGCGCCGGATGCTCCGCTTCGTCAACCTCGAAGAGGCCATCGACAAGATGCCGATAGAGCTTTCGGGCGGCATGCGGCGGCGCGTCGGCATCGCGCGCGCGCTCGTCGGCGGCCCGAAGATCTTGATGTTCGACGAGCCGACGGCGGGGCTCGACCCGCCGACGGCGCGCACCATCTGCGAGCTGGCCATCAAGCTGCGCGACCTCGAAGACGTCTCCTCCATCTTCGTCACGCACGAGATGAACAACGTCAAGTACATCACGAGCGAGTACGCGGTCGTCAACGACGACGGCGAGATCATCTTCGAGCAGGAGGGGCAGCGCCTCTGCCTGACCAACACGAAGGTCCTGATGCTGCGCGGCGGCAAGATCATCTTCGAGGGCACCGACGAGTCGCTCCACCGCCACGAGGATCCCTACATCCAGCGGTTCATCCGCGGACACTGAAAGGAGAAGTGACGAGTGCCGGGGACTGAGTACTGAGTAAAAAACGAGGCCCCTGGCTTCCCACTCAGCCCTCAGTCCCCGGCACTCATCACTCAGAGAACATGCCTCCAGCCAAGAAGCGAGTCGGCATCCGCGAGGTGCGCGTCGGCCTTCTGGTCGTCGTCGCCATCGGCGTCCTCATCTTCCTGATCCTCAACGCGTCGGGCGACATCTCCCCCTTCTCGAAGAAGCTCCACCTCAGGGCGCGCTTCTCAAGCGGCGACGGGCTGCGCCGCGGCTCAGAGGTGCGCCTCGCCGGCGTCCGCATCGGCAAGGTGGACGACGTGCGCCTGCTCCCGCCCTCCGAGAACCCGCGCGAGAAGGTCGAGGCGTCCTTCTCCATCGACAACGTGATCGACGGCCGTCCCGCCACCGACCTCATCCGCGACAACTCACGCGCGCTCCTCTCCTCGCCCAGCATCCTCGGCGCCGAGAAGGTCATCAACGTCACGCCCGGCACGGACCTCGGGCTCCCGGTCAAGGACAACGACATGATCAGGACCGGCGACGAGCCCGGCACGGTGCAGGCGCTCACAACCTCGGGCACGCAGCTGATGGATCAGCTCAACGACCTCTCCAGGCAGTTCACGGAGATCTCGGCCAAGGTCAACCAGGGCCAGGGCACCATCGGCCGCTTCGTCAACGACGAGGCGTTCTACAACAACCTCAACTCGACCGTCCGCGACGTGAACGAGCTCGTCCGGCAGGTACAGTCCGGCCGCGGCTCGGCCGGCCAGTTCGTCAACGACCCCGCGCTCTACAACAACCTCGCGGCCGTCAGCCAGTCGCTCCAGACCATCGCCGACGACCTGCGCGCCGGGCGGGGCACCGCCGGCAAGCTCCTCACCGACGACGCCATCTACAACGAGGCGCGCGGGGCCATCGCCCGCCTCAACCGCTCGGTGGACAACATCGACCTCATCGTCAACGACCTGCGGCAGGGGCGCGGCACGGCCGGCAAGCTCCTCACCGACGAGGCCATCTACAACGACGCCCGCGCCGCCATCTCCCGCTTCAACACCGCCGCCGAGCGCATCGACAACGTCGTCGCCGGCGTCCAGCGCGGCGAGGGCACGGCCGGCAAGCTCCTCACCGACGACCAGCTCTACAACAACGTCAACCAGCTCTCGGCCGAATCCGTCAAACTCATCTACGACTTCCGCCAAAACCCCAAGAAATACCTCACCATCAAATTCGAACTGTTCTGACCCCTAAGAAGTTGTTTGCGACAAATAAAGTTGTTCCCTAACAAATAAAGTCCTTCCCTAAACAATAAAGTTGTTCCCTAAAATGCCTGCTCGGCATCCGGGAACAACTTTGTTCTTTCTGCTTTCACCCGTGATGCGAATCAAGAGTAGAAAAGCAGACGGCAGGAGGGGCGTAGAATTGAGTTTGTGGAACAACAACTCATCGCCCTCTACCTGCGCGTCTGCCGGGCTTACGATACTGAGCCCGACTTAAAATATCAACGCTTGAGTAA
>DASWNR010000307.1:0-5912 GCA_036399155.1 Pyrinomonadaceae bacterium
ACTCGACCGAGAGCCCGCTCTCGGGGTCGCGTCCGAAGCTGATGGAGGCGGAGGCGTACTTGCCAAGCGCCTTCAGATCGCGCGCGACCATCTCCATCGCGCCGACGCCGCCCGAGTCAATCTCGGTAAGGAACTCACCGAAGCCGCCGGGGAAGGCCGTGCCTTCGCCCCAGACGCCCAGGCGGGTCATGTAGCTCATGTGGCGCACGTCAGTCGCCCCAGTGGCGGATGAATAGACGATCCGGTAGTCAGGATTGCTTTCGGCGTCCTGCAGGTCGATGACGGCCTGCCCGGTCTGAGTCGGCTCGCCGCGCCCGCCCGCCAGCGCGTTCTTCGCCTTGTGTGCCTCGTCCAGGATGATGACGCCGTTCGGCCCCAGCCACTCTTGGAGTTGCGTGAGGCGCGTCTCGCCGGACTTCGCCGAGGAGATAAGCGAGTGGTAGGAGCTGAAGATGACGCCGCACGTTGCCGTGATAGGCTGGCGCACGTCGAAGTCGTTAATCTTGTGCAGCGGGACCCTCACGCCGAGGTCGGTGAGGTCGCGTCGCGCGGAGTCCATTAGATCGTTGTTGACCGAGAGCCAGACGGCGCGGTCACGCCCCTGGAACCAGTTGTCCACGATGATGCCCGCGAGAATCCTGCCCTTGCCTACGCCTGTCCCATCCCCGACGAAGAAGCCGCCGCGCGCGCCGTTCGGGAGCCTCTGTTCGTGCGCTTGCCCGGCGTAGCAGACCCTCTCCAACTGGAGAGCAGAGAGCAGGCCGCGCTTAACGACGCGGCGCGGGAAGTGCGGGCGATAGGTGATGGGCGGCGGGTAGACCGAGCCCATTGAGCGTGACTCGACGATCACGGCTGGATGGGCAACGCCGCCCGCGAGCATGGCGGGCGTGTAGGGGACGAAGATGTCCGCGTCGTCTTCCGGCGTCTCTTCATCGGCATGTGTGGCGGGCTGCCCCGGCGCTTCGACGACCACTTCCGTCGCGTCAGCGTCCGCCGCCTGAGACTGAGCCGCCGCCGGCTGCGTGGGAGGCTCTGACGCCTCAACTGCTTCCATGGTAGGCGGCGCGTTGGGTGACTGAGCGGGCGCGGGGACGTCGCTGATCAGGGCGCAACGTGGCGACGGTTTCTTCGCCTCGTGACGGACTTCGCCCGGAACCGGGCGGTCGGCTGCGATCTCGGCGAGGAGTACCCACGCCTCTTCGAGGCGTTCGACATTGCCCCACCGGATGGACTGCAACTGCTGCTCCCACGTATCGCCCGGCGTCGGCCCGGTCTTGTCGATGACGATGAGGCAGTTATCGAAGGTTGTACCTAGTTTTTGATATTCTCGACCATTCAGCCCCACGACGGCGCGCACCGTGTAGCGCCTAGCGACCTCCTGCCACCACGCGCTGAAGCCCGGCTTGTCAAGCCGCATCCCTTCGCCGGCGACCCCGACCAACCGTCCGCCGATAGCCAGCCGCTTGAGCATCGTCTCAAAGTGCCGGGCCCCGAACTGCGAGCTGTTGCGCTCCACTCTCCCGCCGGTGGACGAGAACGGCGGATTCATCAAAACGGCCGAAGGCACGACCTCAGCCGGGTAGAGATCGTTGAAGAATTCCGCGTCGACCTCGCTGGCTTGGAAGCCGAGCATGCCGAGCATGGCGCAGCGGCGCGGGCTGATCTCATTGGTTAGGACCTCGGCGCCTACCGCCCACGGCCAGATCGCCAGAGAGCCGGTGCCAGCGCTCGGCTCAATCACCAGATCGTCGTTTCGCGGATTAAGGACGCGGGCGGCGATGAAGGCCAGCGTGGGAGGGGAAGAGAATTGTTGGAGGAGCTGCTGCTCATGTGTGCGGTCGGTCTGCGTCGGCAACTGCTCCAGCAGTGGTCGGAGCACGTGCGTGAGGCCGAGCAGCGGGTCTTCCATCCCCATCAGGGCGCGGGCGCCGTCGTCGAGTAGCAATCCGTTTACGGCTACTTCAAGTACGTCGTAGGCGTATTTCGAGCTGAAAGTCCCGCGCATCCTGCTGCCGCCGAGGTGCTCGGCGGTGAGTTCGGTGAACGTCGGGTTGTTAAAGATGTAGCCAGCAAGAAGCCTGTGGCGGACGGCGGCGATGAGTTCACGTGTGCCGGGCAAGAGCTCGGCGGAAGTGTGCGGGGACGCGCCGCCCGCCGTCGGGCGGAAGGGCGCGCCGCCATCGCCCACCCCGGTTGACGATCCTGTAGTTAATCCTGTCTCCATAATTCCCGTAATTCAGATGTTGGTGATCTAGCCACCCACTGCGCCCCGCTTTGAATTTTCCAGGCTCGATTTTTTATATCGGTGGGCACAGGTCCGCCTGCGTTACAAAGCCACGAACGACGGGCAACGCTTTCGCAATTATCTTTTTCTATGGGTATTAAAGATTGCGGATATGCGCTTCAATACGGGCGAAGGTAACGGTCTCACCCGGGCGTCGCCGGCGCTGTTCGGAGCAGTCAAACGCGCGGCTGCCGATATCCTTGATCTCCAGGCGGAGGAGTCGGATGCTCGAATGTCGGGTGAAAATTTTCGACGAAGATTGAAGGTGGGAAGGAAGGAGGAGATAGTTCGGCGGCGTCTAATTGGTTCTAATTTGTATCCGCACCATGGGTGGAACTGAGGAGGTAGGCGGCTAAATCGGGTGCGATCCCCCACAACATACTTTTTCCCCTAGCCCCCTCCAAAGGACCGTTCTGCTTTCGGAGCAGGAGGTATGTGAGTGACAACAGCGCAACGGCGAAGTCGTGGGTGTCGTCAATACTGAGCGAGCGCTCCAGCGCGCGAACGGCCTCCCCGTCTCTCCCGGCAGCCAGATGCTGCATGGACATCGTGACTAGGTCGCCCGCCACCTTAAATTCCGCCGGCATGGCCGACACATACGTCCCCTCGGTCGAGGTCGGTTCCGGCGGGAACAAGATTCTTTTGATCTGCAACGCCTCAGCGGGCTCCTCGCAGGCTGCGATTCTGGCGGCTGCAGGGTCAAGACCTATGGCCTTCTCAAACGCCCCGAGCATCGACGGGTAATCAGCCGCATACGCATATGAGACGCCCAGCCGGACGTAGGCCGGGACCAGGTAGGGGTTGTGTCGTAACGCCTGCCGGTACAACTCCGTCGCGAATTCCTCCCCGCAGACGTCGGACAGCACGACCCCGAGGACAAAGCGCGCCCTAGCCTCCCGCTGATTTTGCGGAAGGGTCATCCTGCCGCCTCCTCGGCCGTGATGAGGGCGGCTACATCGGCCGGCAACAACTCCGCGACCTCGCACCAGACGGGGTCGATCTTGCCCTCCCAACACTCGATGAAGTGTCGGCAGTCGACACCGTACCGGATCTCGATGAGCGCCCGAGCCGGATCGGGTAACGGGGAGGCGCTCGAGAAAGCCGTGGCTTCGACGGCCGCCTGCCTGCGGCGCGGAGTGTCTGAATGCCTGCGCCCGGCCGCTGTCTCTATTATCTCGCGTTCCGCCGCTCTTGTCGGCAACTCACCTAGTGTCTCCGTGAGCATGTGCGTGACGAGAAGGCGCAAGCGTTCACCACACCGCTCATGTACGACATCCGTGAGTTCTTCACTGTGAGAAGGAACCCAGCCGTCGCTGGTCGGCAAGGATAGTGCGATGGCACCCTCGCCGAGTGCGTCCGCCACGAGATGGGTAATGAAGTGTCGTACCCTCTCCTCGCTGACTCGGAGCTGTGAGCTCAACGTCCAAGAGGCGGACGTGAAGTGTCCCGTCTCCAGCCACTTATCGAGCAGCTGGCCGTATCTTTCTTCGAGGGTGTCGGTGAGCCGCGGTACGAGGCTGCGGAGGGTACCTTCAACGCACGACAGGCAGACGTTGACGTGAACGTCCTGCTGCAACCCGTGGCAGAGGTTACAGGACGCTGGCTGTTGCCGATCCGGTGCTGGAAGGTTGTTGCTCACGTGCTGGGAGGTTGTAAAAGATCGAAAGTGGCGAAAGGCGTAGAAGGGGGCTTTGCCCGAAAAGTCCCGATGCCCCACAGCATCCTGTGTTTGACCAATCTCTGAAGCCCAACTAATGGGCACGTTCCAGACTTTTCGGGCAAAGCCGTAGAAGGGGGATTATAGTTATCAGACTCCTTGAGCTAAGCCTACCCGGAAGATGAAGACAACCCGTACAACTGCCTCGCCCCCTCGCTCTGCAGGAACCAGACGGTGTAGATGGCCAGCAGCGTTCCCAAGGGAAAGACCCACACGTACACTACTGAAAGCACGAATGCCAGTATGCGCCCCCACCTCCTCGCCTTAAGTAAGCCGAAGCCTGTGAGCAACTGGAACAAGGGTAGTGACAGCACGTAGAGCATCCACCGGAGCCTCTCCGGTACATCTGCCGGATGACGGCTGGCCTCGGAGACGGCTGTCACGGCTAAGCCGACCAGCACTAAGACGCCGAGTAGCCCGTGGATGATTCCGAGTGTCCTGTTGTGATCGCGTGGGGTCATCACCACAATAGACTGAACCTGAGAATGATTTGAAGCTTGCGACTGGTCTCGCCCCGCGTGTCGCCTTGCGATCAGCGACCGTGGTTCACTGCGGATGATGGCTGTCACCCATATGTTCTGATATTTTAGTCAGGCATTCTCTTTGAAAACCTAGCCACAGCCATGCGCGTAGCGGCCGGCCTGATTGACGGATGAACAAAGCTGCCGCACAACCGGTTGGACTTCCCGCGGAGGGAACCGGCCGAGCGGCAGAACAGCATGAGCGTCAGAGGATACGTCTAAATAGAAAGCTTTGCAACTTATTTAGATGTGCCGCCATGTGCGGCGGCCGGATGACTGTTCCCACAGGAGGTAAGTCCTGATGGGAAGACGCCCGAGACCGCGCGCGGAAAGGTTGAACGAAAAGATCCGTCAAATCAGGGATGCCTACGGGTGGACGCAGCCGGAGTTCATACGCAGGCTTGGTCTGGAAGGGGAGTTAACGCAGTCGGACATACAGGCGTTTGAACGTGAGCCGAGGGACCGGTGGAGCCGAGAGCCGGCGCTCCCACACCTGTTGATCATCGCGCGCCTAGCGGGGGTGACTATCGATGTACTCGTCGACCCGGCACAGGAGTTACCGGACAAACTGCCCCCGGATCCGACGCACGGGATGGTAAGACGTTCGCCGAAGGCAACAAGGCAGGTGACAGCTAAAGGTAAGGTGGCGGGCGCGGGCAGGAAGCGGCTTACGAAGAAGACGAGATGATTATTCCGACGACAGGCTTCACCCCGTCTGACGGCCCAAAGACCCTGTAACTACCTTCAAAGAATTCACATGTAGTAGCTGTTTGCGGCTTGCCATCGCTTTCGCCGAGGTACTTATCTTTCGCCGAGGTACTTATAATGTGACCGACCCTAGCGTCAGCCGCCAGTCGCCACGGTGCCTAGGCACTCGCGCTTGATCTCTTCGAGGGAGCGCGAATACCACACTAGGCAAGCAAGTCCTAGCGAAAAATAGATCGCGAGTCTCCACTGCACGAGCTGTGTGAATAAACCCATGTGTTTCCCAGGGACCAGGTTCTCGACCAAATGAGCCGTTCCCATGACCGCCGCGACCGCTGCGGCTGCTAGGGTGAGCCCGAGCCATAGACCTCTGACGTAGACAGCGCCGGCTGGGGCAATGGCGAGCCTTCTCCCGGCCAACAGCGCGAGCGCTAGCCTACCGCCGCCAGCACGTACCTCCCTGCGCGTGGCAATCACGAAATGATACGGCAGAATCAGGAACACCGCCGCCAAGGGGAGGAAGTAGTAGATGCTCTTTAGGTAAGCCCCGTGAGCGGGGTAGGTCTGGAATCGGGCCCTCGTGATGGGCACGTTAGGCAGGAACCAGCCTAAGACTCCATAGAGCAGCAACCCGGCCAGGGCAAAAGTCAGCACCGAGAGTGTTAGCCCTCCCCCCGTCCCCCCC
>DASWNR010000308.1:0-13817 GCA_036399155.1 Pyrinomonadaceae bacterium
TGGCCGGGTCGCTGACGATGAATTGTTGCTGCGTCGCCCCGTCGAACTGCCGCGTCTGCAAGGTCAGTTGCTCGTTGACGCGCAGGTAGAAGACGCCGAAGCCGCCGCGGATGACGGCCTTCGGCCGCGCGCGGTCGCTCGCCCCCGGGCCCCACGCGAAGGAGACGCGCGGCGCGAGGTTGAGGCGGCTCGAAAGGTTGGTCTGGTTCTCGTAGCGCAGCCCCAGCCCGAGGTTGAACGTCGGGCTGATGCGCCAGTCGTACTGCGCGTAGACGCCCACGTCGTACTGCGTCACGTCCACCTCCGGGTCGCCGCCGGCGATGGAGAACTGCGTGGCCCCGCCGCCGCGCGCGCGAATCTCGGCCGGCGTCAACCCCTGACTCCGGAAGAAGAGCGTGCGCCGGTAGCGCTCAAGGCTGTCGATGTCGGCGAGCAGCGGCTCTCCGCCCGGCCCGAGGACGACCCCGCCGTTCTGATCCAGCGCCGGGGCCGCGCCGCCCGCGAAGGTGTACGTGCCGTTGAAGTTCAGCGGCGAGAGGTTCGTAATCTTGATGCCGCGCACGCGCCCGCCGAGCCTCACCGTCCGGTTGCCGAGGCCGTAGGTCACGTTGTCCTGTAGCTCGATGCGCTTGACGTCGATGCGGTCGCCGTTGACGTTCGCGCCGCCGCCCGTGAAGGCTTCGAGCACTTGGATCGTCGGATCGGTGTTGGCGTTGCGGACGCGGTTGAGGCTCCAGATGTACTGGAAGCGAAGCTGGTGGAAGGTGCGCGGGCTGATCACCGAATTCAGCAGCGAGCGGAAGATGTGCGTCCGCTCCAGCGTGTCGTAGGCGCGCGAGGGCAGGTTGAAGCCGCCGACGCCGGCCGCGGTCTGTTTGCTAGGCAGGTACTGGTAGTTGAAGGTCAGGTTGTTGTTCGTGTCGAGCTTAAAGTCCGTCCGCACGTCGGAATAGATTTCGCGCTCGGGGACGAGGACGGCGACGCCGAAGGGCGTCGGCCGCAGCTGCGCGTCGAGCACCGTGGCGTTGATGACGGAGTTGCCGTCACTCTCCTCGCGCGCGACGGCCGCGTAGAAGGAGGCGCGGTTTTTAATCAGCGGGCCGCTCAACTGCCCGAAGTAGTTTCTGACCTGAAAGGGCGCGCGGTTGGCCGCGAACGGGTTGCGGCTGTTGAGGCTCTCGTCGTTGAAATAAAACTCGACGTTGCCGTGGAATTGATCGGTGGTGGGGTTCAGGCGAAGCTCGATGCGGCCGAAGCCGATCCGGTCGTACTCGGCGGTGAAGGGGTTCTGGTTGATGCGTATCTCGGCGATCTGGCTGCGGCGCGGGAGGTTGCGCACGCCGCTGAAGCCGTCCACCAGAATGTCCACCCCGTCGGGCCCGGCCGCGGCCCCTGCGAACGCCTGGAGGACGGAGGCCAGCGCGTCCGGGTCGTCGGGCAGGAAGTTCAGGTCATCGCCGCGCAGCACGAGCGAGTTGGCGTTGTTTTCCGGGTCAACGCTTACCTCATTATTCTGGTTCCCGACCGTGACCGACTCCTCGACGGTGATGCCGAGCGTCACGTCCAACGTCTCGCGCCGCGCGGCCGCCACCGACACCTCGGCGTTCTCGTGGCCGCTGAAACCCGCGGCGCTGACCAGCAGGCGGTAGCCGCCGGGGGGAAGCTGCTCGAAGAGGTAGACGCCCTCGCGGTTGGTCACGGTCTGCCGCTCGCGGCCCGACGCGTCCACCAGCTTGACGGAGGCGTTGGCGACGACCGCCCCGAGCTGGTCTTTCACCTGGCCGCGCAACGAGCCGTCGGCCTGCCTCGCCGAAGCCGCCCCCCCGCAGAGCAGAAGAGAGAGGACAGCCAGGCGAAGTGCCTTTCCTGTCCGAGCTACGAGTGTCACCTCCGACCTCCTTTATGAAGTTTCAATGATTATGAAGTAGAGACGGGCGCGCGGTGGAGGCGCGCGCCGGGACTCAGGGCAAGCTGACGCCGAGGCTCGACAGACCTTCGGGCAGGCCGAGCTTGTAATTCGGCTGCCGGCTGTTGGCGCGGAGCTGCGCCTGTATGGGTTTGAGCACGGGCTCGACGCCCGCGATGAGCGCGATGGCCGTAGCCCGCGTCTGATCCTCCCCGGCCGTGACGGTGAGCAGGAGCATGTCGCCCGCCTTCAGCTCGCCGAGGTTGACCTGCGGCATGGCGTCCACCTGTTGCTGCACGTCGCCCTGCCCGGCCTCATTCGGGCCGCCCGCCAGCGAGGCCGCCAGCTCCTTCGACAGCCGGCGCGTGCGTGTGTTCTTGTTGGTGACGACGGTGATGGTCTCCTGACGGCCGAGCTGGTTGACCTTCAGCTCGCCCGCGCCGGCCTCGACGGCGACCACGGTCGCGGGAATTACGCGGAAGGTGCCGACCAGCATCTCCTCGACCACGTAGCTCGTCCCGTCCGCACTCTTGTTGCCGAGCGCGCGGAACGTGTCGCCGACTTTGATCTGCTCGAAGGCGCTCGGGGTGGTGTCTTTGTAAGCCACGGAGTCCGCGGCGTAGCGGCGCAGGCGCGAGGCTTCGTTGAAGGTCAGGGTCAAGGTCTGCGCCCCGCCCTCGGCGCGGACTTGCGCCTTCAGGGTCTTGCCCGCCGGCTCCAGGCCGAGCACCGAGCCGGTGACGCCGCGGCGCTGCCACTCCGCCCTCCCCTGCTCGGACTGCTGCGTCAGCTCGGCGCGCGAGACGATGAGGACCTGCCGGGCGGCGACCGACTTTCGATCCGCGCTCGACGGGCCGCCCGCGAGCAGGCGGTCGCCGACGGCGATCTCCTGAAAAGTTATCGGCGCGGCCTGCGACAGAGATGTCGCGCCGGGCGGCACGCGCCTGAGTGTGGTCGTGTCGTCGAACTGCACGGTGACGGCCTCGCCCTGCGCCGTCTTGATAGTCACCCGCCGCGCCGCGCCGTCAACCGCGGTCACCTCCCCGCTAATCTGTCCCTGAGCGGGCGGCGCGGGGCGGTTGACGAAGGGACTCGTGCGCGCGGTCGCGGGCCGCGCGCCGGCCGCGCCGGTGACGACGAGCAGGGCGAACAGGAAGAGACAACGACAACGAAATGTTTTCCAATGCATCTTTAACTCCCGACCGGCGGCCTAGCCACCCGCCTCCGTTGCGCGGAGGAGCCGCCGTCTTTTCCGTGGGTTGAGCGGCGCGTTATGACGGCCGCCGGGACTCGGCCGCGGCTCTCTCAAGGCAGCCGCCGAGCAGCGCGGCCAGCGCGCGCACGTGGGGTTCGTCTACCATCGTATAATGATCGCCGGGCGCCGTGTAAACTTCTACGCCCGCGGCCGTGAAATCATCCCAGCGGGGCGCACGCTTGCGGCGCGGCGGCGGGGCGGCGGCGGCCTGAAACAGCGTGATGCGCGTCGCCGACTGCTGCGCCCGGTAGCTCTGCTGCGCCCGCCAGTTAGAGATGAAGACTCGCCACAGGCGTTGCACGTCGGCGAGCGTCACGTCCGGCGGTACGACGCCCGCGCCCTTCGCCTCGGCCAGCACGAACGACAGACGCGCTTCCGGCCCGAGCTTCTTCAACTCGCCGGCGCTCGGGGGCAGCGCCTCCCTCGGCAGGCCCAAATCGAGCACGAAGCTCGACAGCAGAGCCGGGTCGTCCTCCTTCATCCGCTTCGCCTTCGGGTCGGGCGGCATCGTGTCGAAGAGCGCCAGCAGGGCAACCTCCTCGCCCCGCGCCGCGAGTTGCCGGGCCATCTCGAAGGCGACCAGCCCGCCGAACGACCAGCCGCCGATCAGGTACGGGCCGCGCGGCTGGACGCCGCGCATCTCTTCGACGTAGCGCGCGGCCATCTCTTCGACGCCGGTCGCGGCCTGCCGTGTGTCGTCGTCAAGGCCCGCGGACTGGAACGCGTAGAAGGGTCGGTCGGCACCCAGTTGTCGCGCCAGCGCTAGATAGCGGAAGACGCCGCCGCCGCCCGGGTGCACGCAGAAGAAAGGCGTCTGCGCGCCCTCGCCCTGAAGTTTGACGAGCGGCGAGCGGTGCGCCGTGACATCCTGCTCGCGCAGCGCGACGGCTAACTGCTCGACCGTCGGATGTCGGAAGAGGGTCGAGAGCGGGAGTCGCCGCCCGAGCCTCCGCTCAATCGCGGCGAACAGTTGGACGGCGAGCAGAGAATGGCCGCCGCGGTCAAAGAAATTATCCTTCACCCCCACGGGGCCGCTTCGCAGGACTTCTTCCCAGATGCTTATCAACTCCAACTCTACCTGATCCCGCGGCCGAACGAACTCACTTTCCTCCCCGGCCGTGATTCCCTGCGCGGGCGCGGGCAGCGCCTTGCGGTCGACCTTGCCGTTCGCGTTCAGCGGCAGCTCGTCCAGCACGACGAAGGCCGAAGGCACCATGTACTCCGGCAGACGCTCTCTCAGATGCTCGCGCAACTCCCGCCCCAGCGACTCCCGGCCGGTCGCCAATTCTCCGTCGCCGCCTTCGCCTTCGCCGACTTCGACGGCCGACACGTAGCCGATCAGCCTCCGCACACTCCCGGCCTCACGCTCGGCGACGACGACGGCCTGCCGCACCGAGGCGTGTCGCAGCAGCGCCGCCTCGACCTCCTGCAACTCGATGCGGAACCCGCGCAGCTTGACCTGCTCGTCCCGCCGCCCCAGGAACTCAAGCACCCCGCCGTTCGTCCACCTCACCACGTCCCCGGTACGGTACAGACGCGCGCCCGCCTCGCCAGAGAACGGGTCGGGGACGAATCGCTCCGCCGTCAGCGCGGGACGGTTCAGGTAGCCGCGCGCCACGCCGCGCCCTCCGATGAGCAGCTCGCCGCACACCCCGACGGGCGACGGCCGCATCCTCGCGTCCACGACGTAGACCTGCGTGTTGGCAACCCCGCGGCCGATGGGGATGCTCGCCACGTCCGCGCCCAACTCTTCCAGAGGGTGGCGGCACGCGAACGTCGTCGTCTCCGTCGGGCCGTAGATGTTGCTGAAGCCGCCCGGCGGCAACTCCGCCAGCGCGCGCCGCGCGTGGCCGAGGGACATCGGCTCGCCGCCGCTGAGCAGCTCGCGCAGCCCGCCGAGCGCACCCGCGTCTTCGTCAACGACCGTGTTCAGCAGGGCGGTCGTTAGAAACAGCGTCGTCACGCCGTCGCGCGCGATCTGCTCGCGCAGGGCGGCCGCACGCGCCACACCCTCGCCGGCCTGCGCCACCGACCCGCCGTTGAGCAGCGCGCCCCACAGCTCGAACGTCGAGGCGTCGAAGGCCAGCGGCGCCAACTGTAAGACGCGCGTGCCCGCACCCAGCTCCGCGTAGTCGGCGCCGCAGACCCGCCCCAGTATGTTGGCGTGCGTGACGGCGACGCCCTTCGGCTCGCCCGTCGAGCCCGACGTGTAGATGACGTAGGCCAACTGCTGCGGGCCGACGACCGCGGAAGCCGGAGCCTCCGCGGGCTCCGCGCCGAACGCCTGCTCAAGTTGTGACCACAAAAGCGTCTCGCCGCGCCAGTCCCCGGCCTCTTTGATGGCGCCGGCCGCCTCCCCGTCCGCCGTGATGAGCCAGCGCGCACCCGACTGCCGCAGGAGCTGCGCCTGACGCAGCGCGGGGGCCTGCGTCTCCAGCGGCAGGTAAGCGCCGCCGGCCTTGAGCACGCCCAGCAGCGCGACGACCGTCTGCGGCGAGCGCGGCAGCAGCAGCGCCACCAGCTCTTCGGGCTCAAGGCCGCGCGCCAGAAGGTGGCGGGCGAGCCGGTTCGATTCGGCCTCCAGCCCGGCGTATGTCAGATCGACGCCCGAAGAGGAGACGAGTGCGACGGCGTCGGGGGTCGTGCGCGCCAGTTGAGAGAAGCGCCCGCCGACGCTCGCGGGCGGGGCGTCCGCGCCGTCTCCGGCGGGCGGGTTCCAGGCCCGGAGCAACTGCTGCTCCTCCTCGGCGCTCAGGAGCGGCCATTCGGAGAGCGGTCGGCCGCCGCCCTCGGCAATAACGGCCAACACGCGTCCGAAGTGTCGCGCCAAACGCTCGACGGTCTCCGGCTCGAAGAGGTCTGTGCGGTATTCGACGGCCCCGCGCAAGCCTTCGGCGTCGTCGGCGAAGGCCAGCGTCAGGTCGAACTTCGCCGTCCCGCTCCCGCCCTCAACGACGTTGACCTCCATCCCCGCCGCGTCGGCGACGGGGGCCGTGGCGGCCTGCGGGGCGGGGTTGCCGGCGACGACGTTCTGCAACACCAGCATGACCTGAAACAGCGGCGTGTAACTCGGGTTGCGCTCCGGTTGCAGGTGCTCTACGAGCACCTCGAACGGAGTCTCCTGATGCGCGTAAGCCCCGAGACAAGTCTCCTTGACGTGCGCCAACAACTGTCGCGCGTCTAACTCGCCTTTGACCCGCGCGCGCATTACGAGGGTGTTGACGAAGAAGCCGATGAGGTCTTCGACCTCAGGGCGGTGGCGGCCGGCGACCGGCGTGCCGACCGTGATGTCGCGCTGCCCGGTGTAGCGGTAGAGCAGCGCGTAGAATCCGGCCAGGAGGAGCATGAAGAGCGTCATGTCCTCGCGCCGTGCCAGCGCCCGCAGGTCTTCGGAGAGTTGCGGCGGGAGTTTGAAGGTGGAGACCGCGCCGCGCCGGCTGACGAGCGCGGGGCGCTGCTTGTCGGTCGGCAGTTCGAGGAAGGGCGGCGCGCCCGCCAACTGCCCGCGCCAGTATTCGAGCTGCCCGTCCAGCCTCTCGCCCCGCAACCACTCGCGCTGCCACGCGGCGAAGTCCGCGTACTGAATCGGCAGCTCCGGCAGAGGCGAGGGCCGGCCCTGCGCGAAAGCCTCGTAGAGCGAAATGATCTCGCGCGTGAGGACGCCCATCGACCAGCCGTCGGAGACGATGTGGTGCATCGTCAGCAGGGCCAGGTGGTCGAGCGCGTCGAGCCTGACGAGCTGCGCGCGGAGCAGCGGCCCGCGGCCGAGGTCGAAGGGGCGGCGCGCTTCCTCGCCGGCCAGACGCCGCGCCTCCGCCTCGCGCGCGGCTTCGTCCAGTCCCGTGAGGTCGACGACGTGCAGGGCGAAGGGCTCGGCGGGCTCGACGACCTGCACGGGCTCCGCGCCGTCCGTCCGAAAGATTGTGCGCAGAGACTCGTGGCGGCGCAGAATCTCGCCGAGGCATTGCTCCAGCGCGCGCAGCTCGATGCGCCCCTTGAGGCGCAGGGCAATCGGCATGTTGTAGAGAGGGTTGTCCGGCTCAAGTTGATCGAGGAACCAGAGTCGCCGCTGCGCGAAGGAGAGCGGGGCCGGTTTTTGCGGGTCGCGCTTGGGCAACAGCTCGCGCGCGGGCTGCTTCTCCGCGGCCCTTTGCAAACGCTCGTCGAGCAACGCCTGCTGCGAGGTGGAGAGCTTGGAGCGGCGCGCGGCCAGCTCCGCCCGGCGCGCGGCCACGCGGTCTTCTTTCACCTTCAGCGAGCCGGCCGCCGCCCCCTGCGGCTGCGCCGCGTCGGCCGCGCTCAAAAGCGAGGCGCGGTCTACCCTGTGGTCGGAGGTCAGCGGCAGGGACGCGAGGGCGAAGACCGCCTCCGGCAGCATGTAAGCCGGCAGACGTTGCCGGAGGAAGCTTCTGGCCTCCGTCTCCGAGAGCCCGACCACGTAAGCCGCCGTGGCGCCCCGCCCCGGCCCGGCCTTTCTTAAAACGACCGCCTGCTGCACACGCTCGTGTTCGAGCAGCGCGGCCTCGACCTCGGAGAGGTTGAAGCTGAAGCCGTTGACCTGCACGCGCTCGTCGGCGCGCCCGCAGAACTCCAGATTCCCGTCGGGTAAAGTCCTCGCGAGGTCGCCGGTGCGGTAGAGGCGCGCGCCCGGCTCGGGCCCGAACGGCGAGGGCACGAAATGCGCGGCCGTCAGGCCGGGCCGCCGCCGGTAGCCGCGCGCCACGGCCGCGCCTCCAATGTAAGCCTCGCCAACGATGCCCGCGCCCACCGGGGAGAGGAACTTATCGAGCACGTAGACGCGCGCGTGCGGCAGGGCGTGGCCGAGCGGAATCGTCGGCCTCGACGATTGGAACTGCCCTGCGAAATCCTGACCGCGCGCGTCCGCCTCCCACGAAGCGGCCGCCACCGCCGCCCCGGCCGGCTCGTAGTTGTGCAGCACCCGCAGGGCGGGACGGCCGCCGTTCCGGCGCTGACAGAATTGCTGCCAGAGCGCCAGATGCTTTCTGAAAGACTTGTGCCCGCGCACGACCATGAGCCGCAGCGTATCGGGTAGCGGCGGGGGCGGCGCCGCGGACGACAGCGCCACGGCCAACTGCTCCCAAATGGCGACGGGCATAGTCAGGACGCTGACGCGCTCCCGCACGCACAGGGCCGTGAGGTCGTCCGGCGTGACGGGCGTCGAGCGTGGGCCCGTGACGACGGCCGCGCCGCGCAGGAGCCCCGCGAAAATCTCCGCGGCGGCGCTGTCGTGCCCGAAGGCGAACGCGCTGACGAGGCGATCCCCTTCGCCCAACTCGTACCGCGCGCCGAGCGCCAACGCCTCGCTCGACAACGCGCCGTGCGTCAGCATCACGCCGCGCGGGCCGCCGTCGTGCGCGTTCGCGTGAAGCACCGCGGCCACGTTCTGCGCGCCGCAACGCTCCGGCAACGGCTGGTCGCCGCGGAGCGCGATCTGCTCCCACTCCGCATCGACGCACACGACGCGCGCGCCGCCGCCCCGCGCTTCGGGCAACAGGCTTTGCTGCGTTAAGAGAATCCGCACCCCGGCGTCGTCCGACGTGTGCCCCGGGCGCCCGGCCGGAGAGTGTGCGGGCAAAGGGAGGTACGCGCCGCCGGCCTTCAGGACGGCGAGCAGCGAGACGATCCACTCGGGCGAAGGCTCAAACAGCAGCGCCACGGCCTCTTCCGGCTCAAGGCCGAGCGCGCGGAGGTGGTGCGCCAGACAATTCGAGCGCGCGTCCAACTCCTGATAAGAGAGTCGCTGCCCGGCCCAGACGACGGCCGGCGCGGAGGGCGTGCGCCCGGCGGCGACGGAGAACAGCGCGGCGATGGTTTGCCCGGCGTGGGCGCCGGCGTCCACGCACGCCGCTTCCGTGAGCAACTGCTGCAACTCCGCGCGGCGCAGCAGAGGCAACTCGTCGAGCCGGCAGTCGGGGTCGGCCAGAAGGCCGTCCACGAGGCTCTGGAAGTTTGCGACCATCCGCTCGACGGTGACGGCGTCGTAGAGGTCTCTGTCGTAGGACAAAGACCCGACTAACCCCTGCGCGCTCTCGCCGAGCGCGAGCGTGAGATCGAACTTGACCCTGCCCCGGCCCTCGCCCTCGCCGACGCCGTCACCCCCGCCGTCGCCGTCGCCCGTCAGCGGGCCGACGCGCAGGCCGCTCGGCAGAGAGTAGGTGCGCGTCGCCGCCGACTGGAAGGTGAACATGACCTGAAAGAGCGGGGTGTGGCTCATGCTGCGCCGCGGCTGCAACTCCTCGACGAGCATCTCGAAGGGCACGTCCTGGTTGGCGTAAGCGCCCAGCGCGACCTCGCGCACGCGGCGCAGCAGGTCGCGGAAGCTGAGGCCGGCGTCGAGGCGCGTGCGGAGCACCAGCGTGTTGACGAAGAAGCCGATGAGGTTTTCGAGCTGCTGGTGTGTGCGGCCGGCAATCGGCGTCCCGACGGGGATGTCCGTGACCGCGGCGTACCGGTAGAGCAGCGCCTTGAAGGCCGCGAGCAGCGTGATGAAGACCGTCGCCTGCTCCTGGCGGCTGAGCGACCTCAGCGCCTCGGCCTGCTCCGGCGTCAGGCCGACGTAGCGGGACGCGCCCCTGAAGCGCTGCGTCGCCAGACGCGGCCGGTCGGTCGGCAGCGCCAACACCGTCGGCAGGTCTCGAAGCTGTTCCCCCCAATACTCAAGCTTCCTTCGCAGCAGTTCACCGCTCAGCCAGTTGCGCTGCCACACGGCGAAGTCCGTGTACTGCACGGGCAGCGGGGTCAGCGGCGATTCCCGTCCTTCGGAGAACGCCTCGTAGAGCCGAATCAACTCGCCGATGAGGATGTCTATTGACCAGCCGTCGCTGACGACGTGGTGCATGGTGAAGAGCGCCGCGTGGTCTTCTTCGCCGAGGCGCAGAAGCGTCGCGCGCATCAGCGGCCCGCGCGTGAGGTCGAAGGGGCGGAACGCCTCCTGCGCCGCCAGCTCTAAGGCTCTGGCCGCGCGCCCGGGCTCCGCCAGCCCGCTCAGATCGACGACGGTCAGGGGAGACGGCGCGGACTCCTTGACGACCTGCGCCGGCTCGCCGTCCACCTCGACGAAGACCGTCCGCAGCGTGTCGTGGCGACGGACTATCTCGTCCAGACTGCGCCCTAACACTTCGAGGTCGAGCTTACCGCGCAGCCGCACGGCCGCAGGGATGTTGTATAACGGGCTGCCCGGGTGTAAACGGTCGAGGAACCAGAGGCGCTGCTGCGCGAACGAGAGCGGCCACCGCTCGCGCCCCGCATCGCGCCTCAACTCCTCGCCCCCGGCCGCGCCCCCGCCCGCGAGTCGCGCCTCGACGAGCCGCGCCAGCCGCCGCACGCTCGCCCCGCCGAAGACCTCCCTCAGCCCCAGCTCCACACCGAAGGCCCGCTCCACCCTCCACGCCATCTGCGTCGCCATCAGCGAATGCCCACCGAGGTCGAAAAAGTCCTCTTCGACCCCGATTCGCGTCAGCCCGAGCAGCTCGCCCCAGATGCCCGCGATGATCTCCTCGGCCGGCGTCAGCGCGGCGTCGGCACCGGCGCCCGACTCGGAGGTGTCGGGCGCGGGCGCGGGCAGCGCCTTGCGGTCGACCTTGCCGTTCGCGTTCAGCGGCAGCTCGCCGAGCACGACGAAGGCCGAAGGCACCATGTACTCGGGCAGACGCTCGCGCAGGTATTGCCGCAGCCCCGCGCCGCTCACGCCCTCGCCGGCGGCCACGTACCCGATTAAGCGGCTGACCGCGCCCGAGCCCGCGCGCTCGGCGACGACGACGGCCTGCCGCACCGAGGCGTGGCGCAGCAGCGCCGCCTCGACCTCCTGCAACTCGATGCGGAACCCGCGCAGCTTGACCTGCTCGTCTCGCCGCCCTAAGAACTCCAGCACCCCGCCGTTCGTCCACCTCACCACGTCCCCGGTACGGTACAGTCGCGCGCCCGCCCCGCCCGAGAACGGGTCGGGGACGAATCGCTCGGCCGTCAGCGCGGGACGGTTCAGGTAGCCGCGCGCCAATCCCGCGCCCCCGATGAGCAACTCGCCGGCGACGCCGACGCCGACCGGTTGCATCCGCGCGTCGAGGACGTAGACCTGCGTGTTGCTCATCGCGCGGCCGATGGGCACGCTCACCGCCTCATCGCTTAACTCCTCGACGTGCATCCACGTCGTGAAGGTGGAGTTCTCCGCCGGGCCGTACATGTTCAGCAGGCGTTGCGGGCCGCCCCGTCGAAGCACCTCGCGCACTTGCCGCGCGTCCGCGGCTTCGCCGCCGAAGAGCACTTGCCTGACGCCGTCGAAGCACCGCGGGTCTTCGGCCGCCATCTGGTTGAAGAGGGCCGTGGTCAGGAGGATGGTCGTGACGCGACGCCGGGCGATCTCCGCGGCGAAGGCGCGCGGCGAGAGGATGACTTCGCGCTCGATGCCGACCAGCCGCGCGCCGTTGAGCAACGCCCCCCAAACCTCGAACGTCGCCGCGTCGAAAGAGATGTTCGACGCGTGCGTCAGGGCGTCGTCGGCGCCGAGCGCGATGTAGTCCGGGTCGCACACCGTGCGGGTGATGCCGCGGTGCGTGAGGCCGATGCCCTTCGGCCGTCCGGTCGAGCCGGAGGTGTAGATGATGCAGGCGAGCGACTCGCCGCCCGCGCTCGTCCGCGGCGGCACGGGGCCCGGCAGCCCGGCGATCTCGTCCCAAGCCTCGTCCAGACAGAGCAGGCGCGTGGCGGAGATGTTCGGCCGCGCGGCCCTCATCGGCTCGACGAGGCCGTCGATTAGCACCCGCGGCGTGATGAGGACGTGGACGCCCGCGTCCTCGACCATGTAGGCCAGTCGCTCGACCGGGTAGCTGGTGTCGAGCGGGACGTACGCGCCGCCCGCCTTGAGGACGCCGAGCATGGCGATGATGACCTCGGCCGAGCGTTCCATCAGAAGGCCGACGCACGTCTCTTCGACGACGCCGAGCCGGCGCAGGTAGAGGGCCAACTGGTTGGAGCGCTCGTCCAGCTCGGCGTAGGTCAGCCGGCGCTCGCCGAATTCGAGCGCCGGCGACTGCGGCGAGGCGGCGGCCCGCGCGGCGAAGATTTCGTGGACGCCCGCCCCGGACGGGTACGTGCGGCGCGTGTCGTTCCACTCGGATAAGAGTTGGCGGCGCTCCTCGTCGCTCAACAGAGGCAGCGACCAGACGGGCCGGCGCGGGTCTTCGACGGCCGCGTCGAGTAGCCTCTGGAAGTGTTCGATCAGACGCCGGGCCGTCGCCTCGTCGTACAGCTCGGTGTCGTAACAGAGCACGCCCGCGAGCGCGCCGCCGTGCTCGGTCAACTGCACCTCAAGGTCGAAGCGCGCGGTGTGTTGCGAGAACTCCTGCCAGCTCAGGCTGAGTCCCGGCATACGCAGCTCGGGCCGCGGGACGTTGTTCATTGAGAACATCACCTGAAACAGGGGGTTGCGGCTCAGGTCGCGCTCCGGCTGTAACTCTTCGACCAGCTTCTCGAACGGCACGTCCTGATGCGCGTACGCCCCGAGCGTCACTTCGCGCACGCGGCCGAGCGCCTGCTCGAAGTCGGGCTCGCCCTCGAAGTTCGCCCGCAGCGCCAGCGAGTTGACGAAGAAGCCGATCAGCTCCTCAAGCTCGGGCCGGCGGCGGTTCGCAATCGGGGTGCCGACGATGATATCGCTCTGCTCGGTGTGGCGGGCCAGCAAGAGCTGAAAGCCCGTGAGCAGCGTCATGAAGAGCGTCGCGTTCGCGCGCGAGCTCACCCGCCGCAGCCGCTCGACCTGCGCGGGGGAGAAGGTGACGGGCAGGTACGCGCCGCGGTGACTGCTGCGCGGGGGACGCGGGCGATCCGTCGCCAACTGAACCTGCGGCGGCGCGCCTCCCAACTGCCCGCGCCAGTATTCGAGCTGCCCGTCCAGCCTCTCGCCCCGCAGCCACTCGCGCTGCCACACGGCGAAGTCCGCGTACTGGACTTGCAGCTCGGCCAGCGGCGAGGGTTGGCCGAGAAGGAAGGCTCGATACAGCTCCGTCACCTCGCGCAGCAGCACGCCCATCGACCAGGCGTCGGAGACGATGTGGTGCATCGTCAACGCCACGACGTGCTCCTCGCCCGAGAGCCTCACGGCCAGCGCCCGCAGCAGCGGCCCCCGCTCAAGGTCGAACGGACGGAGCGCCTCGGCCTCGACCGCCCGCAGCGCCGCCCCCTCGCGCGCCGCGGCCGGAAGTCCGCTCACGTCCTCGACCGCCAGCCCGACGCGCGCGGGCGGGGTCACGACCTGCGCCGGCTCGCCGTCGAAAACCTGGAAGGTCGTCCGCAGCACCTCGTGGCGGCGCACGACCTCGGTGAGCGTCCGTTCCAACGCCGGCAGGTTCAGCTCGCCGCGCATCCGCGCCGCGGCCGGGACGTTATAGGCGGGCTGCGCCGGCTCCAACTGGTTGAGCACCCAGAGGCGCTGCTGCGCGAAGGAGAGCGGCCACCGCTCGCGCCCCGCCTCGCGCTCGGGATGGGGCCGCGGCCCGGCCGCCGTCTCGTGCTCGCCGCCGAGCAGCCGCGCCTCGACGAGCCGCGCCAGCCGCCGCACGCTCGCCCCGCCGAAGACCTCCCTCAGCCCCAGCTCCACACCGAAGGCCCGCTCCACCCTCCACGCCATCTGCGTCGCCATCA
>DASWNR010000309.1:0-1789 GCA_036399155.1 Pyrinomonadaceae bacterium
ATACGCCTCACGGATGGAACTGAGGAAGCACATGCCGGCCGCGCTCCATTCGCTGATACACCGCGCGTCAATCTCGACCTACTACACCTACAAGAACAGGACTAACAAGGTAACGCGAATCCAGCTGTCCGCGAGCGAAGAGGCGCAGATCGAGGGCTTCATAAGCGTCGAGGACTTCTGGCGAGTCGTCGCGGGCAAGGTGCCGCCGTCAGGCGTGCGCGACCTTCTGAAACAAAGGAGCCTCTTCTAGCGGCGCGTTTATTACTTGACAAATATACTCCGTAGGGAGTATTATTGTCACGCTTTTGAAAGGCGCTGCCGCCGCCACAATCCCGAACCAGGGCGGTCAGAAACAACCTTTAAGACCCATCTAGGAGAGTCCGAATGTCACAGTTGACGCAGGGGCTAACAGACCCCACCAGGAACACCCGCAACATCGCGCTTTCGCTACTCACGCCGTCGAGAACCAACAAGCACACCGGGGAGAGATTCAAGCGCAGCAAGCTCTTAGGGCTGGCCGACTCCATCAGGGCGGCGGGCGGCCTCATTCAGCCGCTCATAGTGCGCGGCATCAGCGACCCGGCGAGGCCGGGCAAGCAGTACGAAGTCGTCGCCGGTGAGCGCCGCTACCGCGCCGCCGAACTCGCGGAGTTGGCCGAAGTGCCGTGCGTCGTCACCACGCTTGGCGAGGCCGACGCCCTACAGGTGCAGTTGATCGAGAACCTACAGCGCGAGGGCTTGCACCCGCTGGACGAGGCGCGGTCTTTCCTCCGTCTCAAGAAGGAGTCCGAGCTAGACGTTATCGAAATCGCCCTGCGCGTCGGCAAGCCCGCCCGCGAAGTGGCGCGCACGCTCGCGCTCAACGACCTCATCAAAGAGGGTAAGCAGGACTACCGCAAGGGGCGCATCACGCTCGGCCACGCCCTCGAAATCTGCGTGCTCACGCCGGAAGTTCAGCGCCGGGCGCTCGCGGCGTGCTACGAGACGCTGATAGTACCGCGCGAGGGCGGCGGCTTCGACGCGGAACCCGACAAGTCGCAGCCCGCGCGCAGCGTCAGGTACTTGCAGACGTGGCTTGAGAAGAACGTGCGGCTCAACTTGCGCGCCGCGCCGTTCAAGACGAGCGACGCGAGGCTGCGCGCGGACGGCCTGACGTGCGCCGAGTGCCCGAACCGCACCGGACACAACAAACTACTCTTCGCGGACGTGCAGGGCGCGGACACTTGCCTTGACCCCGGCTGTTTCAACGGTAAGGTGCAGGCGCTCATTCAAATCACGTCGGCGGCGCTGGACGCGAAGCGCCAGGACGAGACGCCCGCCCCGGTCGTCAGTCCCTTCTACAACACGAGCACGACCGTCGAGGGGCGCGAATTGCTCACCCGCAGCCAGTACGAGAGCGTCGAGGGCGAGCGTTGCGAGTTCGCGGAGCAGGCCGTGTACGCCGAGGGCAACCAGACCGGCAAGGCGGCTTTAATTTGCCGGGAAGCGACGTGCAAAGACCACTTGGGGCGCGTGCGCGGGCACGCCTCAGTCGCGGTCAGTTCGGGCGCGGGCGGCGGCCAGCAGGCGCAGGGCGAGGACGCGAAGCGCAAGGAGCGCAAGCAGGAGCTATTCGACATTAAGGTTGACGAGGCCGTGAGGCTGCGCGTCATGGCCGAAGCCGTCAAGACGTTCGGCTTCCCGTTCGACCGCCCGACGCTCAACATGGTCGCGCTGGCACACTTCCGCCGCATCCCGACGAACGACCAGCGCACCATAATCACCGTCTACGGCCTCTCGGAAGAGGACG
>DASWNR010000310.1:0-7066 GCA_036399155.1 Pyrinomonadaceae bacterium
GGTTGCCGCCGCCGCCGCCGAAGCCGCCGACCGAGAAGAGCGACTGCCCGAACTCGGGCGAGCGCAGGTTGCCGACCGGCTGGCTGAAGTTGGTGTGGTTGAGCAGGTTGATGAAGTTGAGCGAGAAGTTCAGCGTGTAGCGCTTCCCTTCGCCGCCGCCGCCGGGCGCGCCCATCATGATCATCATGGGGCCGCCGCCCATGCCGCCCTGTACGGGGCCGCCGCCGCCGCCGCGCGGGCCGCCGCCGGGGCCGCCGGCCGTGGTGCGGTCGCCGCCCCCGCGGTTGTTGCCGCCGCGGTTGCCCCCCTCCTGCTGCCTGGAGCGCGCGGCGGCGGCCCTCGAAGCCTCCGTGTCGCCGAAGGCGAACGAGCGCCCGATTCTCAGGTTGACCGCGAAGAAGCCGGGGCCCTCGCCGAAGTTGCGCGGGACGATGGTCTGCCCGGGCTTGGGGTTGAGGTCGAAGTTGCCCCAGCTCGTCTCGACGAGGTCGCAGGGCTCAAGGTCGTCCGTGGGGTCGTCGACCCCGGCGCGCTGGCCCGGCGCGCAGCGGCGCGTCGCGTCCGTGGCGAAGGCCGGGCGGTCGTTGATGATGCCGTCGCGGTTGTTGTCGATGCCCGTGATGATGTTGAAGGGGCGGCCCGTGTTGGCGATGATCATCGGGTTGAGCGAGAGCTTGAGCTTGGGGATGCCCAAGGAAGCGAAGAGGATGAAGCGGTGGCGCGCGTCGAAGGACGTGCGCGAGTACTCGCCCGTCAGGTCGTACTGGTTCACGGGGAAGCCGCCGAAGTCCGTGTCCGACTGCGCCTTGCCGAGCGTGTAGTTGGCCGTCAGCGAGACGCCGGGGCGGAACTGCTTGCTCACGCTGACGTTGAGCTGCTTCATGCTCTGCGTGCCCGAGGTCTCGAACTGGAAGATGTTGCCGGCGGCGGGGTTCGGGCGCACGCCGTTCAGGGGCGCGTTGATGTTGCGCTGGCGCAGGACGTGGCGCGTGTCGTAGGTCGAGAAGAAGACGTTGAGCGTCGAGGTCTTCGTCAACTGGCGCGTCACGATGAGCCCCGTGATGTAGGAGTAGGGCGCGGTCGCGTCCGAAGCCAGTTGGCGCGTCGTCTGCGAGACGCCGAAGCCGCTCAGCTCCTCGGGCGTGGGCACCGAGCCGTTGAAACGGCTGAGGAAGCCGCGCGCCAGCTCGGCGCGCGAGCGCTCGGCGTCCCGCTGCTCGGCGCTGACGGGCAGCTTCGCTATCTCGTCGTCCGACAGCGGCTCGGCGACGATGAACTGCTGCTGGTTGAGCCCGTTGAAGCGGAGCGACTGGAGCGCGAAGTTCTCGCCGATGCGGTCGTAGAAGATGCCCGCGCCGATGCGGATGACCGTCTTGGCCTGCCGCTGCGCGCCGCCGTCGGGCGACCAGGCGAGGTAGACGCGCGGGGCGAAGTTGAGGTTACTCTCGATGTTCGACTGGCGCTCGTAGCGCAGCCCGAAGCCGACCGTCAGGTTCGGCCGCAGCTTCCAGTCGTCCTGGACGAAGCCGCCGAAGTCCACCTGGCTGATCTCGGCCAGCGGCTCGCCGCCCGAGATGGAGAACTGCGTCGCGACGTCGCGGCCGGCGAGCGCCGCGCGGTAGTCGGCGAGCGAGGCGAAGCTGTACGTCCCGTTGAAGTTGTTCTCGGAGAAGTCCGAGAGGCGGATGCCGCGCAGCCGCGCGCCGAACTTGAGCGAGTGCGCGCCGCGCGCGTGCGTCGTCGTGTTCGTCACCTCCCAGCGCGTGCTCTCGTTGAAGGAGTCGCCGACGGGCGCGCCGCCCGAGAAGAAGGCGTCGAAGACGTTGATGGCGACGCCGCCGTTCAGCGAGTCCTGCCGCGAGCGGTTGCGTATGAACTGGAAGCGCGTCTCGTTGACGGTCGACTTGTTGACGACGGCCGTCTCGGTGAGCTGGAGGTTGTGGAAGCTGAAGCGCGAGTCGAAGGCGCGCTCGGGCAGCGAGTACTGCGAGACGCCCTGGTTCAAATCCTCGTTGCGGAAGTAGCTGTAGCGCGCGACCAGCGTGTGGTTGGCGTTGAAGGCGTAGTCCACGCGCGGGCTGAAGCTCAGGTTGCGGCGGGGCGTGAGCACCGCGAGGTTGAAGGGGACTTCCGGGGCCAGTGGGTCGTTGAGGGACGAGAGCACCGTGCCGTTGACGAGGTCGTTGTCGTCGGTCTCGCCGCGGTTGAAGTCGATGAAGAAGGATGACTTCTTCGGGACGATGGTGCCCGAGAGGTTGCCGTTGAACTGGCGGAACTGGAAGGGCGGCCGCTTCGCCTGCTTGAGGAACGGGTTGCGCGAGTTCATGCTCTCGTCGTTGAAGGTCGCGCCGAAGCTGCCGCGCAGCTTGTCGGTGCCGGGCTTGGTGAGGATCGAGATGCCGCCGAAGCCCGGGCGGTCGTTCTCGGCCGAGAGCGGGTTGTCGTTGATGCGCACCTCGCGGATCGAGTCGCGCGGGGGGATGCGCCCGCCCTCGAAGCCGTCGATGGTGATCTGCCCGCCGTTGGGGCCGGCCGCCGGGCCGGCGAGCGCCGAGAGCGCCGCCGCCAGCTCGTCCGGGTCTTCGGGGAGCGATTCGAGGTCTTTGCCCTTGAGCACGATGGCGCCGGCGCTCGGGGCGTCGACGCTCAGCGGGCCTTCGGAGGCGACCGTCACCTCCTCCTGTTCGAGCGAGACGCCGAGCGTGATCTGCGGCAGCTCGTTGCGCCCGGGCTTGATCTCCACGTCGGCGCTCTCGTGGGGCGCGAAGCCGGTGGTGAAGACGCGCACGGAGTAGCGCCCCGGCGCGAGCCCGGCGACGTTGAAGGAGCCGTCGCTGTCGGTGACGGTGCTCTTCGACTTGCCGCCCGAGTCGGTGACGGTGACGGTCGCGCCGACGATGACGCCGCCGAACTCGTCCGAGACCTGCCCGCGCAGCGTCCCCGCCGCCTGCTGCGCCAGCGCCACGCCCGCGCACAGCGCGACGGCGAGCAACAAACCGAGCCCGCGCCCGACTGCCTTGATGGATGCTTTCATGGTCGATACCTTTAACTGAGGGATGGAGCCTGACGGTGAACCGCGGACGCCGGGCGGCGGGCTTTGACTTTTCGTCTTCCGGCTCGCCGCCCGGCGTCCGTTCCTGCTTTCCTTACGGCTGCCCGATGCCGAAGCCGAAGTTGAAGCCGCCGCCGCCGGCCGCGGCCGCGCCGCCGCCGCCCATGCCGCCGCCGCCGGGCGCGCCGCCCCCGGGCCGGCGCGACATCATCGCGACGAGCGGCTCGACGTTCGAGACGAGCTGGATGGCGGTGACGCGGGTCGGGTCGGCGCCCACGGTGCTTGAGACGACGATCATCTGGCCGGGCTTCAGCTCGGCGAGCGTGACGGCGGGCAGGCGCTCTAACATCTGCTGCGGGTCCATCCTGCGACGCTCGGGGCCGCCCGCGCCGGGCGCGCCCGGCGTCGCCTGTCCGCCGGCGGCCGGTGCCGCGCCGCCCGGAGGCGGGCCGCCCTGCACGACGATGCGGTTGCCGCCGCCCGGTGCGCCGCCGGGGCCGCCCGGGCCGCCGCCCATCATCATCATCCCCATCTCGGCCGGCACCTGCTTGAGCACGGAGTCGGGGCGGACGACGACGGTCAGCGTCTTCTTGTCCGGCTGCTCGATGGTGATCTCGTTCTTCGCGGCGTCCACGGCCTTGACGGTGCCGATGGTGGTGCGGAACGTGCCGGTCACGACCTCCTCGGCCGTGAGCCGCGAGCCGTCGGCGGTGCGCTCGCCCTTGGCGCGGAGCTGGTCGCCCGGCTTCACCTCCTCGAAGGCGGAGGGCTTGGCGTCGGCGAACTTGATGGAGTCGGGCGCGTAGCGACGGATCCTGACGGCGGGCCCGCCCGCCGCGACGACGACGGGCTTGGGCCCCTCGGCCGAGCGCGTCGAGATGGTGATCTCCTTGGCCTCCGCGTTGACGGCCGAGACGATGCCGACGACGCCTCGCGCCTGCCACTCGGCGCGCTCCTTCTCGTTCTTGGCGGTGATGTCGGCCTTGGTGTTGACGATGAGGATGCGCCCCGCCACGCTCTTGCGGTCGTCGGAGACGGTGCCGCGCGCGAAGACGCGGTCGCCGGCCGCCATCTCGGCCAGCGTCATCGGCGTGGCCTTGTCCACGCGCGTCTCGCCCGGCGGGTTGCGCATGATGCGCGAGCTGTCGGCGACGGCGACGACGACGACCGAGCCGGCGTCGGTCTTGACGAAGAGTTGTTTGGCGTTCTGGTCGACGGCCACGACTTCGCCGATGACGCCGTTGGCGGTGATGCCGGGGTCGTTGGTCTGCGCCGGCGCGGCGGCCGAGAGCGCCAGCGCGAGCGTCAGAAGGGTCAGCAGTTTTCTCATCGGTTGGTTCCTCACGAGTCTATATAACGCTCGACTCGCGGCGTACGTTACAAAAAAAAGGCTTTCGGAGTTTAAAAACTGGGGCTTGGGAACCCGCCGTGGTGACAGTGCTTCTACGCAGCCGTCGCGGGGATTGTTCCCGAACTTAGGCCGAAAACCCCGCGCGGTCGCGGGTTCAACCTCTCTATTCACGGCGGGAGGGGTTAAAGTTCCAGGCTTTCGCGGAACTTGTCGCGGAGCTGGGTCGGGTGCGGGCGGGTGTTAGACGCGCGCGCGGTCGGGGCGGTTGGTCAACCGTTTCAGAATAAGTCCAGTTTCCCGGACGGAAGGCGGGAGGGTGAGGGACGAAAGGATTGCCCGAGGCCGTCCCTTCGTCCCTCACCCTCCCGCCTTCGCCCTTCGACCTTTTACTTCTTGAGCGCGGCTTCGATGGCGGCCTTGAGCGACTCGTAGCTGCCGTCCTTGGTGCGCCGCCCGTTGACGAAGAAGGTGGGCGTGCCGGAGACGCCGAAGCGCTGGCCGTCGAGCATGTCGCGCTCGACCTTGTCGGAGAACTTGCCCGTGTCGAGCGCCGAGTCGAACTTCGCGCGGTCGAGCCCGATGACCTGCGCGTACTGCTTGAGCTGCTCGGGCTTCAGAGCCGACTGGTTGCGGAAGAGGATGGCGGTGAAGTCCCAGTACTTGCCCTGCTCGCGCGCCGCCTCGGCCGCCTCGGCCGCCTTGCGCGCCTCGGGGTGCATCTCCAGCGGCATGTCGCGCACGACGAGCCGGACGCGGTCGCCGTACTCGGTCATCAGCCGGTCGAGGACGGGCTGAGCGGCCGCGCAGGTCGGGCACTGGAAGTCCGTGAACTCGACGATGGTGACGGCCGCGTTGGGGTTACCCTTCGTCGGCTGGTCGTCGGTGGCGACGGCGAAGACGGGCGCGGGCGGCGGCGTGACGAAGGTCTGCACGCTCGCGCCGTTGCGGAGCCGCCCGACGAAGGCGCCCTCAAGGCGCTCCTGCTCCTGCTCTTCGAGGAACTGGATGATCTGGTACTTGACGGTCGGGAAGTCGCCGTTGATGCGCGCCTTGTTCTTGTTGTAGAAGTCCTGCGCCTGCGCCTCCGTGACGGGCGGCATCTTGCCGGTGATCTCGGCGTCGAGCACGGCGCGACCCGTCACGCCGCGCTTGGCCGCCTCGGCGCTGAGCAGGATGTCGTTAATCTTCATGTCGAGGTCGGCCTTGCGGACGAGGTAGACCTGCTCCTGCACGGTGGCGACGAGCGGGAGGAGGCTGTCCTCGACGTCGCCCGAGGTGACGTTCCTGCCGTTGACGGTGGCGAGGACGCGCGCGCGTTCGGCGGGCGTGGCGGGCGGCGTGGCCGTCTCGACGTTCTTCTTGACCTGCGCGCCGGCGCGCAGCGTGTCGAAGAACTGCTTTTCGCGCCCCTGCATGCGCTGCTCGCTCAGGTACTCGACGAGATTCTGTTTCAGGTCGGCGAAGGTGACGGCGCGGCCGACCTGAGCCTCGATGCGCGCCTTGTTCTGGTTGAAGTAGGCTTGCGCCTCGGCGTCGGTCGCGGCCTGAACCTTGTTGATGATCTCGGCCTCGAACAGCTTGAGCGGCGACGTGTTGCGCTTCTTCGCCTCGGCGTCGATGAGGATGGTGTTGATCTGTCGGTCTAGCTCGCCCTTGCGCGCCTCGACGACCTGCTGTTGGAGCTGTGCCACGCGCTGCTGCGCCTGCGAGCTGAGGTCGGCGCGCGTGATCTTCACGCCGTTGACCATGCCGAGCACTTCGGGCAGCGGCCCGGCCTCGCACCCGCAGGCGTTAAAGCCGACGGGAGGCTGCGCGGCGGCGGCGGCCGCCGGCTGCGGCGTCGTCGCGGGCCTCTGCGCGGGAGTCTGCGCGGGGCGGGGGGCGGGCGTCTGCGCGGGTCTTGGCGGGGTGGGACGCGTCTGCGCGGGGGCGGCCGTCGTGCCGCGCCGCGTCTGCGCGGCGGCCGCGCAGGCGAGGGACGCGGCCAGGAGGAATGCGTAAACGACTCTGCTCATAGTTTTCCTGTCTAACCTCGATTGTCGAAACTCGGCGACTGCGGCTTTAAGTTGTGTGCTGGATTGTCTGACTGTTGCGGGGCTACCCTGGGGTCGGCACTTCCCTCGCGGCCCGGGCCGGCCCTCTTTTGGGGCCGCTCGCGCGTGCGACACGCAACGTCCGAAACCGTGCGGCAAGTCTATCATCGCCCCGCACGATTCGCCACCCGACCCGCCGGCGAAAATTCCGCTTGACCCCGGAACCGGTTCGGTACTTTATGATTGACGACGTGAGGCGGGCCCCGACCGAAAAGGCTTACGTGCGCGCGGGCGAGCTGGCGCGCGCGGTCGGCGTGAGCACGGACACGCTGCGACACTACGAGCGCAAGGGCGTGCTCGGCCGGCCGCGCCGCTCGGCGAACGGCTACCGCGAGTACCCGCCCGGCGCACTGGCGCGCGTGCTGCTCGTGCGGCGCGCGCTGGCCTTCGGCTTCACGCTCGACGAGTTGGCGCGCGTGCTGCGGACGCGCGAGCGCGGCGGCGCGCCCTGCCGCGAGGTGCGCGCGCTCGCCTCCGGGAAGTTGGCCGAGGTCGAGGCGCGGCTCGCCGGGCTGCTTGAACTGCGCGACGAGCTGCGCGCCATCATCAACGAGTGGGACTCGCGTCTGG
>DASWNR010000311.1:0-10257 GCA_036399155.1 Pyrinomonadaceae bacterium
CAACCCGCAGACACTCCGCCCAGAACCTTCATCGAGCAGATGCGGCGCATGACTCGCCGGAGTAGTGTTGCAAAAATTTCTGACTAGAAGCGGTCTCATAAATACCCGTGCTAGCATTTCGGCATGGCACGAGGCGAAGAGCTAGCCGATGAACAATGGGCGGTTATCGAGCCACATCTGCCGGAACTCCCGACCCGCGAGGACGGGCGCGGCCGGCCGTGGCGGGGGAACCGCGAGGTGATGGACGGCATCCTCCGGGTACTGCGCTCGGGGGCGAGGTGGAAAGACCTGCCCGGGAGGTTCCCGCCGTACCAGACCTGCCACCGCCGGTTCCAGCAGTGGGTTAAAGATGGGAGCCTTCGGCGCGTGCTCGAAGCCCTCGCCGAAGACCTCAGAACGCGCGGCGACCTCGACCTCTCGGAGTGCTTCATCGACGGCACGTTCATCGTGGCGAAAAAAGGGGGCGGCGAGTTGGTACGACTAAGCGGGGCAAAGGCACGAAACTCATGGTGGTGGCAGACTTTCATGGTCTTCCTCTCGCCGCCGACGCGCAGAGTGCTGGCCCGCACGAAGTCACCCTTGTCCGAGACGCTCTTCAAGCGCGTTTCACCCGTGAGCGACCGCGAAGGCTCGTAGGCGACCGCGCCTACGACTCCGACCCGCTCGACCGGGAGCTGGCCGCGGAGGGCGTCGAGCTGATCGCGCCGCACCGGTCGAATCGCTCGAAGGCACGGACGCAGGACGGGCGGATGCTGCGGCGCTACCGGCGGCGCTGGAAGGTGGAGCGGCTCAACGCGTGGCTCCAGAACTTCCGCCGGATAGCGACGCGTTTCGAGTATCACGTTGAGAACTACCTCGGCTTCGTGCACCTCGGCTGCATCAAGATTCTGCTGAGGTGCTATTTATGAGACCGCTTCTAGACACTCATCATCTTCACGCTGTTGACAAATTCGAGCGCCTGCCTTTAGTATGCGCGGGCTCACAGGGATGACTCAGGTGGTGCCCCGATCGCCGTCCTAATCTTCCGCAAACAAATCTGGTCCTGACACCGTTGCTCGGGCGCGGCTCGCGCCCGAGCGTGCCGTCGGAACGTCTGCGCGTCACGGGCGGTGTCGGATCGCCCGCGCCGAGGGGCACACATGTTGAAGAAGTCTAAGAAAAGCAGAACTACCACGGGTGTCGAAGCGGGTGGCCGGACTCGCCTTCCGGGAAGAGGTGCCATACCTGAAAGACACATCACGGGCGGCGTGACGCCGAAGGGCCCCAGGCGCTGGACTTTGGGTAAGGTCATCCTGGTAGCCTTCGCTCTCTGCCTGACGGCATCGGGGCTGACGTGGACCGGGTGGGGACGTATCGGCAGGCGTGACACCGCCGCGCCGTACCGCGCCGGTTCGTCCCCGGCACACGTGCAGGCGTCTCCCGTGCCGGTCAGTTTCTCCCCGGCGAGCCCCTCGAAGGAATACGTTTACGCCGGCGGCCGCCTCATCGCCACCGAGGAGCCGCCCCCAGGCCCGGCCAACCTGCGGTTCGTACACACGGGCGGGACCAGCTCCTTCACCACCGGCTACCTCCAGTGGGACGACACCACGGAGAACGAGACCGGCTTCGTCGTCGAGTCGGATCAATGCGGCCAGACCTGCACCGGGTGGAGTCAGTACGGCCAGACGGGGCAGAACGTCACCACCTTTACCACGCCGCCGCTCAGCTCCCCGCCCTCGTATAAGTTCAGGGTCAAGGCCGTCACCCCCTCCGGCCCTTCCGGCTCCTCGAACGAGATAGATATATACTTCATGAACGCCACCTGCTGGTATGAGTATATAAACGGCAAGAAGATCCAAGTCTGCACCGCGACCTCGCCCTGCACGACGCCGACCACACTCATCATCAGCGAGTTCCGGCTGCGCGGGGCGGCCGGCGCCAGGGACGAGTTAGTCGAGCTCTACAACGCCTCGGACTCATCCATCAACGTCTGCACCTCCGACGGCTCGGGGGGCTGGACACTCGCCGCCAGGACGGCCTCCGGCGCCTCGGCCGCGCCGGTCTTCACCGTCCCGAACGGCACCGTCATCCCTGCGCGCGGCCATTTCCTGGCCGTCAACGCCAGCCCCACCGGCGGTTACAGCCTGTCGAGCCACCCGGCCGGCATCGGCACGACCGCGGCCGGCGACATCACCTACACCTCCGACATCGAGGATAACTCCGGCATCGCGCTTTTCAAGACCGCGAACCCGGCAAACTTCACCGCCGAGAATCGGCTCGACGCGGCGGGCTTCAGCGGGGCGGCCGGGGCCATCCCCGACCTCTACCGCGAAGGCGGGGGGCTCTCGTCGGTCGGCACACAGAACGGGGACTACACCCTCTACCGGAAGATGACCTCGGCCTCGGGCGGGAGGCCGCAGGACACTGGTAACAACGCCTCGGACTTCCAGCTCGTCTCAACCGACGGCGGGTTCTACGGCAGCATGCAGGCGGCGTTGGGCGCGCCCGGGCCGGAGAACCTTTCGTCGCCCGTCCAGCGCAACTCGTCGTTCGGCATGACCAACCTCGACACGTCGCAGGGCAGTTCCGTCCCGCCGAATCGTGTGCGCGACTTCACGTCCGACCCTGCGAACAACGCGACCTTCGGCACGCTCGCGATCCGCCGCACCGTCTACAACAACACGGGCGGCAGCGTGACGCGGCTGCACTTCCGCGTGGTGGGCCTGACGACGTGGCCCGCGCCGTCGGGCACGGCCGACCTGCGGCCGATGACCTCGGGCGACGTGCAGGTGCAGGTACAGGGCGTGTGGAGGACGGTGAAGGGGACGACGCTGGTGCAGCCGCCCGCACAGCCCAACGGCGGCGGCTTCAACTCGGCGATGTCGGTGAGCCTGCCGCAGCCGCTCGCGCCCGGCGCGACGGTGGACGTGCAGTTCCGGCTCGGGCTGCAACAGACGGGTAGCTTCAACTTCTTCATCAACGTCGAGGCTCTGCCTTAGGCAAGGCGGCGCCAGCCGCCTTCGTAGGAGGTGACCGTGAGAAAGCGAAGGGGCGCAGGGCAAATCCTGCTTGGGGGGCGCACGGCCGGACGCGCGGCCGTGTGTGGCTGTGCGGTCATTCTGTGCGTGGGGTCATTAGCCCTCGCCGCGGGCCCGCGCGGGTCGTCGGCGACGGGGAGCGCCGCCGCCACGCCCGCACGGCCGCAGGGCGAGCCGGAAGGCTTACATCTCACGCTCACCGTCGGAGGCTTTGAACTGGCCGAAGTCGGTCGTGCGGCGGGCAAGTTCTCGCTCACGGTAGACAACAGGAGCGGGGTCGAGCAGCTCACCCTCCGGCTCGTCCGCGAGGGCGGAGAACTCGTCCGCGACATTGAAGTCCCGAAGGACGCCGTGGATTGGGCGGAGGAGATCGAGTTACCGGCCGGTAAGTATGTCCTGTCGGTATCCGACCGACCCGACTGGGCCTGCCGCATTACTATTCAGTAGTCGACTCAGGGGGCGCTGGCGTCTCTGTCGCCGGACAAATCCTCAAGGGCCGATTTCACACCACAACAGGCCAAGGCAACCCCATAGCTTTTGAAATTCTTACGGGCGGTGAAGACATGAGTGCGACCATCAGAATCATACTGAGGCCTGCGGCGCGTCGGGTGCTGGACGTGGCCTATCTCTTCATCCTTTTCACGTTCTTCACCTGCGGGGCCGCGGCGCAGACGACCACCACCACCACGAAGCACGCCACCGACGGCCACACGCCCCTGGAGATCGCCCCGGGCTCGCCCGCCGGCTCGTACCCCTTGAGCGGCTTTGATAGCATCAACCTCTTCAACCAGAGCCTCGGCTTCAGGCTCCCGCTCCTGCGGGTCGGCGGCCGCGGCGAGGCCGGCTACGCCATCACACTGCCCATCGAGCGGAAGTGGCGCGTCGAGCACAAGGTCACCGACCCGTCCATCGGTTGCGGCGGGTGCGAGCAGTTCCTCCCCGAGCACAACTACCGCCCCGAGACCGACTGGTACGCGGCGCTCAAGCCCGGCTTCTCGCCCGGCGTGCTGCTCGTCCGCCCGACGGGGCTCGACCCCCTCCGGACCGGGTCCTGTCAGGGCGGCTACCTGAAGACGTTGACGCGCCTGACCTTCGTCGCCCCCGACGGCACCGAGTACGAGCTGCGTGACACGCGCTTCGGCGGCTCGCCGCGGCCGGCGCTCGTCTCCTGCACCGAGGGGGAGAACCGCGGCCGGGAGTTTGTCACCGCCGACGGGTCGTCCGCCACCTTCGTCTCCGACGCCGACATCAAAGACCGCGGGCTCCCCCTGCCGGACGCCGACGGGGTCGTCATCGACGTGTCGGGCTACCTCTACCTGCGCGACGGCACGCGCTACCGCATCGGCCACAACCGGGTCGAGGCGATCCGCGACCGCAACGGCAACGAGGTCCGCTATTACTACTCTGTCCCCGCGGAGGGGCAGCCCGGCGTCTACGTGGAGAAGGCCGTCGACTCGACGGGGCGCGAGGTCATCATCAACCCCGCGACCAACGAGATCACCTACAAGGGGTTCGGGGGCGCGGCGCGCACCATCCGCGTCCTCTACGCGTGGCTCGGCGACAGACTGCGGCAGGCCAACGACGAGCACGGCGCCGAGACGATCCAGTCCTTCGGCAATCTCTTCCCCTCGCTCCCGGTCAACGGGCCGTCGGACGGCGGATACATGGCGGCCGACTTCGACGTGCCGGTCGTCTCGGAGGTGGTGCTGCCGGACAACCGCCGGTACGGCTTCCGCTACAACAGCTACGGCGAGCTGGCGCGGGTGGAGCTGCCGACGGGCGGCGCCTTCGAGTACGACTACCAGGACGGCGACGGCGTCATCAACCTGGGGGAGGAGTACGAGGTGTTCCGCCGGGTCGTGCGCAAGAGGGTCTACAGGGAGGGCGGGCAGCTCGAAGGCGTGACGACCTTCACCCCGGCCGGGACGGTGGCGGGGCCCGGCGGCTTCGACTCCGTCGTGCAGGTGGACCAGCTCGACCCCGACCCCGCCCCCTCCTCGCAGTGCGCGCTTCCCTTGGCGGGTAAGAACTACCGCCTCATCTCGCGGTCCCTTCACTACTACCACGGCATGGCCGGGCCGGGGCTGTTCACGCTGCCGACTCACTACACGAAATGGAACGAGGGGAGGGAGTTCAAGACGGAGACGTACGCCTGCGACGGGACCACGCTCCTGCGGCGGGTGGAGCAGGACTGGCGGCAGAAGGCGTCGGTGGGGTGGTGGACCGCCTACAACTTCAACGAGAGGGGGCCGGAGCCCTCCAACGATCCGCGCATGGTTGAGACCAGGGCGACGCTGGCCGACACGGGGCAGATGGCGAAGACCACCTCCATCAACCCGCTCAACAGCGCGCTGGTAGGCTTCGACCAGTACAACAACCCGACCGACGTGTGGGAGTACGACTACGGCGGGACAGACGGCGCGGTCGGCCAGTTCCTGCGCCGCCGGCACAACGACTACGTGGACACGCCGGCTTACACGGCCGTCACCGGCGCGCACATCCGCGGACTGCCCGAGGAGACGTGGGTCTCGTCGGACGTGGCCGGCGCGGCGGCGAACAGGGTGTCGCGGACGGCTTTAGGCTACGACGAGTTTCCACTTGAGGCGTGTCCCGACATCTTCGTGCAGGGAGCCTGCTCCGCGATCGCCGGTCACGACGCCGCGTACGGCAGTAATCTCACGGCGCGAGGGAATCAGACGAGCGTCACTTCTTACGCGGACGCCTCCGGCGTCGGTTCTGGCCCCGTCACGACCACCGCCCGCTACGACGTGACGGGTAACGTCGTGAAGGCGTACGACGCCCTGGGCCGCGAGACTCTGTTCGGCTTCGGCGACAACTTCGGCGCGCCGAACGGGGAGGCGCGCACGAACACGGCGCCGGCGGAGCTGGCCGGGCTGCCGCAGGCGACGCGCGCCTACGCGTTCCCGACGAAGGTGGTTAACGCCGCCGGTCACGTCGGCCACACCCAGTACGACTACTACCTCGGACGTGCGGTCGAAGGTGAGGACGCCAACGGCGTGCTCACACTCCTGTACTATGACGACCTGCTCGACCGACTCAGGCGGGGCGTGCGCGCGTACGGCACGGCTGAGCAGAGTCAGACGACGATCACCTATAACGACGCGGGCCGCACCGTTACGGCCACTTCGGACCTGAGGGCCTACGACGATAATCTCCTGAAGAGCGAGACGGTCTACGACGGCTTGGGCAGGACGATTCAGTCTCGGCGGTACGAGAACGCCACACAGTACATCCTGTCCGAGCAGAGGTATGACGCGCTCGGGAGGGCGGCCGAGGCGTCGAACCCTTACCGCCCGTATCAGGGCGAGGCGGCGGCCTGGACCAGGACCGAGTACGACGCGCTCGGGCGCGCCACGGCGGTGACGACGCCGGACGGGGCGAAGGCCGGCACGCGGTACCACGGCGCGCGCACGCTCGTGACTGACCAGGCGGGCAGGAAGCGTGTCAGCGAGGCGGACGCGCAGGGGCGGCTGTCGAAGGTGTGGGAGGTCACCGGCCAGGACGTAGGCACGGTAGGGTTGACGCTCCCCGGCGGCGTTCAGGCGCACGGGTACCTGACCGCCTACGGCTACGATGAGCTGGGGAATCTGCGCACGGTGACGCAGGGGGCGCAGACCCGGACATTCCTCTACGACTCGCTCTCGCGCCTCACCTCGGCCACCAACCCGGAGGTCTGTCGGCAGGAGCAGTCCGGGTGCGTCCCCGTGCCCGTGACCTTCGACCATTACGCGGACGGCAGCCTCCACCACAGGACGGACGCGCGCGGCGTGGTGACGACCTACGGCTACGACGCGCTCGGCCGCATCACGTCGAGGGCGTACAGCGACTCGACGCCGCCGGTCTCCTACTTCTACGACGGGCAGGCGCTGCCCGAAGGCGCGCCCGCCTTCGACCGGGGGCTGAGCGTCGGCCGGCTCGTGGCGGTCACCTACGGCGCCGGCTCGACGGCGGGGAGCTACCTGGGCGACTACGACGCCATGGGGCGTCCGCGCCTGAGCCGGCAGCGCACCGACACGGGCACCGCCGAGGGGATGAAGACCTATGAGATGGCCTACGGCTACGACCTGGCCGGCAACCTGAGGACCGAGAAGTACCCTTCGGGGAAGGTCTTCGAGACGAGTTACGACGGGGCCGGCCGGGTGGCGGGTGTGATGAAGCAGGCGACGGCGTTCTACTACGCCGGTGGGGCGGCTGACCAGGGCAACCGTATCCAGTACGCCGCCCATGGCGGGGTCGCGAAGATGAGGCTGGGCAACGGGCTGTGGGAGCACACCACGTTCAACTCCCGGCTCCAGTGGGAGCAGAGCGGGCTCGGCTCCTCAACGGGCATTGACCCGGCGAAGCTGCGGCTCACCTTCGGGTACGGCGCGGCGGGAGAGAACAACGGCAACCTGAGGAGCCAGCGGATCGAGGGCGGCGGGCTCGACGTGACGCAGACCTACGAGTACGACACGCTGAACCGCCTACAGTGGGCCGAGGAGAAGGCGGGCACGACCTCGAAGTGGAAGCAGGTCTTCTCTTACGACCGGTACGGGAACCGCAACTTCGCGCAGGGGACGACCTCACCCGACTACTCGCCGACGCCGAACGACCAGGAGACGGGTCTGCCCGTGGACCCGGTGCGGAACCCGGTCTTCGACGCCGCCGCCAACCGGGTCAAGGTGACGGCTTCGGGGCAGGACGTTTACAGCTACGATGAGGCGGGCAACCTGAAGTGCGACGCGGAGCACCAGTGCGCGACCGGCGGGGCGACGTCCCCCCCCGACCCCAGCATCAACAGGGCCTACTTCGACTACGACGCGGAGAACCGGATGGTGCGGGCCGGCTCGGGTGGGGCCGGGTACGGCAACGGGGGCAGTTCCTACACCTACAACGGGGAGGGCCGGCGGGTGACGAAGGCCGTCGCGGGCGGCGAGGTGACGGTCTTCGTCTACGACGCGGTGGGGAGGGTCGTGGCCGAGTACTCGAACCAGGTCGAGGCGCGCGGGACGCACTACCTGACGCAGGACCACTTGGGCAGCACGCGGGTCGTGACCGACGCGCAGGGGAATGCCCATACCGATGCCGTCGCCGGGGCGAGCGGCGCACGGCACGACTATTTCCCGTTCGGGGAGGAGATCGAAGCCCCGAGAGCCGGGGTAAATGGTTATAGTGCAGCGGATAATACGCATCGGCGGTTCACCGGGTATGAACGAGACCCCGAGTCGGGCTTAGACTACGCTCAGGCGAGGTACTACTCGTCGGCGATGGGCCGTTTCACCAGCCCCGATGCATTCTGGAAAGATTCTCAGATAGGAGACCCGCAAAGCTGGAACAAGTATGCATACGTGAGAAATAACCCGCTTTCGCATGTTGATCCGACAGGCGAGAAGGGGGAGGCAGTCATGACCACCAGCAGGGACGGGAAAGTCGTCAACGTTCGTGTCAAAATAAGCATCGCCATCTGGACCGCCGACAAAAAGGTCAGCTCTAAACTCGAAACCGCGGCGAAAAAGATAGAGAAGCTCGTAGAGGACACGTGGAAGGGGACTTTTGTCAAGAATGGGGTGACCTACAACCTCAGCACAGATGCGACCGTGAAGGCTGACAGAGGCGCCAGCAGCGAGGCCGCTGTGAGCGCCAAGGATCCTTCGATCCAGAATGTAATTGAGATGCGCAACGGTATACTCGGCAGGGCCTCTGATGGCACAATCGTTAACAGCGCTGCCGACTTCTACAAGCCTCTCACGTCTGACCCGCGTTCTCCCGACGGCACCGGGCCGGACACCGGCGACTGGAACATCAATGAGGCACTTAGAGGGAGCCCGGAGCCGGCTCACGAAACCGGCCACCTCTTAGGCCCCGGCGATAACAACCCTGCTCAGCCGGGACTACACGTGCTGAACCAGGGTGCCGGCATGGGGAGGACTCTGACGCAGCAGGATTTCTTCAAAACGTTCGGGAGTGTGCTGTTATCACACCAGGCCACCGGCACTTACAACGTTGATGGGACGCGGACCTCAACGTATATTATCAGGGTGCCGCCGCACGCACCGGCGAGGCAGTTCTGATAATTTAGCGGGGGGCTGGTCGGCTTAGGAATGGATCATGCACGGAGCGTTTAGGTTCATCATTCTCTGCGGCCTTCTTGCACTACCGGGGGTGGTGTACGGGGAGTGCCCCGGGCTGGTCTGGTCTCACACGCAGACTTCGTCGGATGAGCACTACATCTTCGTGCAGCGGGCGCCCGACCCGCAACGCGCGAAGGACGAAGCGAAACGAATCCGGGAGGGGTGGGCGCAGGTGAAGTACACTCCGGCCGAGATCGCGGAGGCTGACAAAGACCTCCAAGAGCAATTGGTTGAAGAAGCGCGCCTCCGGGCGAAATACCCTGTCAGCGGCCTCTACGTCAACGACGGCTCGTCAAAGCTGTTGTGGACCGGCGAATGGTGTGGGGCTCAGTTCACCGTGGCGTCAGACGGCGAGCATCTCGTCATGTACGAAATTATCGTGCAGAAGATGGAGGACGTGGCTGTAGCTTTTTACGCTTCCGGGCGAGAGGTGCGTTCCTACAAAGTGAGCGACCTTCTGCCTTCCGGAGGCCCCAGGGGCGAAACCTCTCACGGCTTTAAATGGGCCGAGAGCCTGTCGTTTGATGAAGGCGCGGGAGTCTTCACGGCCACGAAATTCGACGGGGAGAAGGTTGGTTTCGACATTAGATCCGGCAATATTATCCGCCCGGAGACGCCCCCGGCCGATACCAGGCCCAAATCAGTTGAGGGCGATAACACCCCGGCACCCCAACAGAAGTCTGTATTTCTGGCCGTCGCCATCGCAACTTGTCTGTTAATAGGCGTAGTCTATTGGCTGAAGTTAGCGTGACGCACAGCCCACACCCGCCACAACAACGGCCGCAGGGCTGCCCCGCTGCGGCCCGAGCAGTTTTCCAGCCTTTACGCCTCGCGGTTTCTGGCCGTCTATCTCCTCAGATCACCGGGTAAGAGGCATGCTTATCGGTACCGATGGTGAACGGTAGCCTTCGGTGATCGGCTCTCATCAACTTCCTGAAGAATCGTTTTGCCGCGGAAACATCGCGTTGAGCGCTGAGCAGGAATTCGGTGGTGTCCCCCGCGGAGTCGACTGCCCTATACAAGTATTTCCACCCCGTACCAGCCTTCACGTAGGTCTCATCGATCCTGTAGGAGGTGCCGCTCATCTTCAGGTGCGGCCGCATCCGCCT
>DASWNR010000312.1:0-13272 GCA_036399155.1 Pyrinomonadaceae bacterium
CTTCACGTCGCGCAGGACGACCGCGTAGCCGGCGCGCGCGGCGACCTGCGCGATGCCGTTGCCCATCGTGCCCGCGCCGATGACTCCGATGATTTCAGACACTTCTTAAGCTCCCCGAAGAATTTACTGGCCGCGCCAGTCGGGCGGCTGCGTCGGCGGGACGTATTCGCGCTGGCGGCCGGGCTGCGAGGCGCGCTGCGCGTCCCAGCCGTAGGTGCTCGCGTCGGGCAAGGGCGGCGACTGAAAGCCCTGCCCGTACACCTGCCCGCCCTGCTGTTGGAAGCCCTGACCCTGCCCGAACATGAACCAGAGCGTGTAGACGCACAGCGCCGTCCCGAACGGGAAGCTGAGCGCCTCGATGCAGGCCGCGATGATGCCCATCACGCGCGCCCAGCTCTTGCGCTTGAGCATCGCGTAGCCGGCCAGTATCGGCGGCAGCCCGAAGATCACCGCGAGGAAGAGCATCAGGACGCCGAAGGCGCCGAAGATGGCCATGAGCGCGGGCGGCGCGTTCGGGTCGGAGCCCGCCCCTATCCCGATGGCGAGGAAGAAGGGGACGAAGATGATCATCAACAGCGCGTTAAAGCCGCCGTAGATGAGGTGCATGATGCCGATGACTTTGTTGTGATCCTGGGGGGTCATTTGGGACTCCGTTTCTCCCGAACGGCGCTGCCGCCCTTTCAAGCTCCCGGCGCGCTCTCCGGCAAAGCTCCCGGCGCTACCGCTCGACGGCGAGCGCCACGGCGTTGCCGCCGCCGAGGCAGAGCGCGGCCAGCCCCCGGCGCGCGTCGCGGCGCTTCATCTCGTAGAGCATCGTCGTCAGCAGGCGCGAGCCCGACTGGCCGATGGCGTGGCCGAGCGCGACCGCCCCGCCGTTGACGTTCACGCGCTCGGGGTCGAGCCCGAGCTCGCGGATGATGGCGATGGCCTGTACGGAGAAGGCTTCGTTAAGCTCGATGAGGTCGACCTCGCCGAGCGACCAGCCGGCCTTGCGCAGAACCTTCCGGATGGCCTCGACCGGGGCCATCATCACCAGCTCGGGCTGGATGCCCGAAGTCGCCTGCGCCGCGATGCGCGCCAGCGGCTCGACGCCGATGCTGCGCGCGCGCTCCTCCGAGGTGACGACGAGCGCCGAGGCGCCGTCGTTGACGCCCGGCGCGTTGCCGGCCGTGACCGTCCCCGTGTCCCTGAAGGCCGGGCGGAGCTTCCCGAGCGCTTCGAGCGACGTGTCCTCGCGCACCGGCTCGTCCGTGTCGAAGACCGTCGCCTGACCCTTCTTCTGCGGAATCTCGACGGGGACGATTTCGTCCCTGAACTTGCCGGCCTTGATCGCCGCGGCGGCCTTGCGGTGCGAGTCGAGCGCGTACTGATCCTGCTCCTCGCGCGTGACGCCGTAGCGCTCGGCGACGACCTCGCCGGTGTTGCCCATGTGGTAGTTCTCGAACGCGCACCAGAGGCCGTCGTGAATCATCGAATCGACGAGCTTGCCGTCGCCCATCCGCAGCCCCTCGCGCGCGGCCTTGAGCAGGTAGGGCGCGTTCGACATCGACTCCATCCCGCCCGCGACCACCACGTCCGAGTCGCCGAGCTGTATGCCCTGCGCGGCCATCATCACGGACTTCAGCCCCGACCCGCAGACCTTGTTGATGGTGACGGCCGAGACGCCGAACGGGATGCCGCCGTGCAGCGCCGCCTGCCGCGCGGGGTTCTGGCCCAGGCCCGCCTGCACGACGCAGCCCATGATGACCTCGTCGACCTCTTCGACCGGGACGCCCGCGCGCCTGACCGCCTCGCGGACGACCGCCGCGCCGAGCTGCGTCGCGGTGAAGCCTTTGAGCGCGCCGAGGAACTTCCCCGTCGGCGTGCGCGCGGCGCTGATGATTACGGCCTCTCTCCTCTCGGGCATGATTGCTTTTCCTTCCGCGCGCGGTGCGCGCCCTATGTAAAGATTAGGATTTTAAGATGATTAGCCCAAAGACCGATTATACGTTGGCTCGGGGGGGTGTCAAGCAAGGGATTTTGGCGCGGGGCGCGGCGTCGTTGAAAAGCCTTCCGGCGCGGTGCTAGACTCGGCCGCGCGCCCGATTTCGACCCGCGGTAATCGCCCGGTTAAGAGTCTTTCCTTCCCTAACCTATTTATGCAAGCTCTCATTCTCGCAGGCGGCAAGGGGACGAGGCTGAGGCCGCTGACGGTCTACACGCCGAAGCCGGTCGTCCCCGTCTGCAACCGCCCGTTCCTGCTCTACCAGCTCGACACGCTGCGCCGCGCGGGCGTCACGGACGTGACGCTCTCGCTCTCCTACCAGCCGCACAAGATCGAGCAGCAGCTCGGCGACGGCTCGGACTACGGCGTCCGACTCACCTACGCCGTCGAGCCGCAGCCGTTGGGGACGGCCGGCGCCTACAAGTTCGCCGAAGACCTCATCCGCGAGCCGACCGTCGTCTTCAACGGCGACATCGTCACGGACTTAGACCTCAGGGCCGCCATCCGCGAGCACGACGAGCGCGGCGCGGTGGCGACCGTCGTCCTCGCGCCGGTCGAGAACCCCTGCGTCTACGGGCTCGTCGAGGCGGACGCGGGCGGGCGCGTCACGCGCTTCGCCGAGAAGCCCGGCGCGGACGAGTGCAGCGTCGACACCATCAACGCCGGCACATACATACTCGACCCGAAGGTGCTCGACTTCATCCCCGAAGGCGAGAGCTACTCGTTCGAGTACCAACTCTTCCCCGACCTGCTGGCGCGCGGCGAGAAGTTCTACGCGCACGTCCCCGCGGGCGCTTACTGGCTGGACATCGGCGCGCCGGCGCGCTACCTGCAAGTCCACCACGACATCCTCGCCGGGCGCGTGCGCGGCGTGAAGCCCGACCGGCTGCGCGGCGACTCGGACATCGCGACGCACGCCGAGATAGACAAACTCTCGCTCGTCGCCGACGGCTGCACCGTCAAGCCCGGCGCGCAGGTCATCAACTCCGTGCTCGGCGAGGGCGTCCACGTCGAGGAGAAGGCGCAGGTAGTCAACTCGGTCATCTGGCCGCACACGCGCGTCGGCGCGGGCGCGCAGGTCTCGGACGCGGTCGTCGGGCGCGGCTGCCACATCGGCCGCTCGGCGCAGGTCGGCGCGGGCTCCGTGCTCGGCGACAAGACCAACCTCACCGACTACACGCTGACCGGGGGCGCGCCGTGAGCGAAAGGAGCGCGCCCCTCGCGCCCATACGCTTCGGCACGGACGGCTGGCGCGCCGTCATCGCCGACGAGTTCACCTTCGCCAACGTCGAGCGCGTCGCGCAAGCCTACGCCGAGTTCGTCAGGCGACAGTCGGCGGGCGCGCCGGCCGAGGTCGTCGTCGGCTACGACCGGCGCTTCCTCTCCGGGCAGTTCGCCGCGCGCGCGGCCGAAGTCCTCGCCGGCAACGACATCGCCGTCTCCCTCTTCGACACGGACGTTCCCACGCCGCTCGTCTCGTGGGCGGTGCGCGAGCGCGGCGCGGCCGGCGGCGTCGTCATCACCGCCTCACACAACCCGGCGCACTTCAACGGCTTTAAGATAAAAGCCCCGTGGGGCGGGAGCGCGACCGGGGAGACTACCGCGGCCGTCGAGTCGTTAGTTGACTCCGCCCCGCCCCGCCGCGCCGCACTTCCGGAAGCCGCGCCGGGGCGGCTGGAGAAGGAGGCCGAAAGCTACTGCGCGCAGGTCGCTTCCTACGTCGACCTTGAAAGGATGAGGGCGCTCGACGCGCGCGTCGTCGTCGACCCGATGCACGGGACGGGCGGCCTCTGGGTCGAGAACTTCCTGAACGGCGGGCGGCTCCGCGTCGAGACGATTCGCGCGGGGCGCGACCCGTACTTCGGCTTCGTCAGCCCCGAGCCGATTGACCGCAACCTCGCGCCGCTCAAGCGTCGCGTCCTCGAAGCCGGCGCGCTCGTCGGGCTCGCCACCGACGGCGACGCAGACCGCGTCGGCGCGGTCAACGGGCGGGGCGAGACGATGACGATGCACGAGGTCGTGCCCCTCATCCTCCTACACCTCGCGCGCGTGCGCGGCCGGCGCGGCGGCGTCGTCCGCACCTTCTCGCAGTCCGTCCTGCTCAAGCGCATCGCCGCCGCGCACGGGCTGAAACTTTACGAGACGCCCATCGGCTTCAAGTACGTCGCCGACCTCATGCTGCGCGAAGACATCCTCGTCGGCGCGGAGGAGTCGGGCGGCATCGGCGTGCGCGGCCACATCCCGGAGCGCGACGGCATACTCAACTCGCTCCTCTTCCTCGAAGCAATCGCCGCCTCCGGCAAGACGCCGGCCGAGATGGTCGGGGAGATGCACCGCGAGTTCGGCGAGTTCTACTTCGGCCGGCGCGACCTACGCACCGAAGTCGCGCGCGGGCTCGCGCTCGTCGAATCGCTGGCGGCGAAGCCGCCGGCCGCCGCCGGCCCGCACGCCGTCGAGTCGGTCGAGACGATGGACGGCACCAAGCTCGTCTTCGGCGACGAGTCTTGGCTCCTCTTCAGGCAGTCGGGCACCGAGCCCGTCCTGCGCGTCTACTCCGAAGCGACTTCGGTCGAGAAGATGAACGCGCTGCTCGGCGAAGGCTGCCGCCTCGCCGACTCGTTCCGCTGAGCCTTTAACCGATAACCGACCCATGCCCGAACTTCCGGAAGTAGAACTCGTCGCGCGCTCGCTCGACCGCCTCGTCTCGGGGCGCGTCTTCGCGTCCGCGAAGCTTTTGCGCCCCGGGCTCGCGCCCGAGAACACGCCGCGCGAGTTCGCGCGGCGCTTGCGCGGCGCGCGCGTCGAGCGCGTCGGCCGGCGCGGCAAGCACATCCTCGCCGAGTTCGACAACGGCCAGGTTCTCATCACGCACCTGCGCATGACGGGGCGCTTTCTCCTGCTCCCGGGGCGCGGCCCGCTCCCCAAACACACGCACGCGCTCTTCACGCTCGACGAAGGCCGCCGCCTCGCCTTCACCGACCAGCGACACTTCGGGCTGATGAAGGTCGTGCGCGCCGAACTCCTCGCAGAGACGCGCGAGCTGCGCGGCCTCGCCCCCGAGCCCTTCTCCGAAGAGTTCACGCCCGACCGCCTCGCGCGCGCGCTCGCCGGCACACGCCGCGTGCTGAAGGACGTGCTGCTCGACCAGACGAAGGTGACGGGGCTCGGCAACATCTACGCCGCCGAAGTCCTCTTCCTCGCCGGCCTCGACCCGTTCGCCCCTGCGGCGGGGCTCGCGCCGCGCCGCGTCGCGCGACTCCACCGCGCCATCCTCGACGTGCTCGGCGAGGCGCTGGCGCACGGCTCGACGATGAACGTTGACCCGGAAGACATCGACGGCAGCTACTTCGGCGGCGGCGGCTTCAACGGCCGCTGGCGCGTCTACGACCGCGAGGGGGAGCCCTGCCAGAAGTGCCGCGCCGCCGTCCTGCGCGTCTCGCGCGCGGGCCGCTCGACCTACTTCTGCCCGCGCTGCCAGAAGCCCTGACCGCACGCGAAAAGCCCTGACAAAATCCGTTGACACCCCGTCGGCCTTGGCGTAGCATCTCGGCCGTCGCACGTTGACGGCCGAGGCGGGGACGCCCTCCGCGAGTCGTTGCCCCGGACTCCGCCGCCTCTTCTCTCATCTCAAGGGGCGGCACAAACGTTCCGCCCACCCCAGACCACCCGGAGAGCCTCAGAATGCCCAGTTGGGTTAGCAACCACATCGACAAATTTCGCGGGACGCTCCGCGTCGGCAGCCGGCAGGCCGTGCCCGCCGCGAGGGGCGCGCGCGTGCCCGGCGACCTCGGCGCCGCGCGCGACGCGGGGGCCGGCGGTGGCGGTGAGCCGGGCGGCGAGTCTTCGTTACTCTCGGACTACAAGAATCTGATTCCCGGCGAAGCGCTGGCCGGCTACGTCGCCTTGCAGGCGTTCGCGGAGGGGGCCAAGAACCCCGACAACGTACGCATCGTGCTGGCCATCATCTTCTGCGTCGTGGCCGTCGTGCTGAGGTTGATCGGGACGCAGGACAGGACGACGAAGCGCCCGCAGTACGGGGCGGTCATCCTCGGCGCGGTCTCCTTCATCCTGCTGGTCTACGCGACCGGCGGCCAGATTTTCTGGCACAGGGCGGTCGAAGACCAGACGTTTTACGCGCAGATCTTCGCGTCCGCCCTCGGGATTCTCGGCCCGCCCATCTACAGCAGGATGGTCTCCGAATGACGCGGGGCTGCGCCGGGGCTTCGCTTGACAGACCCGCACGCGCGGGCGTATAAGCGCCGTTGAAAACGTGGTGAGTTAAGGCGACTTGCGGCCACGAAAAACAAACGGCTAAACAGCTCGGCGCTTCCGGCGTCGCCAACTTCTAAGCTCTAAGCCCGGAAGTCCCGCGTTGTTTGGCGCGGGACTTTCTTTTTGAGTAGCCGTTAGCTATTAGCCGTTAGCCTTTGCCCTCCCGAATCGGGCCCCGGGAGGGCGAAAGCTGCCCGCACACTAATGACCAAAGCTAACAGCTAACAGCCGACAGCCGACAGCCGACCATGATTGACTTCCGAGAACTGCTTGAGAGCGACCACGTCACCGTCTTCGACGGGGCGATGGGGACGATGCTCTACGCGAAGGGCGTCTACATCAACCGCTCGTACGACGAGTTGAACCTGACGAGCCCCGACCTGGTGCGCGCCGTCCACGAGGAGTACGTGCGCGCGGGCGCCGAGGTCATCGAGACGAACACGTTCGCGGCCACCGCGCACAAGCTACAGCAGTACGGGCTCGAAGGACGCCTGCGCGAGATCAACGTGACGGCCGCGCGGCTCGCGCGCGAGGCGGCCGACGGGCGCGCCTACGTCGCGGGGGCCGTCGGCCCGCTGGGTCTGCGCATCGAGCCCTACGGCCCGACCTCCTTCGACGAGGCTAAGGAGCTTTTCAAGCAGCAGGCCGAGGCGCTGCTCGAAGGCGGCGTCGACCTCTTCCTGCTCGAAACCTTCTCGGACATCTCCGAGGTGCGCCAGGCCATCCGCGCCGTGCGCGAACTCTCCGACCTGCCCATCGTCGCGCAGATGACCATCATGCTCGACGGCAACACCTCGTTCGGCACCACGCCCGAGGTCTTCACCGCGCGGCTCGACGAGTGGGGCGCCGACGTGGTCGGGCTCAACTGCGGGGTCGGCCCCGCCACCGTGCTGACCGCCGTCGAGCGGATGCGCCTCGCCACCGCGAAGAAGCTCTCCGCGCAGCCCAACGCCGGCCTGCCGCGCGACGTGCAGGGCCGCCAGTTCTACATGTGCTCGCCCGAGTACATGGCCAAGTACGCGAAGCGTTTGATACAGGCGGGCGTGCGCTTCATCGGCGGCTGCTGCGGCACGACGCCCGCGCACATCAAGCTCATCTCGGACGCCGTCCGCCCGCTCTCGCCGCGCCACACGGGGCTCACTGGCAAGCTCGCGCGCGCGGCGCGCGTCGAGGCGGTCGCGCAGCCCGAGGTCGAGGTCACGCCGCTCGAAGAGCGCTCGGACTGGGGGCGCCGGCTCGCGCGCGGAGAGTTCCTGACGACCGTCGAGGTGCTGCCGCCCAAAGGCTGCGACGCGACGAAGACCCTTGAGAGCATCCGACTTTTGAAGGACGCGGGCGTCGGCGCCGTCAACATCCCCGACGGGCCGCGCGCGCAGACGCGCATGAGCGCGCAGGCGACGGCCGTCCTCGTCGAGCGCGAGATAGGTCTTGAGACCGTCCTCCACTACTGCTGCCGCGACCGCAACCTGCTCGGGATGATGAGCGACCTGCTCGGCGCCGCCGCCCTCGGACTCCGCAACCTGCTGCTCATCACCGGCGACCCGCCCAAGATGGGGCCGTACCCGGACGCCACGGCCGTCTTCGACATCGACTCCATCGGGCTGACGAACATGGTCAACAAGCTCAACCACGGGCTCGACATCGGCAACAACCCGACGGGCACGCCGACCTCCTTCTGCATCGGCGTCGGCGTCAACCCCGGCGCGGTAAATCTGGACGAAGAGATAAAACGATTCGAGTGGAAGGTCGAGGCCGGCGCGGAGTTCGCCATCACCCAGCCGGTCTTCGACACCGAGCAGTTGCGCGACTTCCTCAAACGCATCGAGCACGTCCGCGTCCCCGTCGTCGCGGGCATCTGGCCGCTCGTCTCCTACCGCAACGCCGAGTTCCTCCACAACGAGGTGCCCGGCGTCCGCGTCACCCCCTCCATCATGGAGCGCATGCGCGTGGCCTCCGAAAAGGGCAAAGACGCCGCCCGCGACGAAGGTCTCGCCATCGCCCGCGAATGCCTCCTCGACGTGCGCGACGCCATCCAGGGCGTCCAGGTCTCCGCCCCCTTCAACAACGTCCGCTACGCCCTCGAAGTCTTCGAAGCCCTCCCCGAATTCTCGCGCAGCAAACAGGCCAAAGAGGTTACAGCCACCGTCGGCGTTGAATAAGTCCCACCCCACGAACTTTCAGAGTCCGACGCCGGCTTTCCAAACAAAAAGAAGCAGGCGGGCCGATTAACAACCGTCCGGCCCGCCTGCTCCTTCACCCGACAGGGGACTATCTCACCTCACCCCATAAGTCTCACAGTCTCACTCACATTCGACCAGTGAGCTTCCACCTCCGACGCGAACAGTTTCGCGTCGCCGGAGTCTTCAGATGTCCTTTAGCGCAAAAAAGTCTTGCAGATTCTGGTGCCGAAAACGCCACTGCCCTCCGTCTTTCTCCAAAATACTCGCCTCTGCCGCGTAATCTAAAAATGTCGCGAACTTTAAAGGCGTCTTTCCCTCAATAAAAAGGCAGAGTCGTAAGATGAGGTGGCGGAGTAATGGAGTAGTCATCAGCCCGAGAGACGCGGTGTATAAGCTTCCGACGATGACGACCGAAAAACTCACCTGCTTAAATTCATACATGACTAACAGACTGGTGATCGCGCCTACCATCCAGAACTTTGTCACGGTGAAGCCAACTCCCGCGGTCAATCTCTGATACGGCCTTCGCAGGTGGCTGAAAAATGTGACTCTCTTCGAGGAATTGATAGCAACCTGAAAGACCTGCACGGCTAGAAGCGACAGGAACATAAAAAGAAAAGCCCTCGTCGGAGTAATCACCGAGATGCCCGACACTTTAACCAACAGACTTAACACCGCACCCGCCGCTAAGCTGAGTGTCAGCATGATTCCGAGCCATCTCTCCCACGTCGCCCACTTGAGTATCTGTCGAAACTCCCAACGCCTGATATCATCGGTGACTATCAATCTCTTGGAAAATCCGCCCCGGCTCTCAGACAGAGTCGTCAGTAATACTCCTGCCGGAAAACCTATCCCCCAAAATGATTTTCCCAACATGCCGAGGACGAATAATTCTGTAAACAAGCCGAAGCAGATGCTGGAGAAGAAGACGTAGAGGACGCGTAGCTGTATGTGATATGGCTGTAAATCAGTTAGCTCGAACGTTACTCGGCGCTTGCCCATCAACACAACCGCCACCCACCCTAGCCACCAACGGGTCTGCTCGGGTTTGAAGTGGTTGGGGTTCGGCGTGCGGTGGAATTTCGTCTCGATAAATTTCCGCAGCAGATATTTCTTTAGCTCGTCCGCCTTATTAGGTATCAGCGGGTCGTCGAGGATGACCTTGTCGAAAACCTCGAGCGCGGCGGTGAAGTAAAAGGGCGTCCGAAGGACTTCCAGGAGAGCCTTGCCTCTCTTCTGCCTTAGTAACTCCAGCAGATGGTTCGCGGAGGCCGCGTTAATCCCACGTCCATTGCGGCCGGCCCCGCTCGCGGCCTCCGACAGGGCTTTCTCAATCTGCTGACTGGTCAAATCCAAAAGCGTGACGCACGCCGCGGCCGAACCGTCCCCGCCCATCAGCTTACTCACTTGCAGAAACTCATAGCGGCGGCAACAGATGACAACTCTCTTCCCGCGGCTGATGTATTGGTTGAGCGACTTCAGGCATTCAACGCGTATACGCGCCGCAGTCTTTTCGTCGGCGTTACTCGCGAGCTCGTCCAGGCCGTCGAGCAGGAAAATTATTCTCCCCTGATGCAGCAGCGTCGTCGCGAAGTTTTTCGAGAGGCCGTAGCCGGACGCGAGCGTGACTGTCAGCCAGTCCTCGAACCTCTCGTAAGTGGGCGACCAGGTGGCGAGGTTGAAGATTACGGGGAACGCTTCCTTCTTCGAGATGTCCACCCGCTTGAGCAGGCCGGCGGCCAGTTTGAGCAACAAGACGGTCTTACCCGCGCCCGGATTCCCGACGATTATTAGACCACCCTGATTCGCGAAGACTTGTTCGATAACGTCGTTGACGACCCCGACCTTCTCTCCATCATTCGCTTCGACGCCGAATTTCTCCTTGACGAACTGCGCCCTCCGCGCCCCCCAGATGTTACGGACCTCCAACGTGATTTCTAACCGCCCGTCCAATTTCTGTCTGTAGCGTGTTTGATAGCGTGCTTTCAGCGATTCGAAAAACATCCTGACACCGGACTCGATATTTTCCTTCAGTATTTCCGGCTCCGCTTTAACGACCGCCCTTCTCATTACTTTATTGGCGATGAGGACGGCGCACGCCAGCAGAGCGTAGACGAGTATGAGTAAGAATGAGGCTAGGCGAACTCCGCTGCCCGGCATATAGGCGCTAATGCGGCTGGCTGTCAATTCAAAAGATTGCCCTTTCGAGCTGAGAACGAAATACGTGGCGGCGGCCAGGACGATGATGAAAATTACGACGGCGACCAGAATCACTTCCCTCCGCTGCGAGGAGCTTGACTTGTGGGGAGCGTTCCGGGCGTCGGAAAAGTCCTGCCTCCGCTCCGGTATCGGCAAAGGCTTAAGGCTCCCGAGGTTCGGTTTCCTGACACGCGGCTGATTCGTCAGCCGCCTGTAGAGTTCCGTGTAGCCGTTCTCGCGGCTCAGGTTGTAGGACTGCACGCCTCTCAGGACGCGCGGCACGTTGTGCGAGTCGTCGGGCGAAAAAAGTACGGGGATGAACTTCTTGTTATTCGCCGCGCCCGTATAAAGCTCTTGTGTGATGATCGCGCCTTCCCACTGCGCCCCCAGACCCTTTCCTGCCTCTTCCGAGCCTTTGAATCTCCTTTCGTATACCCCTGTACAGACGACGAGAACATAGTCCGCCTCCTCTATCTGTCTGCTCGTCCACCGGGGCCAGCCTTCCGGCGGAGACGTTTCATACTGGTCAATGTGGCAGTCAACTCCTTCGGCTCGCAGACGGTCTGAGAGACTAAGGACGCGACCCATGTGCTCGGGTGAATCGTGTGTGTAGCTGATAAAAACTTTTGGTGATGCGGCGGATGAGGTTGTCATTGAGTGTTAGCCACGTCGTTTATCTGCATAAGGGCTGTGTCTTTGACGAGCGGCAAGGCTACTAACTCTTCGGGGTCGTTATTATAGACCATCGTTTATCCCCTTGAAATTATTCTTGCCTTTCCCGCGCGAAGTTGTAGAATGCGGCGCACTGTAGGCCGCGCCGTCTCACGGGTGTGACTTGTCCGCTTCGAGTGAAGTGCCCTTCGGACGTTAAATTTCAAACGACAGAGCTGTAAGCGGCCCGCCAGCCTCTTCTTTGACATCGGAGGTCTGGCGTGTCCTCACTTATAAGGCGAGCCGTCTTTGTCGTCGCAATCGTCGCCGTCTCGCTGTGTCTGCCGGGCGCGCGGGTCGGGTCGCAGGGGGTGACGCCGCGTCGCGTCACACACACGGCGCGGGGCGCGCTCAGCCTCAACCCTTCACTCAGCGGCGACGGCCGCACGCTCGCCTTCGAGTCGAACGCAGACCTCGCCGCGGGCGGGTCGGGCGTCGGCTTCCGACTCTTTAAGACCGACACTTCAGCGGCGGCGACCTTCAAGGAGCTTGCGCTCTCGCGCGCGCCCGCGCCGTCGATGTCGCAGGACGGCTCGCGCGTCGTCTTCGCCGGCCGCGAAGACCCCGTCGGCGAGAACCGTGACGGCAACTCCGAGATTTTCCTTTCAGAGAACGGGCGTCTCCGGCAGTTGACGCACACGTCGCCCGACGACCCTTCGCAACGTGCCGCTCAGGGCTGCTTTCGTCCGTCCGTCTCCAACGACGGGCGGCTCGTGGCCTTCTCGTCCGACCGCGACCTTACGGGTGAGAACCCCGACCGCAACGGCGAAATCTTTCTGCTAGACACGCTGGCGCAAAGCCTCTCACAACTCACACGCGTAGACGGCGGGACGGGCGCGCGCGACGCGAAGCTGAGCGGCGACGGGTCGCGCGTCGCCTTCGTACGCGACCGCGAGGCGGGCGAACAGGTCTTGAGCGACCTGCTCCTGTACTCGGTCGCGAGCGGCGAGACGTTCGAGGCCGCCTCGGGCGTGCGTGAACTCTCCGCGACCTACGGGCGCGCCATGAGCGACGACGGGCTGCGCGTCGTCTACTCGGCGCGCGGCGCGAACGGCGCGACGCAGGTCTTTCTGCTCGACGGGCGCAACGGCCACGTCGTGCGGCAGTTGACGCGGCTCGGGACACGCCAGACGGACGTGCCGCTCCACCCGACCGTCAGCGGCGACGGGAACCGCGTCGCCTTCGCCACGCGCCGCAACGTCTCGGGCGGAAACTCCGACGCGAGCGTCGAGCTGTACCTCTACGACATCCCCGCGGACGCCTCGACGCGGCTGACCGACGCGCCCGCCGCCGCGACGGCCGAGGTCGTCTCGGCGCTCGACGACGCGGGGGCGCTCGTCGCCTTCAACTTCCCGCGCGTGCTCTCCGAACGCGACGCGCCGGAGGAGTTCGCTAACGACTCCGAGATTTACCTCGCCGACGCGCCGACGCGCGCGGACTCCGAAGCCGGCCTGCAACTCTTTAACGCTGCCGCCCCCGAACGCACGCCGGCGGCGAACGCGCTCGCGCCGGAATCGCTGGCGGTCGTCAAGGGGCGCAACCTTTCTCTCTCGTCCGCGCACGCGTCGAGGCTCGCGGACGGCGGATTCCCGACCCGCCTCGTGAACGTCGGCGTCAGGGTCGGCGGACACGCGGCGCAACTCTTCTACGTCTCGCCGACGCAGATTAACTTCCTGATGCCGCCGGGACTCGGCTCCGGCCCGGCGGATGTCTCTGTTGTCAACCACGACGGCTTCGAGACGCGCGGCCTCGTCAACGTCGCGCGCGCGGCGCCGGGCGTCTTCACAGCGAACGGCGCCGGCTCGGGAGAGGCGCAGGCGCTCGACAATCTAACGCTCCGGCCCGGCCCCTTCGACGTGACCGACGAAGCGGGCGCCCCGCGCCGTCTCATCATCTTCTGCACGGGGCTGCGCGACGCCTCGAAGG
>DASWNR010000313.1:0-23808 GCA_036399155.1 Pyrinomonadaceae bacterium
TCGAGCGCGAGACCGTCCGGCGTCTCCTCGGGCGGTTCGCGTCGCTGCTGGAAGCCGTCGTCGCGGAACCGGAACGCCGCCTCTCCGAGTTGAGCGTGCTCGCCCCGGGGGAGCGCCAACAGCTCCTCGGCGAGTGGGCGCGCGGCGCGGCGCTCCCCGGGGGCGAGACCGTCCACGCGCAGTTCGAGGCGCAGGCCGCGCGCACGCCGGAGGCCGCGGCCGTCGTCAGCGGCGAGCGCGTGTTGAGCTACGGCGAGCTCGACCGTCGGGCCGGGCTCGTCGCGCGTCGCCTGCGCGCGCTCGGCGTGCGGCCCGAGTCGCGCGTGGGGCTTCTGCTTGAGCGTTCGCCGGAGCAGGTGGCGGCGGTGCTCGGCGTGCTCAAGGCCGGCGGGGCTTACGTACCCATCGACCCGGCCACGCCCCCGGAGCGCATCGCCTTCGTGCTGCGAGACGCGGGGGCGGAAGTGGTGTTGACGCAGACGCCGCTCGCCCACGCGCTGCCCGCCGAGGGTCTGCACGCGGTACTGCTCGACGCGGTTGACGAAGACGTGGCTGACGAAGTCGGCTTCGGAGGCGGGGGGCACGCGGCGCGCGAGCTGTGCGATGAGAACGCCGCCTACGTCATCTACACGTCCGGCTCGACGGGGCGGCCGAAGGGTGTCGTGGTCAGTCACGCCAGCCTCGCGGGCGCCATCTTCGCCCAGCTCGCGCAGGTTGAGGCGCCCGTGGACGGCACCCCGCTCCAGATGTCTTACGCCTTCGACGGCTCGCTGCTGAGCATCTTCTGCGCGCTGACGCAGGGCGGCGTGCTCGTGCTGACGCAGGAGGGGCGGCACGGCGACCCCGCGCACCTGTCCCGGCTCGTCGCGGAAGGGCGGCTCTCACACCTGTTCACCGTCCCCTCGTTCTATTCGCTCCTGCTTGAGCAGGCGGGGCCCGGAGAGTTGGACTCGCTGCGGGCGGTGACGGTCGGCGCGGAGGCGTGCCCGCCCGAACTCGTCGGCAGGCATCAGCGCGTGCTGCCGCGTGCGCGGCTCTATAACGAGTACGGGCCGACCGAGGCGACCATCTACTGCGCGGCGTACGAGTGCGGCCCCGGTGACGCCGAGCGTGCGTCTTTGCCCATCGGCCGCCCGGCCGCGGGGGCCCGCCTCTACGTGCTCGACAACTTTCTTCAGCCGGTGCCGGCGGGCGTCCCCGGTCAGCTCTACGTGGGCGGTCGCGGGGTCGCGCGCGGCTACCTGAACCGCCCCGGGTTGACGGCCGCGGCGTTCGTCCCCGACCCGTTCGGCCCGTCGGGTGATGAGCCGGGCGCGCGTCTCTACCGCACGGGCGACGTGGCGCGTTGGCTGGCGGACGGCCAACTTGAGTTCCTCGGGCGCGCGGACGAACAGGTGAAGGTGCGCGGCTTCCGTGTGGAGCCGGGCGAGGTGGAGTCGGCGCTGCGCGCGTGCGACGGCGTCCGGGACGTGGCGGTCGCGGCGCGCGAGGACGCGCCGGGCGAGAGGCGTTTGGTGGCTTACGTGGTGGCCGGGGACGGGGCGCGCCCGACGACGGCCGGGCTGCGCGAGCAACTGCGTGCGAGGCTGCCGGAATACATGGTGCCGGGCGCGTTCGTGTTCCTCGACGAGCTGCCGCTGACGCCGACGGGGAAGGTGAACCGCCGCGCGCTGCCCGCGCCGGACTCCGGCGCCGCCGCGTCCGCGGCGAGCTACGTCGCGCCGCGGACGCCGACCGAGGAGCTGATGGCGCGTCTGTGGTGCGACGTGCTCAGGCTCGAAAGCGTGAGCGCCGCCGCGGACTTCTTCGACCTCGGCGGTCACTCGCTGCTCGCCACGCAGCTCGTCTCGCGCGTGCGCGAAAGCTTCTCGGTCGAGCTGCCGCTGCGCAGCATCTTCGAGTCGCCGACCGTCGAGGGGCTGGCGCGGCACGTCGAAGCCTCGCTGCGCGCCGGGACGGGCGCGCCGTCCGCGCCCCTCGTCCCCGTCGCGCGCGACGGCGACCTCCCGCTCTCGTTCGCGCAGCAGCGGCTCTGGTTCATACACCAGCTTGAGCCGGGCGGCTCGGCTTACAACATGCCGGTCGCGGTGCGGCTCGGCGGCACGCTGCACGTCGCGGCGCTTGAGCGAACCTTGAGCGAAATCGTCAGGCGGCACGAATCCTTGCGCACGCGCTTCGCGCTGCGCGACGGGAGCCCCGTGCAGCTCATCGACGCGCCCGAGGCGGTGCGGCTCGACGTGCAAAGCCTCGAAGACCTTTCGGAAGTCGAGCGCATGGCTGAGGCGCGGCGGCTCGCCGAATCGGAGGCGGGCCATGCGTTCGATTTAGAGCACGGCCCGCTTTACCGCGCGCGCCTGCTGCGGCTCTCCGGCGAAGAGCACGTGCTCCTGTTCACGATGCACCACATCGTCTCCGACGGGTGGTCGATGGGCGTGCTCGTCAAAGAGGTGGCGCAGTTGTACGCGGCCTTCGCGGAGGGGCGCGAATCCCCCCTCGAAGAGCTTCCCGTACAGTACGCCGACTTCGCGGTCTGGCAACGCCGCCACCTGTCGGGCGAGGCGCAGGACGCCGACCGGCAGTACTGGAAACAGCAGCTCGGCGGGGCGCTCCCCGTGCTGGAGCTTCCCGCGGACAGGCCGCGTCCGCCCTTCCAGAGTTTCCGCGGCGCGAGCCGCGTGTTTGCCCTCGACGCCGACCTGTCCGCGCGGCTCAAGGCGCTGGCGCAGCGCGAGGGCGTGACCCTCTTCATGCTGCTGCTCGCGGCCTTCAAGACGCTGCTCTACCGCTACACGGGGCAGGAAGACGTTATCGTCGGCACGCCCATCGCCAACCGCAACCGCGTGGAGTTGGAGGGGCTCATCGGCTTCTTCGTCAACACCCTTGTGCTGCGAACAGATCTGTCGGGGCGGCCGAGTTTCGTCGAGCTGTTGAGGCGCGCGCGCTCGGTCTCGCTCGGGGCGTACGCGCACCAGGACATGCCGTTCGAGCAGCTCGTCGAGCACCTTCAGCCGGAGCGGAGCACGAGCCGGAGCCCGCTCTTTCAGGTGATGTTCTCGTTGCAGAACGCGGTGACGGACGAGGCGTCGCTGCGGGGGCTGACCTTGCTGCCGTTAGAGGTCGAGCGGGTCACCACGCAGTTCGACCTGAGCCTCGACGTGCTGGAGGTCGCGGACGGAATCACGGCCGTGGCCGAGTACAGCACCGACCTCTTCGACGGCCCGACCGTCGAGCGGATGCTCGGCCACTTCCGCGCCGTGCTGGAAGGCGTCGTCGCCGACCCGCACGCCTCGGTCGCCGAAGTGCCGCTGCTGACCGCGCCCGAGCGCGAGCAACTGCTCGCCGGGTGGAACGAAGCGGGGCCGCCCCCTACGGCCGGCGGGAGTCTGCACGAACTCTTCGAGGCGCGGGCCGCCGCGTCGGGCTCCGCGCCGGCCGTCGTCTCCGGGGACGCGCGGTTGACCTACGACGAACTCAACACGCGCGCGAACCGGCTGGCGCACCACCTGAAGGAACTCGGCGTCGGGCCGGAGTCGCGCGTCTGCGTGCTGATGGAACGCTCGCCCGAGATGGTCGTGGGGCTGCTCGCCGTCCTCAAGGCCGGGGGCGCTTACGTCCCGCTCGACCCGCGCTACCCGAAAGCGCGACTCGGCTTCATGCTCGAAGACGCCCGGGCGATGTTGGTACTGACGCACGGCCGTCTCGGGGAAGAGCTACCCGAAGGACACGGCGCGCGCGTCGTCCGCGTTGACGCCGACGCCCACGCAATCGCGCGCCGTCCCGCGCACGACCTCGGCGTCGCGGTCTCGCCCGAGAATCTGGCCTACGTCATCTACACCTCCGGCTCGACGGGGCGGCCGAAGGGCGTGTGCGTCACGCGCGCCTCTCTGGTCAACCATCAGCGGGCGGTGCGCGACGCTTACGGCCTGAGAGCGGGCGACCGCGTCCTACAGTTCGCGTCGCTCAGCTTTGACGTGGCGGCGGAAGAGATTTTCCCGACGCTGCTCTGCGGCGCGACGCTCGTGCTGCGCGACGAGCGCGTGCCGGGCTTAGGCAATCAGGTCGAGCAGGGCGGCGTGACCGTGCTGAACCTGCCGGCCTCCGCGTGGCACGAGTGGCTGGGCGAGTTGTCGCGGACGACGGGGCGCGTGCCCGAGAGTCTGCGCGTGGTCGTGACGGGCAGCGAGCAGGTCGCGCGCGCGAGCCTCGCGGAGTGGCGGGGCCTCGGCGGCAGCGCGGCGCGGCTGCTCAACGCCTACGGCACGACTGAGACGACCATCACCGCGACGCTCTACGAACCGGCGGCGCCGGAAGAAGAACCGCACGCCGGGCCGGCTCTGCCGCTCGGCCGCCCCGTGGGCGGCGCGCGCGCCTACGTCCTCGATTCGCTCATGCAGCCCGTGCCCGTCGGTGTGGCGGGCGAGCTGCACGTCGGCGGCGACGGCGTGGCGCGCGGCTACCTCAACCGCCCCGGGCTGACGGCCGAGAGGTTCATCCCCGACCCGTTCTCGCGGGAGCACGGCGCGCGGCTGTATCGAACGGGCGACCTCGTCCGCTACCTGCCCGACGGGAACATCGAATTCCTTGGGCGCCGCGACCAGCAGGTCAAGCTCCGCGGCTTCCGCATCGAGCCCGGCGAGATAGAGTCGGCGCTGTGCGAGCACGCGCGCGTCCGGCGTGCGGTGGTCGAGGCGCGACCCGGCGCGGACGGGCACGAGCGGCTGGTGGCTTACGTCGAGGCCGAGGGCGCGCCGGTCGTCGCGAAGAACGAGCTTCGAGAGTACTTGAGAGGGCGGCTGCCGGAATTCATGGTGCCATCGGCCTTCGTCTTCGTGGACGAGTTCCCGCTGACCCCGAGCGGCAAGCTGGATCGTCGCGCGCTCCCCGCGCCCGGGGGCGTGAGGGACGAGGCGGAGGCGCTCGTCCCCCCGCGCTCCGAAGTCGAGCGCGCCGTCGCCGCCATCTGGCGCGAGGCGCTCGGGCTTGAGCAGGTGGGCGTCCACGACAACTTCTTCGACCTCGGCGGACACTCGCTCCTGCTCGTGCGCGTCCACAGCGAGCTGCGGAAGGCGTTCGACGCCGACCTCACCATGCTCGACCTGTTCAAGTACCCGACGGTCAGCGCGCTCGCGGGTTTCATCGCGCCGGAGGCGCCGGACGCGGATGCCGCCACGCGACAGCTCGGCCGCGTCGAGCCGCGGCCGCGGCCGGCGGGGGCGGAGGTCGCCGTCGTCGGCATGGCGGGGCGCTTCCCCGGCGCGCGCACCGTCGAGCAGTTCTGGCAGAATCTCCGCGACGGCGTCGAGTCGGTCACATTCTTCTCCGACGAGGAGCTGCTGGCCTCGGGCGTAGACCCCGAGCTGCTCGCGCACCCGAACTACGTCAAGGCGGGCGTCGTCCTCGACGACATAGACAAGTTCGACGCGATGTTCTTCGGCTACAACCCGCGCGAGGCCGAGGCGATGGACCCGCAGCACAGGCTCTTTCTCGAATGCGCGTGGGAGGCCATCGAGCGGGCCGGCTACGACCCGGGGCGCACGGGCGGCCCCGTGGGAGTCTTCGCGGGGGCGGGGCCGAACGCATACCTCTACAACCTCTACTCACGCCCCGAGATCATAGAGGGGCTCGGCGACTTGCAGGTCGCCATCGGGAACGAGAAAGACCACCTGCCCACGCACGTCTCTTACAAGCTGAACCTGCGGGGGCCGAGCGTCGCCGTGCAGGCCGCCTGCTCGACCTCTCTGGTGGCCGTCCACATGGCTTGCAGGAGCCTGCTCGACGGCGAATGCCGGATGGCGCTGGCCGGCGGCGTGACCGTCGGCAACTACAACAAGACCGGGTACGTGTATCAGGAGGGCGGCATCAGCTCGCCCGACGGCCACTGCCGCGCGTTCGACGCGGAGGCGCGCGGCACCGTCGGCGGAAGCGGCGTCGGCGTCGTCGTCCTCAAGCGCCTCGCCGACGCCATCGAAGACGGCGACCTCATACACGCCGTCATCAAGGGCTCGGCCGTCAACAACGACGGCTCGGCGAAGGTCGGCTACGCGGCCCCCGGCGTCGAGGGGCAGGCGGAGGTCATCCGCTCCGCGCAGATGGCGGCCGGCGTCAGCCCCGAAACCATCGGTTACGTCGAGGCACACGGCACGGGCACGCCGCTCGGCGACCCGATCGAGGTCGCCGCGCTCACGCAGGCTTTTCGCGCGACGACCGACGAGAAGGGGTTCTGCGCCATCGGCTCGCTCAAGACCAACATGGGGCACCTCGACGCGGCGGCGGGCGTGGGCGGACTCATCAAGACCGTGCTGGCGCTCGAACACAAGCAGCTCCCGCCGAGCCTGCACTACGGTCGTCCGAACCCCGCGCTCGGGCTCGAAGACAGCCCCTTCTACGTCAACAGTGAGTTGTCCGCGTGGGAGCGCGGCGACGCGCCGCGCCGCGCGGGCGTGAGCAGTTTCGGCATCGGCGGCACGAACGCACACGTCGTCCTCGAAGAGGCGCCGCGGGTTAAACCCTCCGGCGTTTCGAGGCCGTGGCAGTTGTTGGTGCTCTCGGCGAAGACGGACGCCGCGCTCGCGGAGGCGACCGCGAACCTGGCCGCACACCTGAGGGCACACCCCGACTCCGACCTCGCCGACGTCGCTTACACCTTGCAGGTCGGGCGAAAAACCTTCTCCCGCCGTCGCGTCGTCGTGTGCCGCCGAACCGAAGACGCGATTGCCTCTCTTGACGCGCTCGACGCGCGCCGGGTCTTCACGTCGGCGGGCGACGCGTCCGACCGCCACGTCGTCTTCATGTTCCCCGGTCAGGGCGCGCAGTACGTCGGGATGGGCGAGGGGCTCTACCGGAGCGAGACCGTCTTCCGCGAACAGTTGGACGCGTGCTGCGAGCTGCTCAAGCCGAGTCTGGGCTTCGACCTCCGCGACGTGCTGTACCCGGGCGACGGGCGGGCCGAAGAGGCCGCGGCCCGGCTGAAGCAGACGCGCGTGACGCAGCCCGCGCTGTTCGCCGTCGAGTACGCGCTGGCGCGTATGTGGATGGCGTGGGGGCTGAACCCGAGCGCGATGATCGGCCACAGCATCGGCGAGTACGTCGCCGCCTGCCTCGCCGGGGTCTTCTCGCTCGAAGACGCGCTGTCGCTGGTCGCGTTCCGCGGGGAGCTGATGCAATCTCTGCCGGAGGGCTCGATGCTCGCCGTCGCGCTGCCCGAGGACGAGGTGCGCGGGCTGCTCAGCCGCGGGCTGTCGGTCGCCGCGGTCAACGGCCCCGCGCTCTGCACCGTGGCGGGCACGCACGACGCGATAGAGGAGTTGCAGAGCCGCCTCGCCGAGAGGGGCGTCGAGTGCCGCCTCCTGCTCACGTCCCACGCCTTCCACTCCGCGATGGTGGAGCCCGTCGTCGCACGCTTCGTCGAACACGTCGGGGGCGTGAAGCTCAACGCCCCGCGTCTGCGTTACGTGTCAAACGTGACGGGGACGTGGGTCACGGCGCGCGAGGCGACCGGCCCGGACTACTGGGGGCGGCACCTGCGTCAGACCGTGCGCTTCGCCGACGGCGTGCGCGAGTTGTTGAAGGGCGGGGGCTCTGCGCTGCTCGAAGTCGGGCCGGGTCGGGCGCTGAGCACGACGGTCAGGCCGCTCGCGCACGAGGCCGGGCAGGTCGTCGTCAACTCGCTCGGACACCCGAACGATTCCTGCCCCGACGAGGAGTTCCTGACGGGGGCGCTCGGTAAGCTCTGGCTGGCGGGCGTGCGTGTCGACTGGCCCGGCTTCTACGCCGGCCAGTCGCGCCGCCGCGTGCAACTCCCGACCTACCCGTTCGAGCGTCGCCGCTACTGGGTCGAGTGGCAGCAACCGGAAGCGGCGGCCCGCGGGCGGCACAGGTCGGCGCGCAGGGAGCCGGACGTTGCCGACTGGTTCTATCTACCTTACTGGAAGCCTTCCGCGCGCCCGGCCGCGACCGCCCCGGCGGCCGACCCCGCAGGGCGTCGCGCGTCGTGGCTCGTCTTCGCGGACGCGGCGGGTCTCGGCGCGCGCATCGTGGAGCGGCTTGAGCGGGACGGCCGCGAAGTGATTACCGTCAGCGACGGGGAGGGCTTCGGGCGCGACGACGGCGGGGGCTACACGATAAACGTCGCGCGGCCGGAGGACTACGAGTCGCTGCTCCTCGACCTGAAGTCGCGGGGTAAGCTGCCCGGGGCGGTGCTCCACTCGCTGTGCGTCACGGCGCCGGGGCAGGACGGCGGCGGCGGAGAGTTTTCCGAGCGGGCGCTGGACGAGAGCTTCTACAGCCTGACCTTCCTCGCGCGTGCGCTCGGGCGGCACGACGCGGACGGGGAGGTCTCGATCACGGTCTTATCAAACGGCGTGCAGAGCGTCACCGGGGAAGAGAGCCTCACGCCCGAGAAGGCGACGGCGCTCGGCCCCTGCAAGGTCATCCCGCAGGAGTATCCGAACATCACCTGCCGCAGCGTCGATGTCGTCCTCCCGGCGGCGGGCGGCCGTCAGGAGGAGAGGCTGGTCGCGCAAGTCGTCTCCGAACTCGCGTCGGACTCGCGGGAAGAGGTCGTCGCTTACCGCGGCGGCCTGCGGTGGGTTCAGGCTTTCGAGCCCGTCAGACTCGGGGCGCGTCCCGGCGACCCGTCCCTGCTGAGGGAAGAGGGCGTTTACCTGATTACGGGCGGGCTCGGGGGCATCGGGCTGGTGCTGGCGCGACACCTCGCGCGAACCCTGCGGGCGAAGTTGATTCTGACGGGGCGCTCCGCGCTCCCGCCGAGGGAGGAGTGGGCGCGAAGGCTTGAGACTCACCCCGACGACGAGCTGAGCGTGAAGCTGCGCGAGATGGCGTCGATGGAAGAGGACGGCGCGGAGGTGCTCGCCTTCGCGGCCGACGCGGCCGACGCCGGGCGGATGCGCGAGGTCGTCGGCCTCGCGCGCGGGCGCTTCGGCCGAATCGACGGCGTGATTCACTCGGCGGGCATCTCGCCCGGCGGGATGATAGAGGCGAAGACGGCCGCGGCGGCCGCCGGCGTCCTCGCGCCGAAGGTGAAGGGCGCGCGGGTGCTCGAAGATTTATTCAAAGGTGAGCGGTTGGATTTCCTCGCGCTCTTCTCGTCCCTCGTCTCGGTGACCGGCGCGTTCGGCCAGGTGGACTATTGCGCGGCCAACGCCTTCCTCGACGCCTTCGCCAGTTACAACTCGCGGAAGTACGGCACGCCGACGGTGTCGGTGAACTGGGACACGTGGCGGGACGTGGGGATGGCGGTGAAGGCCGCCGCGCCTTGAGGCTTGGGCGACGCGGGCGTCGGCGGGCACACGGGGGGCGCCGGCGAGGCGGGGCAGATGCCGAACCTCCTCGCCGACGGCATCTCGTCGGCGGAGGGCGTCGACGCGTTCGAGCGCATCCTGGCGGACGGCGCGCCGCCGCAGGTGCTCGTCTCGACGAAAGACCTGCAAAGCGTCTTCAGGGAGGCGGGCGAATCGACCCGGTCTCTAATCCTCGAAGAGGTCGCGCGACTCCAGCAGTCGCGGACGGCGCACCCGCGCCCGGACATGCAGGTCGCCTACGTCGCCCCGCGCGGCGAACTCGAAGAACGAATCGCGGGGGTGTGGCAGAGCGTGCTCGGCATCGAGCAGGTCGGCGTGGAGGACAACTTCTTCGACCTCGGGGGGCACAGCCTGCTCGCCACGCAGCTCGTCTCGCGCTTGAGAGAGCTCCTCCACACCGAGATACCGTTGCGGGTCGTCTTCGAGAGGCCGACCGTCGCCGGGCTCGCCGAGTTCGTCGAGCAGGCCGCGGCCGAGGCGCCGGCCGAACCGCCGCCCGCCGCCGCGCCCATCGCGAGGCAGCCGCGCACGGTGAAGCGCCCGCGGAAATAACAGACGCCAATGACTGACGCCTTTACCCACGAACAGACCCGCGGCCCCGCGGGGGCGGGAGAGCCGGCGGCCGAAGACGTGTACGTCTTCCCGCTCTCGTTCGCGCAGCAGCGCCTGTGGTTCTTCCAGCAGATGTACCCGGGAAGCTCCACCTACAACCTGCCCGTCGCCATGCGTCTCAAGGGGCGGCTCGACGTGGGGCACCTGCGCGCGGCGCTCTGCGAGGTGGCGCGACGCCACGAGGTTCTGCGCACGAGCATCGACCTGATTGACGACCGCCCCGCACAGCTCATCTCGGAGGAGGCGGAGATTCCGCTCCCGGTGCTGGACTTGAGCGCCGTGCCGGCCGGCGAGCTGGAGGCGGAGGCGCGCCGCCTCGCCACCGAAGAGGTCACGCGCGCGTTCGACCTCCGGCGCGGGCCGCTGCTGCGCGCGCGCGTGCTGCGCCTGTCGCCCGAGGAGCACGTGCTGCTGCTGGTCATCCACCACATCATCTCCGACGGGTGGAGCATCGGCGTGCTGATGAACGAGGTCATCGCCCTCTACGACGCATACACCGGCGGGCGGGAGCCGGCGCTCCCCGAACTCCCGATTCAGTACGCCGACTACGCCGTGTGGCAGCGCGAGTGGCTGACGGGCGACGTGCTGGAAGAACAACTGACCTACTGGCGCGAGCAGTTGAGCGGGGCCCCGCCCGTGCTGACGCTGCCGACGGACAGGCCGCGCCCGCAGGTTCAGACCCTCGCCGGCGCGCACTTCGAGTTCGCCCTCCCCGAGGGCCTGCCCGCCGGGCTCCGGCAACTCTGCCGGCGCGAGGGCGTCACCATGTTCATGGTGTTGCTCGGGGCGTTTCAGGCTCTGCTCTCGCGCTACAGCGGGCAGACGGACGTGACGGTCGGGACGCCCATCGCGGGGCGCAATCGTGCGGAGGTCGAGGGGCTCATCGGCTTCTTCGCGAACACGCTGGTGCTGCGCGCAGACCTCTCCGGCGAGCCGACGTTTCGCGAGCTGCTGCGCCGCGTGAAGAAGACCTGCCTCGGGGCTTACGCGCATCAGGAGATGCCGCTTGAGAGGATGGTCGAGGAGCTACAGCCCGAGCGCAGCCTGAGTCACGCGCCGCTGTTTCAGGTTCTCTTCGCGCTGCAAAATACGCCGGCCGAGTCGTTCCAACTGCCGGGCCTGGAGATGAGCCCGGCCGACCTCGACCTGACGACCACGGCCTTCGACCTGACCCTGAACGTCGAGGAGGTGGGCGAAGGCGTCTACTGTAGGCTGCGTTACAACACAGACCTGTTCGAGCCGGAGACCGTCCGGCGCATGGCGGGCCATTACACGACGCTGCTGGCGGCGGCGGTCGACGACGCGGAGCGCCCCGTCGCGGAGTTGCCGCTGTTGAGTGAGGCGGAGCGCCGGCGCGTGCTGGACGAGTGGGGCGCCGGGCGGCGCGAGCCCGCGCCGGACGATTACGTCCACGTGCTCTTCGAGAGGCAGGCCGCGCGAGCGCCCGACGGTGCGGCCCTCGCATTTGAAGGGCGGCAGCTCAGCTACGCGGAGCTGAACCGGCTGGCCGACCGGCTGGCGCAACACCTCCGCGGGCTGGGCGTCGGGCCGGAGAGCGCGGTCGCCATCTGCGTCAGGAGGTCGCCCGAAATGTTCGTCGGCATACTCGGCGTGCTCAAGGCCGGCGGCGCCTACGTCCCGCTCGACCCCGCCGCCCCGCAGGAGCGTGTGAGGTTCGTGCTGGAAGACACGGGCGCCACCGTGCTGCTGACGCAGCGGAGCCTTGCCGCGGGCCTGCCGGCGACGCGCGCGCGCGCGGTCTGCCTCGACGAAGACTACCCCGCCGGCGGGGACGACGCGCACGCCGCGGGAGCCGGCGGCGGGTCAGCGCCGACCGCGCTCTCGCCCGACAACCTCGCCTACGTCATCTACACGTCGGGCTCGACGGGAAGACCCAAGGGCGTGATGGTCAGCCACGCCAGCCTCGCCAACACCATCCACGCGAGGTTCGCGCAGACCCGCGAGCGGGTCGCCGGCACGCTGTTGCAGATGTCGTATGTTTTCGACGGCTCGCTGCTGAGCATCTTCTGCGCGCTGACGCAGGGCGGCGTGCTCGTCATCCCGCGCGAGGGGCAGCAGTCCGACCCGGCGGCGGCGGCCGAGCTGATCGCCGCGGGGCGGATTCCGCACCTCTACACAGTCCCTTCGTTCTACTCGCTCCTGCTTGAGCAGGCGCGGCCCGGCCAGCTCGACTCTCTGCGCGTGGTCACGGTCGGCGCGGAGGTGTGTACGCCCCAACTAATCGGCGAGCATCAGCGCGTGCTGCCGCGTGCGCGTCTCTTTAACGAGTACGGGCCGACCGAGGCGACCGTCTACTGCGCGGCGCACGAGTGCCGCGCTGAGGACGCCGCGCGCGCTTACGTGCCCGTCGGCCGCCCGACGTGCAACATGCATCTCTACGTGCTCGACCGGCACCTGCAACCCGTGCCGGTCGGGGTGTCCGGCGGGCTGTACGTGGGCGGCCCCGGCGTGGCGCGCGGGTACCTGAATCATCCCGGCCTGACCGCCGAAAGTTTTATCCCGCACCCCTTCGGCACCGAGCCGGGGGCCAGGCTGTACCGGACGGGAGACCTCGCGCGCCACGAGGCGGACGGGAGCATAGTGTTTCTGGGCCGCCTCGATAGTCAGGTGAAGATTCGCGGCTACCGCATCGAGCTTGAGGAGATAGAGGCGGCGCTCGGCGAGTGCCGCGCGGTGAGGCAGGCGGCGGCCGCCGTGCGCGAGGACGCGCCGGGCGACGGGCGGCTCGTCGCTTACCTCGTCGCCGAAGCCGGGCCCGAGCCGACGGCCGAAGATTTGAGGGAGCACCTGAGGGCGCGGCTGCCGGACTACATGGTGCCTTCGGCCTTCGTCTTCGTCGATGAGTTGCCGCGGACGCCGGCGGGGAAGGTCGACCGGCGCGCGCTCCCGTCCGCCGGGGGCGAGCGCCCGCGCATGGCCGGGGACTACGCCGAGCCGCGCTCCGCGCTTGAGCGTCTGCTGGCGGAGACGTGGAGGGAGATTCTCGGCGTGGAGCGGGTCGGGGCTCACGACAACTTCTTCGACCTCGGCGGGGATTCGTTGCGAGCCGCGATACTCGTCAACAAGCTGCAACAGCGCCTCGGCGATTTCGTCTACGTCGTGGCGCTCTTCGAGGCCCCGACCGTCGCGGCGCTGGCCGCGTACCTGACCGAGCATTACTCCGCCGCCGTGTCGAGACTGGTCGGCGACGAAGAGGGCGGGCCGTGGCCCGTTGCCGGCGCGGATGAAGGCTCGTCCCGCTCGGTCAACGCGGCGGCGCTCGCGCGGGTGAGGGAAGTCATCGGCGTCGCGCCGGCCGCGCCGACGCCCGCAGCGAAAAACCCTCCCGCCGTCTTCGTCCTTTCGCCCCCGCGCTCCGGCTCGACGCTGCTGCGCGTGATGCTGGCGGGCCACCCCTTACTCTTCGCCCCGCCGGAGCTGGAGCTGCTCTCGTTCAACACGCTGGCGGAGAGGCGCGAGGCACTGTCGGGCAAGTATAGCTTCTGGCTTGAGGGGACGGTGCGCGCCGTGATGGAGGTCAAAGGCTGCGGGATGGAGGAAGCGCGCCGGCTCATGGAGGAGTGCGAGGGGCGAGACTTGAGCGTCCCGCAGTTCTACGGCCTCATGCAGGAGTGGGTGGGCGGGAGGACGCTGGTGGACAAGACCCCTTCCTACGCGCTCGACAAAGAGGTGTTGCGGCGGGCCGAAAACTGGTTCGACGGGGCGCTGTACGTACACCTGCTGCGCCACCCCTACGGCATGATACGGTCGTTCGAGGAGGCCAAGCTGGAACAGGTCTTTTTCCGCTACAGGCATTCCTTCTCCCGCCGCGAGCTGGCGGAACTCATCTGGCTCGTCAGCCAGCAGAACATCGCGGAGTTTCTGTCGGGCGTCCCGGCCGGGCGTCAACACCGGCTGAGGTTCGAGGAGTTGGTGAGCAGCCCGCGCGAAGTGCTCGAAGGCTTGTGCGGCTTCCTCGGCATTGAGTTTCACCCCGCGATGGTCGAGCCCTACCGCCATCAGGAGGGGCGCATGACGGACGGCATCCACCCGCTCTCGCAGATGCTCGGCGACGTGAAATTTCATCAGCACAGCCGCGTCGACGCCGCGGTCGCGGAGCGCTGGCGCGGGCAGGCCGCGGACGACCCGCTGGCCGAGGTGACCTGGGACGCGGCCGAAGCCCTCGGCTATCAGAGGGAGCGGGCGAACGGCCGGCCGGCGACACGCGCCGGCTCGCCGGAGCCCGCGGCGGCGAGCCCGCTCCTCGTCGCCATCCAGCCGCGGGGGCATCTGCCCCCGTTCTTCTGCGTCCACCCGGTGGGCGGGAGTCCTTTCTGCTATCTGGACTTGTCACGCCGCCTCGGCCCCGAACAGCCGCTCTACGGTCTCCGCGCGCCCGAGCTGACCCGCGGCGGAGAGCCGCACGCCGACGTCGAGACGATGGCCGCCGATTACGTCGAGGCCGTGCGCGCCGCGCAGCCGTCGGGGCCTTACAGGCTCGGGGGCTGGTCGCTGGGGGGCGTCGTCGCCTTCGAGATGGCGCGGCAGCTACAGGCGCGCGGCGAGGCCGTGGCGGCGCTCGTCATGTTCGACACTTACGCGCCGGAACTGCTGGGCGATGAGTTTCACCCGCGCGCGGGCGGCGCGACGCGGGAGGGCGACGACGCAGACCCTCTGGCCTCGGAGGGCGTGCTGAACGCGCTGGACGAGTTGTGCAGGGCGGGCACGGAAGAAGACATCAAGGACGCCTTTGAGACGGCGACTCGCGTGGGGCTGCTCCCGCCCGAGGTCGGGCCGCGTGAGTTCACGAACTGGCTGCGCGGGTGTCGGTCGCGCATCGGGGCCGCGCGCGCCTACCGCCCGCGGCGCTTCGCGGGCCGCATCACCCTTTTCAGGCCGAGCGAGCGGCACGACGGCGACGGGCGGCCGCCCGACGGCGGGGAGAATCTCGATTCCGCCCTCGGGTGGGGCGGACTCGCGGCCGAAGGCGTGGAGGTCTACGCCGTCCCCGGCACGCACCTGGGGATGATTCAGGAGCCGCACGTCTCGTCCCTCGCGTCCCGACTGAAACGAATCCTCGCCTGACGGCCCGATTTAACCGTTGACAGTGCCACCGATTTCTTATAACGTGCGCGCGCCTCGAACGGATAAGCTTTCGACCGTTCCCGACTTTACAGGAGGACTCTCAACACGTCCGGCACCGCGCGTGCTTCCTCGTCGGACTTGAGCGTTCTCCGAGCCGCGGCTGCCTGACGCCTCGGCCTTCGCGGCCTCGCCCGCACACTCGCAACGTCACCGTCACACTCAACAGAGAGATAGGAGATTACGAGATGAGTAAGAAACCACCGACAGGGTCAGCCGCGCCCCCGGAAGCCTCGGGAAGAGAGACCACCCGCATCGATGTCGGCGACCTCACGGAGGCCGTCACCAGGTCGATCACGCGGGCGCTGGGCGTCAAAGAGGGCGCCAGGCTTCCCGTACGGATCATCTGCGGCATCATCGCCGAGCCGCCCGACTTCTTCAAAGGCGGCGGGGGCGGGCAACAGCAGTAGCGGCCGCGGCGCGCGTCGGCAAGGAGGTGAGGCATGAAAGAGCATGACGAAGGCGCGCAGCCTCTCTGCCCGAGCGCCCAGCCGGGGATGGCCGGCAGCGTGGCCTTCGGCGTCGTCGAGGGGACGACCGAGTCTCCGCGTCTGGTTCACCTGACGAGGGCGCTGCCGGTCACGGACGAGTTGCTGGCCCTCTCCGGCCCCGTGGCCCCGACCGAGGTCTTTCGGTTCGCGGCCCCCTGCGCCGGCCACTCCTGCCAGCACTTCGACGGCGAGGACTGCCGGCTGGTCAAGCGGGTCGTGCAACTGCTCCCGGCGGTGGCAAGCGACACGCCCCCGTGCACGCTGCGCCCGACCTGCCGGTGGTGGCAGCAGGAGGGGAAGGCCGCGTGCGCGCGCTGCCCGCAGATCGTCACCGAGAGCTACGCGCCGTCCGAAGCCCTGATGCGGGCGTCCGACCCGAACTCCCCGGCGTAAGGGGACTGTAAACAAACACCGAAGGCCGGGTGCGGGTCAATGTTGACCCGCACCCGGCCTTCGCCTTCGCGTCCCGCCTTATGCCGTGACTCACTCGCGGCGACTTTCACCCGGGAGTAACCCTAGCCCCGGCCGCCGACCAGCTTCCGGCGCTCGGGCGGCATGCTGTAGAGGTGCGTGAGAACCGGGGGCTGATTACTCCACCGGCGCGGCGCGGCCTTCGACCAGTCGAAACCCGCGGGCGCGGCGCCCAGTCCCGTCACCTTCTTCGTCAGCTCTTTATGTAGGCGCCGCCACTGCGCGGAGACGGGGGCGTCGTACGCCAGGTTGGTCAGTTGCCCGGGGTCGGCGGTCAGGTCATATAACTCATACTGGAACTCGGTGCCGGCTTCGTCGAAATAGACCGCGTACATCCAGTCTCGCTTACGCAGACAGCGGATGTGCAGCGCGCCGGAAATGGTCTGGAGCAACGGGTCGTCGTAGGTGAACAGCACGCCGTCTTGCACCGCGGCGTGCGGGTCTTTGAGTATCGGGGTCAGGTCTTTGCCCCTGAACCCCATCCCCCCGACGCCGCGCGCCCCGGCGACCCGCGCGAGGGTGGGCAACAGGTCGATGAGGGTGGCGAATGAGTCGGTCTCGACGGGCTTCGGGAACCAGACCGGGTTCGAGAAGACCAGCGGCACGCGGATCGTCTCGTCGTAGGCGGTGTACATCTTTTCGCACAGCCCGTGCGAGAGCCCCATCTCGCCGTGGTCGCTGAAGCGCACGACGAGGGTGTCATCCGTCAGGTCGAGTTCGTCGAGCGTGTCGAGCACCTTCGTGATGTGCCCGTCCACGACCCTGTGAAGGTAGGCGTAGAAGTTAACGTAGTCCAGACTCTGCTGCCGCGAGAAGGAGTGCCAATTCCGCCTGAACTGTAGCTGCACGGCCGGCTTGCTCGTCAGGTTATCGTCGTGATTCTCGGGCAGGGAGATGCCCCCGTGCCGGAAGTCGTCCGCACGGTACCCCCAGGCCTCGTAGTCCAACATCAAGACGTGAACGTCGTGGGGGTTGACCAGCGAGACGAAGAGGCAGAAGGGCGGGCCGGATTGGTCGTAACCCCGCAGGAACTCGACGACGCTCTCGCCGTACCCCTTCGTCTGTCCCGGCTCCCCGTCCGGGCCGCTCACGTAGCGGCCGTCGTTGTTGGGGGTGCCGCCGCCGAGGGTCGAATCCACTTGCAAGCTGGTGCCGGCGTCGGGCGGGTTCCAGTCGTTGGCGTCGTACGCCGCGAGGAAATCCGGGCTGGTGGCGGTGGCGGAGTACGCCAGGTGCCACTTGCCCTTCCAGGCGACGGCGTAGCCGGCGTCGGACCTCACCTGCGCCATGTTCTTGAGGCCGGTGGGCGACAGGGTGCCCGGCGTGGTCGTGACCCCGTTCTGCTGCGGGTAGGTGCTCGTGAGCAAGGCGGCCCGGCTGGGCGAGCATTCGGCGGCCGAGGTGAAAGCGCGGTTGAAGGTCAGCCCGTGCTTTGCCAGCCTCGCGACCGAGGGAAGGTTCTTCTTTACCCAGCCGGCGGGCCAGTGCTGCTCGGCCCTCTGCTGGTCGGTCATCAGGATTAAGATGTTCGGTTTGCGAGCCCGCTCCGTCGCCTTCATACGGATCCTCCTTAACGCCCGCGACCGTCCCGGGCCTCACACCGCGTGGGAGTTGTTGAGTTCTTCGACGAAGATTTCGACGGCGGGGTGTTCTATCGTCTCCAAACGGATGTACTCGTCGGTCAGCCCGACTTCGGAGCCCCACATGACGCGGATGCGCGCGTCGTCGAGGACGCGCCTGACGGCGGCGGCCGGCGCGAGCAGTTTAATCAGCACGTAGCTGGTCTTCACCCTCCGCTCGGGCCTGACCAACTCGAACCGCTCGCGCCTCGCCCCCTCTTCGAGGAGCGCGAACGAGCGGTCGATGCTCTCGGTGACGGTCGGCGGTTCGGCGAGGCACCTGACCCCTTCGGCGATGGCGAACGTGGAGATGCCGCTCCTGTTCTCGCCCCTCAACTCGGCGGCGTCTTTCGCCGACGCGCAGACGACCCACCCGATCCTGTGCTCGGCCGTCCCGTGCGACTTCGAGGTGGAGCCGGCCAGAAAGAGGTTGCCCCTCCCCTCGAAGCCCTCGTAGAGCCCGCGGGTCAACTCGGAGGCATCGGGGTCGCGGGACGGCAGGGTCAGGTCGAGCAGGACGGTCGTCTCTTCCGCCACCCCGCGGACGAGGGCGTGCGGGTCGAAGACCGCGCCGGTCGGGTTGTTGGGCAGACTCAGGTAGACGACGTCCGCGCGCATCGCCTTCGCCTTCTCGGTGAGCGTCTCCTCGCTGATGTTGAAGCCGCCGCCCTGCGTCCTCAGGCTCACCACCTCGAAGCCGAGACCCTCGAAAGATTCTCTGGCGCGCCAGTAGCCGGGCGAGACGGTCAGCACGGTCGGGTGCTTCTTCGGGCTCCGCTTCAGGACGTGGTTTCGGACGGCTTCAATCGCCCCCGTGGCCCCGGCCGTGGGGACGACGCTCTCGGGGCTGAGCCCCCAGCGCTCGGCCAGCGTGCGCGCGAAGAGTGCCTGGGCCGTGTTGAGGTTGGCGTAAGGCGTGCCCGTTCGCAGCTCCACGTGGCGCTCGGGCGTCCCGGTGTTCGGGTGGGTGTTTGGCATGAGCTTTTCGCCTCGGGTCAGAGTCCCTCTTCCAGCAGGCGGTTTGCCTCCTCGTCGGTCAACTCGTCCATCTGCCTGACGAGGGCTTCTTCGAATACCAGCGCCAGCGCGGCGACGGTCGGGTGCTCGAAGAGCGCGCGCAGGGGCAGTTCGATGTCGAAGGACTTTCGCAACTGCGAGACGAGCTGCGTGGCCGACAGCGAGTTGCCGCCCAGCTCGAAGAAGTTGTCGTGGACGCCGACTCGGTCGAGGCCGAGCACCTTCGACCAGATGTGCGCCAGCGCCTCTTCGGTCGGCGTGGACGGCGCGACGAAGGGATGCCCGAGGTCGGGGCGCGCCGCGGCCGGCGCGGGCAGCGCACGCCGGTCGACCTTGCCGTTCGGCGTCAGGGGCATCCGCTCAAGGAAGACGAAGCGCGCCGGCATCATGTAATCCGGCAGCCTCTCGCCGAGGTGCCGGCGCAGCTCCGCGGTCAGGGCGGCCTGCTCCGCGCTCCCGTCGCCGTGCGCGGCGACGACGTAGGCGACGAGACGCTTGTCGCCTACGTCGCCGTGCGCGGCGACCACCGCCTCGCCGACGCCCGTGTGAGAGTTGAGCGCCGACTCTATCTCGCCCGGCTCGATGCGGAAGCCGCGAACCTTGACCTGGAAATCGCCCCGCCCCGCGAACTCGATCAGGCCGTCGGGCAGGTAGCGGACGAGGTCGCCCGTTCGATACAGTCGCGCGCCGGGCCCGCCCGAGAACGGGTCGGGGATGAACCTCTCGGCCGTCAGCGCGGGGCGGCCGAGGTAGCCGCGCGCCACGCCGTCGCCGCCGACGAACAGCTCGCCCGTGGTGCCGACGGGGACGGGGCGCAGGCGCGCGTCGAGCACGTAGACGCGCGTGTTGGCGATGGGGCGGCCGATGGGCACGGAGAGTCCTGCGGGCGGCGCCTCCGTCAACGTGTGGCAGCAGGTGAAGGTCGTGCCCTCGGTCGGCCCGTAGCCGTTGATTAACTTAAGCGGGCCGCCCTCTTCGAGCAGCCTTCGGACGTGCGCCGGGGAGAGCACGTCGCCCCCGGCCAGCAGTTGGCGCAGGGCCCGCAGGGAGTCGGCGTGCGCCTCGACCATCTGGTGGAACAGCCCGGCGGTGAGCCAGAGGGTCGTGACCTTGTGTCTCGCGAGCGCCCGCGCTAGCTCCTCCAGCGAAGGGTTCTCGGCGGGCATGACGACGAGGCGCGCGCCGTTCAGCAGGCTGCCCCACACCTCGAAGGTCGAGGCGTCGAAGGAGAGCGGCGCGAGTTGGAGGAAGACCTCGCCCTCGCCGAAGTCCGCGTAGTCCGCCCCCTTCACGAGTCGGACGACGTTCACGTGCGTGACCGCGACGCCCTTCGGCCGGCCCGTCGAGCCCGACGTGTAGATGACGTAGGCGAGGTTTTCGGCGTCCGTGCCCGCGGGCGGGTTCTCCGCGGACTCACGCTCGATCGCCTCGCGCTCCGCGTCGAGGCGGATGATTCGCCGCCGCCCGTCACGGAACTCTTCGCCCGCGTGGCCCAGCGTGAGGACGACGCGGGCGCCCGCGTCGTCCAGCATGAAGCGCAGCCGCTCCGCCGGGTGCGAGGGGTCGAGCGGCAGGTAAGCGCCGCCCGCCTTGAGCACGGCGAGCAGGCTCACTATCGCCTCGGGCGTGCGCCCCGCCAGGACCGCGACCGTGTCCTCGGCGCCCACGCCCGCCGCGCGCAGGTGGTGCGCGAGCCGGTTGGCGTGCGCGTTCAACTCCGCGTAGCTCAGCCGCCCGCCTTCAAACTCAAGCGCCGTCGCCCCCGGCGCGCGCGCGGCCTGTTCTTCAAACAGTTGGTGGACGCAGGCCTCGCGCGGGTAGGGCCGCGCCGTCTCGTTCCAGACTTCGAGCTGCCGGCGGAGTTCCGCCTCGGGGAGCAGCGTGCGCGCCTCGTAACGCTCGAAGGGTTGGCCCGCCATGGCGGCGAGCGTCGAGCCGTAGTAACGGCCGACGGCTTCTATCTGCTCGGGCGTGAACTCGTTGGCGTCGTACTTGAGGGCGAGCCGCACCTGAGAGTCGATCAGGTCGAGGTCGAAGTCGGCCAGCAGCGCGAAGCTGGTTTCGGAGAGCCCCTCGAAACCCAGAACCTTCAGCTCCGAAAGGTTGAGCATCCCGTGCGCGACGTGGAAGTGTGTGTAGTTGAACCCCACGTCGAAGAGCGCGCGGGCGCCGAGCAGCCTTTGCAGCTCGGAGAGCGGGTAGTGGCGGAAGGACAACATCTCGCGCTCGGCCGCGAACGCCTCGCGCACCAGATCGACCCAGGTGCCGCCCGGCAGGCGGAGCACGAGCGGCAGGGTGTTGAGGAACATCCCGATCATCCGGTCGCCGTCCGGCTCCTCGGGTCTGCCGTTGGTGGCGAGGCCGGTGACGGCCTCGTCGCGCCCGCTCAAAAGCGAGAGCACGCGGAAGTGCGAGGCGAGCACCACGCTCTTGAGCGGCACGCCCGCGACGCTCGAAAGGCGTTTCAACCCGTCGGACACTTCGGCCGGGATGAGCACCTCCAGGTACTGGACGCGGGCCGCGCCGCCCGTCTCGCCCGGCGCCCCGGGCAGGCGGGGCACGAGCGTCGGCTGCGCCCCGCCGAGCTTCCCGAGCCAGAAACGCCGGTGCTCCTCGGAGCGCATCGCGGCGCCTTCGAGCGCCACGTAATCGCTGTAAAGAATCGTGGGCGCCGGGCTGAGCGCGCCCTCGCCTTCGGCGAGCATCGAGACGTAGTACTGGAACAGGTCTGCGAGGAAGCTGCTCAGGCTCCACCCGTCGAAGATGGAGTGGTGGAAGTCGACGATGAACTGGAACGTGCCGCCGCTGCGCCGCTGAATCAACAGGCTCAGCAGGGGCGCGGTCGTCCAGTCGAAGACCTTGCTCCTCTGCGCCTCGATGTGTGAGGTGACGGCCGCGCGCTGTTCCTCTTCCGTCATGTGCGTCAGGTCTTCGACCCCGAACGGCAGCCGCACCCGCGCGTGAACCAGTTGCAGCGGCTCGCTGTAGTTCGACAGGTCGAAGGAGGTGCGCAGCACCGGGTGGTGACCCATCAGCTCCTCGAAGCACGAGCGCAGCAGCTCCGCGTCGAGCGGGGCCTGGATGTGGAAGCTGAAGATTTCGTGGTAGACGGCCGTGCCCGGGGCGTACTCGCTGTGGTAGACCATCCCCGCCTGCATCCTCGTCAGCGGGTAGGCGTCCTCGACGCCTTCGGGCATGCGCGCGCGGTCTTCCTCGCTCACGAGGCCGAAGGGCCGGACGCGCTCGGCGCGCGCGGCGATGTCCTCGGGCCTCACCTCGCGCGCCAGCGCCGCGACGGTCGGGTACTGAAACAACTGTTGGATGGAGAGCGGCAGCTCGCGCTCGCGCGCCCTGGCCACGACCTGAATGGCGGTGAGCGAATCGCCGCCGAGGTCGAAGAAGCTGTCGTGGACGCCCACCCGCTCGACGCCGAGCACGTCCGCCCAGATGCCGGCCAGCGCGGCCTCGGCGGGCGAGGCCGGCGCGACGTAGGCTTCGGTCAACTCGGGGCGCGACTGGTCGGGGGCCGGCAGCGCGCGGCGGTCGATTTTCCCGCTCGACGTGAGCGGCAATTTCTCCATCACGACGAAGGCCGAGGGGATCATGTAGTCGGGCAGCCTCGACCCGACGAAGCCGCGCCACCCGCTCGCCGAAGGGACTTCCGCGCCGCCGCACGAGAGGTAGGCCACGAGCCGCCTCTCCTCGCCGCCGTCCTCGCGCGCGAGCACCGCGGCCTCTTCCACCGCGGGGTGCGAGCGGAGCGTCGCCTCCACCTCCTCAAGCTCGATGCGGAAGCCGCGCACCTTCACCTGGTTGTCGTTACGCCCGAGGAACTCGACGGCCCCGCCGGGCAGGCGGCGCACGAGGTCGCCCGTGCGGTACAGGCGCGCGCCCGGCACGTCGCCGAATGCGGAGAACGGGTGGGGGATGAACTTTTCCGCCGTCAGCCCCGGGCGGTTGAGGTAGCCGCGCGCGAGCCCCTCGCCGCCGATGTACAGCTCGCCGGGCACGCCGGCGGGGACGGGCTCAAGGCCGGCGTCGAGCACGTAGAGCTGCGTGTTCGAGAGCGGGCCGCCGATGGGGACGGTCGTCGCGTCGCGCGCCACCTCGCCGACCTCGTGCCACGTCGCGTAGGTCGTGCTCTCGGTCGGGCCGTAGACGTGCAGCAGCCGGCCGGGCGGCCCCTCTTCGAGCACGCGCCTCACCCAACGCGGCTCGACCGCCTCGCCGCCGAACAGCAGCACGCGCAGCGGCGCGAAGGCGCGCGGCTCGGCCCCGGCGATCTGGTTGAAGAGCGCCGTGGTCAGGAAGAGGATGCTGATCCCGTCCTCGCGGATTTGCGCGGCGAGCGCGGCGGGCGAGAGCGCCACCTCGCGGTTGATGCCGACGACCTGCGCCCCGTTCAGGAGCGCGCCCCACAGCTCGAAGGTGGCGGCGTCGAAGGTGGCGCTTGAGGCGTGCGCGACGCGGTCGGAGGGCTCGACGCGGACGTAGTTGGTGTCGCGCACGAGTCGCGCGACGGCGCGGTGCGTGACGGAGATGCCCTTCGGGACGCCCGTCGAGCCGGAGGTGTAGATGACGTACGCGAGGTTGTCGCCCGACGCGACGGCGGGCGCGGGGTTCTCCTCGGACGCCGATTCGATGGCGTCCGCGTCGGCGTCGAGGCAGACGACCTGACCGAAGAACGCCGGCAGCCTGTCGAGCAGCGGCTCCTCGGTGACGAGAACCGAGAGCCGCGCGTCTTGCAGCATGAAGTCGAGGCGTTCGAGCGGGTACGAAGGGTCGAGCGGCACGTACGCGCCGCCCGCCTTGAGGACGGCGAGCAGCGTGACGACCATCCCCGCGGAACGTTCCAGCATGAACCCGACCGAGACTTCGGCGCCGACCCCCATCGCGCGCAGGTGGTGCGCGAGCCGGTTGGCCCTGCGGTTCAGCTCGCCGTAGGTCAAAAGCTCGCCGCCGAAGTTGAGCGCGACGTTGTCGGGCGTCGCGGCGGCCTGCCCCTCGAAGAGTTGTTGGATGGACTTGTCGCGCGGGAACGGAGTCGCCACGTCGTTCCACACGGCGAGCGCCTCGCGCCGCTCCTCCGCGTTCAGAAGCGGCAGGCGCGACACGCGCGCGTCCGGGTCGGCGACG
>DASWNR010000314.1:0-21414 GCA_036399155.1 Pyrinomonadaceae bacterium
GATGGCGCGCGACCGACGCTACCCCGAAGGCTTCACCGGAGGCGAGAGGCTTCGGATAAGAGTCAAGCCGTAGAGATGCTGTTCATCCGGAGCAACACGCGTGCGATTCAACTGGCCGTGGGCGAGCGCCTGCGCCTGCTCGACGCGCTGGCGGCGTCCGGGCATGAGCCCCTCATGCTCTCGGCGCGGCGTCGGCTCTTCCGCTCGCTCGTCGGGCCGGCCCTCGGCGGCGTCGAAGCCGAGCGTGCGGCGTCGGAGCTTGAACGCGCGTGCGCGTCGCGCGCCGTCGCGGGAGCCGGGGCTCCTCACGCGCCCGGCGAACTCTTCAGCGAAGCCGACTGCGTGTTCTCCCTCGTCTTCGGCGGAGACGAGTCGGGCGGGTCTCTGACCGCGAGCATCATCTACGACCTCGACACGGCGGAGCCGCTGCCTCGTCTGGAACGCTTCCGCGCGGACGTGCAGGCGGCGCTGGATTCAATCGGCGTGAGAGCGCACGCCGGCGAGCCCGTCGGCGAAGAAGCGCCGCCGCCGGAGCCGACGCTCTGGCGGGCGCGCGGCGGGAGGACGCAGCAGGGGCTCGCGCGTTTCGTCAACGCGCAGCCGCCCGAGTTCGTGCGCGCGGCGGCGGCGCTGCGCGGGAGGCGCGAGCTGGCGCGCGCCTCGGAGCTTTTGGAGGAGCGCGGCGTGCGCGACTTCCTGCGGCGCGTCGAGGAGCTGCGCCGCGAGGGCTACACGCCGCGCCGGCTGCTCGCGGAGGCGGGCGCGCTCGGCGCGGTCTCGGTCGAGAGTCTCATGGAGGCGGGTCTGCTCGAACGCGAGCTGCGCGTGAGCTGTCGCAAGTCGGGGCACGCGCTCTTCGACCTGCCGTCGCCCGACTCGCTCGCCGCCGTCACCATCAGCCGCGCGCGTTGCAGCCTGTGCGCCGCGCCCGTCGCCGACGAGGTCGTCGAGGAGACCTTCAGCCCGACGCGCCTCGCCGTCGCGCTGCTCGAAGACGGCGGCTGGCTGGCGAACCGCGTCTACCGCGTCGTCCGCTCGCTCGGCGTTCCCGAGAGCGACATCTCGACGGGGCCGCCCACGCCGCACGGCGAGTCGTACCTCGCGGCCGACGTGTCGGGCAACACCTTCATCGTCGTCACGCGCGACGGCGACCTGACGCCGGCCTTCGCGCGCCGCGTCGCCGAGATAGTCGAGGGCGCGGACGCCACGCACCTCGTCGCCGTCGTCACCGGCGCGGCCGACGACGAGGGGCGCCTGAGGCTCTACGAGTTCGCGTGGCGGCGCGCGCGCGGCGGGAGGGACTTGCACACGACGGTCGTCGAGGGGCTCGGCGGCGCGCGCGAGCAGATCGGCCGCGCCTTCGAGACGGCCGTCCGCCGCGAGCTTTCGCGCGCGCTCTTCCCGCTCGACGCCGCGCTCGGGTTCTCGGCCGTCGGCTTCGTGCTCGAATGGTTCAAGTCTGGAAAGTCGGAGGCCGCCCGCGCCCGGCGCGAAGACCTGCGCGCGCCCGCGCGGCTCGCCGCCGGCTAACGATGGCGGAAGAGCCCGACCGCGACGGAGGGGACGACTTGGGCGAAGACAAAGAGACGATCAGGGAACGCGCTCGCGCCGACTCGCGCTGGCATCCGGTCTACCTCGCGGTGGTGGTCGTCACGGCGCTCGTCATCGCGGCGCTGTGGGCCTTCTCGCGCGCGTACTCATCCTGAGCGGGCAAGGGGATTGAAGAATCGAAGATGGGGCTACTCGACTGGATCGTCGTCGTCGCATACCTCGCCTACATCATCTGGAGCGGGGTGAAGCTGAACAGGCAGAGCCAGGACGCCGAGGCGTACTTCCTCGCCGGCCGCAGCCTGCCGTGGTGGGCCGTCGGACTGTCGGTGATGGCGACGCAGCTCTCGGCCATCACGCTCGTCGGGACGACGGGTCAGGCGTACTCCGACGGGATGCGCTTCATACAGTTCTACTACGGCCTGCCGCTCGCGATGGTCATCCTCTGCGTGACGGCCGTCCCCTTCTTCTACCGCGCGCGCGTCTTCACCGCCTACGAGTATCTTGAGAGGCGCTTCGACGCGCGCACGCGCTCGCTGACGAGCTTCCTCTTCCTCGTCTCAAGGGGCCTCGGCGTCGGCGTCATCATCGCCGCGCCGTCGGTCATCCTCTCGATTGTTCTGGGCTGGAGCGAGGCGGCGACCGTCTTCGCGATGGGGCTCTCGACCACGCTCTACACCGTGGTCGGCGGCGTGCAGGCGGTGACGTGGACGGACGTGAAGCAGATGTTCGTCATCTTCGCCGGCCTCTTCGTCTGCCTCTTCGTCATCCTCTCGAAGCTCCCGGCCGAGGTCTCGCTCGACGGCGCGCTCCACCTCGCGGGCGCGGCCGGCCGGCTGACGACCGTGGACACGACCTTCGACCTCAAGCAGACCTACACGCTCTGGTCGGGGCTCGTCGGCGGCCTCTTCCTCATGCTCGCATACTTCGGCTGCGACCAGAGCCAGGTGCAGCGCTTCCTCACGGCGAAGTCGGTGGACGAGGGGCGCACGTCGCTCCTGATGAGCGCCTTCGTCAAGATACCGATGCAGTTTCTCATCCTGCTCGTCGGCGTGCTCGTCTTCGTCTTCTACCAGTTCGAGCGCCCGCCGCTCGTCTTCAACGCGGTCGCCGAGCGGCGCGTGGCCGAAGGCGCGCGCGCGTCCGACTACGCAGCCGTCGGCGCGGAGTACACGTCGGCGCACGAGGAGCGCGAGCGCGCGGCCGTCGCCTACGTGCGCGCGCGGCGCGGCGGCGACGAGCGCGGGCGGGAGCGGGCGCGCGCCGAGTACGTCCTCGCCGACGGCCGCTTCAACGCGGCGCGGCAACGTGGGTTGACGCTCGTGCGCGCGACCGGGGGCGACGCGAATTTCACCGACGTTAACTACGTCTTCCCCACCTTCGTCGTCGCGAACATGCCGGCGGGAATCGTCGGCCTCATCATCGCGGCCATCTTCGCGGCGGCGATGTCGAGCATCTCGGCCGAGCTGAACGCGCTGGCGACCGCGACGACCATAGACTTCTACCGCCGCCACTACCGGCCCGACGCCGACGACCGACACTACGTCCGGGTCGGCCGCGCCGCGACCGCCGTGTGGGGCGTCTTCGCGTGCGTCGTCGCGCTCTACGCGACCTCGCTCGGCTCGCTCATCGAGGTCGTCAACCGCTTCGGCTCGTTCTTCTACGGCTCGCTGCTCGGCGTCTTCGTCCTCGCCGTGGGCGTGAGGCGCGCGCGCGCGCGCGGCGCGTTCTGGGGGCTGCTGGCGGGGATGCTTTCGGTCTGGGTCGCCAGCCTCTACACGGACATCGCCTTCCTCTGGTTCAACCTCATCGGCTGCGCCGCCGTCGTCGCCGTCGGCTACCTCCTGAGCCTGACCGACCGACGCCCCGACGCCAACGGCGCGGAGACTTTATAAGTTTTTCGATAAAATTTTCGGGGGCGGTGATTTCGAGCTTGAAATCACCGCCCCCGAAATTCTCGGCGGCTAATTCTTTTCGCCGGGCGGGCGGCGCTTCAGTAGTCCTTCTTGATGATGCTCCGCCGCCGCCGCTCGGGCGGGGTGCGCTTGTTCATCAGCTTCTTGTGACGCGCCGTCAGCATGTGCGAGAGCGACTGGTGCTTGAGCCCGAGCCTGCGCGCGGCGCGCGAGACGCTGCCCGTCTCCATCTCAAGCGCCTGCTCAATGAGCCGCGCCTCCAGCTCGTGCACCGCGCCGTAGAAGCTGAAGTTCTTGTCGTCGAGCTGCATCCCCGCCAGCCGCCTGACGACCACCTCCGCGCACGCCCTCAGCCGCGCGATGTCCTCGGCGTCCTGCGTGTCCTTCAGGAACTCGTCGGCGTGCCTGTAGACGTCGGCCGCCTCGGACGCCGACACGCGGCGCGACGCGCCGTGCTCCTCGATGAGCGTCAGCGCGGCCGTCCCCGCCTGCGTGCTGGCCCCGGCCTCGCGCGCCACGCGCATCGCCTGCCGCAGGATGCCGACCGAGCCGTCGCCGCTCCCGAGCCTCGCCCAGATCGTCCCCTGCAACGTCAGCGCGTCGGCCAGCAGCGCGGCCTCGCCGCCCTGTTCGAGCGTCTTGACGACGCCCGCCACGACGCGCTCGGCCTCGCGGTACTTCTTCTCCGCCATCAGCACGCGCGCGCGCGTCTCGTCCACCTGCGCGAGGTTGCCCGGGTCTTTGAGCTTGGTGAGGATGAGCTGCGCGCGGTCGAGCTGGTCGTGCGCGTCGCGGTAGCGCCCGAGCTTGTAGAGCAGGAAGGCGAGGTTGTTTAAGTTGGTGCCGCAGTACCTTTCGTGCTTCGCCTGCTCGTAGTGGAAGATGGCGGCGGTATACTCCATGATCGCGCTGTCGAAGTACTCGGCGCGCTGCTCGGCGGTGCCGAGCCGCCTGTAGATGAGCCCCTTCTGCCCGTGCCAGCGCCCCTTGAGCGCGTCGCCCGCCAGGCCGAAGAGCGGCTCGGCCTCCTTGAGCAGGTCGAGCGCCTCGTAATACTTGTTCTCGCTGACGTCGACCAAGGTGCGCCTGATCAGGATTTTGGCCTTCAGCTCGACATCCCCGTCCGTCAGAGACTTCATCGCCTCGGTCATCATCAGGCGCGCCTCGTCGAACGCGCCCAGGCGCCAGTAGCAGATGCCCAGCTCGTACTGCGCCTCCGAAGCTTTCGACGCCATCCCCTGCGAGCGGAACGTCTCAAGCGACTCGTAGAGAAGGTCTTTCGCGCGCTCCTGCGCGCCGGGGAGGTGCCTGGTGCTGCCGAGCCAGCCGGTCAAAGTGCCGCACTGGAGCAGGACTTCGGCCTCGGTCGTGGCCTCCATCCGCCCGGTCTCCGGCCTCTGCCCGACGCCCCGCCACAGGTCGCCTAGCGCCTCGCCGGCGGCGTCGAACTGACCCTTGAAGATAAAGTCCGCGGCCTGGCGGCAGCGCGAGAGCGCCCGCTCGTCCCCGGCTACCGGGGGGCCATCTAGTTGCTTCAGGTATACATCTGCTAAAGTCATGTGAGGTCAGCCTTTCTTCGGCCCTGCAAATCCTTTGCATGGGCATCAATGCCGCCAAGACATTGAGCATTCGCGCGGCGACTGTTGTGGTTAACCCTCATAAAACGAAAGGTGTATGGAGATGTTTAAGATTATTCGTGCTTCCATGTTTGTTTTACTACTGGCCTGCTCGGCGCAGGCGGGCGAAATTCAGAACGGGGCGCCCCTGCCCCCGCCCCCGCAGCCTGTGACCACCCTACCCGTGCAGGAAGACCCGACGACGCCGGAGGCGGGAAATGACCCGTTTTTTGGCTTGGCGGACACCCTCACCGAGGCCGCGTTGTCAGTTCTCAACAACGTTCTGGCGCTGCTCTAAAAACACGCGCCAGACCAATCCGACAAAGGCTGCCTGATGGCGGTTCAGGGTTAGTGTGCCTTGTGCGAGCCGAGAGGAGGGGGCGATGCGCACTTGCGGAGATTAGCGCGAGATGGGGTTGAATGCAATAGTTTTGGCATGGGAATTTTCTCCGGGCGCGAAATCGGCGCCCCGGGCGGCCCCGCCCGCGCCCCGAGATTGGGGGTTTTCCGCGAATCCGAGGCCACATTTTGCGCGGCGCGGGCGCGGGGCGGGACTGTGCCCCGCCCCGCACCCGCGCCGGGTTTTAAAGCGCGCCGCCGCGCCGGGAGGCGGCGTCAGAACTTCTTCGCGGCGGCGTCGCTCCAGGCCGCGACGACCGCGGAGGCTTCGAGCGTGCCGGTGTTCTCAAGCCGCAGCCTCCATGTGCCGGCCGTGACGTTCCCCTCGACGAAGATGGTGCGGAAGAAGCCGCGCGATTCGGGAGAGCCGGCGAGGTTCTTGCCTCGGACGGCCGCCTTTTCGTCGGCGAGCGTGGCCGAGACCCGCGCGCCGGCCATGAAGGTGACGCCGAAGCTTGCGGCGGCCGCGACGGGAATCTCTATCTCCACGGACTGCCCGGGCGCGAGCTTGACCTCTCTGGCGAACGCCGGGCGGAAGTCATCTTCGACAGCGGCGAAGGCGTCGCCCACGCGCGCGGCGTAGGAGGCTTTGAGGAACGCGGGCGCGTGGGCGCCGGACGCGTCCCGGTCGAGCCGTCCGGGGAACTGCCGCAGCCCCGCCCCTTCGGGCCGCTCGGGGTTGTGGTCGCCCTTCGGGCCGACGGCGAGGCGAGGCTTGACGAAGCTTGAGAAGTCGGCCGCCCCCGTCAAATCCGTGTGGACGTTCTTCGAGAGCGCGTTGTCTCTGATGTTCCACAGCGCCGACTCGACGGGGACGACGCCGTCGTTCCAGACGACGGTCTTGCACATGACGGGCAGGGGGTTGCCGGCCAGCACGGAGAACTTCACGCCCTTGCGGTTGACGTTGACCTTGTTGAACTCGGCGACGACCGAGGGCTTGAGCTGGCGCATGGCCTCGACGTTCTTACCCAGAAGCTCGAAGGTCGAGTTCATTACGTCGGCGCAGGGGGAGCCCATGTTGGGCGTGCCGAGCATGACGAGGTGCGCGACCTGCGGGCGGCCGTCCGCGCTCGGCGGCATGAAGTTGTGTATGTAGTGGCGCGTAATCAGCCCGCCCATCGAGTGCGCGACCACGTCGACGTGCCACGCGTTTCTGTCCTCCTGCGCGTAGCGGATGTAACGGCCGACCTGCTGCGAGTTCTCGAAGATGCCGTTGGTCGGCCCCGTCGAGAGGAACTCGCCGCCCGTGTTCATCAGCCCCTTCTCCGGCTTCTCGCCGACCGGGAAAGCCTTCCAGTCGTAGCTGTGCGAGGTGGTCAGGATGTTCTGCCACGCCTCCCACGCGCGCCAGTTGCTCCAGAGCCCGTGAACGAGGACGAGGGGCTTGGGCGCGACCTTCAAATTCTTCGTCAGCTCGTCGGTCTTCCGGCCGCCCTCCTCAAGCTCGGCCTTGATGCGCTGGACGAGGCGGGGACGCCCGTCGTCGAACCACGCGTAGCCGGACGAGTCCCAGACCATCTCGACCTCGCGCTCCTCGCCGGGGTCGAGCCGGACGGAGACGACGCTGTCCTGAAGCGGCGCGTCGGGCTTTGCGCCGTCCCACTTGTCGCCCTTGTACGTCTCCTTGAAGCGCACGTCGGCGTACTTCGTCTCGCCCGAGGCGTTCAAGACCTTCGCCTTAATCTTGACGGGGTTGCCGTCAACCGTCCCCGTCTGCTCGACTATCTCCTGCCAGTTCGCGAGGTCGGGGAAACGCGGGTGCTCGAACTTCATGTCGATGAGCCGGAGGGGCGCGCCGCACTTTTGCAGGCTCCACGAGAGCGTCTCGGTCACGTTCTGCCACGTGCGCGTGAAGTTGCCGCTCAGGCGGTTCGGGTCCGAGGGGGCGACGCGGTGCGTGCCGTCGCTCGTCAGAGAGTTGCCGTCGATGCTCGTCTCGGTCGGCGGCATCGTCAGCGTCTTGCCCTCCTTCGGGACGCACTGTCCGCCGTAGGTGCTCTTCTGCTCGCCCGTGGTCTTGCCCTTTATCTGCGGCACGCCGACGCTGACCGTGTAAGTGCCGTCGGCGTTGACGCCGACGTGGGCGTTGGCTTCGAGGCCGCCCTCGTTGCCGGTCGTCTCGGTCTTCGAGGTCGAGGTGCCGGTCATCACCTGCCAGGTCTTGCCGCGGTCGCAGGAGTTGCGCTCCTTCGCCGTGACGGTCTCGTTCGAGGTCATCGTGTGATTGACCGTGGCGCGTCCGACGCTCGAACCGTTGCGCTCGGGGCTTTCGAGGACGGCGACCGTGGCGCGGTAGTCGTACTTCATCTCCCAGTTGGTCGTGTCCTCTCCGCGGCCCGAGACGCGGGGCACGGTCTTGTTGTTGGTGTTGGTCTGCGTCCGCGTGTAGGTGACGACGCCCGTCCACGCGCCCGAGCAGGCCGCCGCCTTCTTCGGCGCCGTGGCCGCGGCGGTCTGCCCGGCCGCCTTCGCGGGCGCGCGCCTCGTCTGCGCCCCCGCGGGCACCAGCCCCGAGGCGAGGCCGGCGAGAAGGACGGCGGAACAGAGTTGTCTTAGCTTGCGGTTCAGCGCGGCGCGTACGTTCATTCCGGGTCGTTACCTTTGACTGAAGGGTGGGCCGGGACTCCGGCCTTCAGTCGTTAACGCGCAAAACGCGCGCGGCGCGTATCAGCGTGATGTGAAGATGTGCGGAGGGGCGATTCGACGCCCTTGCGCCTGGCCTGCTTCGTGCGCCCAGCGCGGTTTGTTATAATCGGCGCGTCTTTGCAAACGTCTTGCCTCTCGCGGGGCACCGGCGCGGCCGTCCCCTCTGAAAGCATCCGCTTCATCCCGGGAATCATCCGATAAGCGCTCGGTGTAGTTTTTGCGGGCGGCCGCCGGCGCGTGACTTAGCGACCCGGCGCGGCCGCCTTTTTTAGAGAAGTTCCCCCGTGACCCCTGAACGCTGGAAACAGGTAGAGGGCGTCTTCGACGCCGCGATGGACCTCGCGCCCGAGGAGCGCGAAGCGTACCTCGCCGGGGCCTGCGCCGACGACGCGGAGCTGCGCCGGCAGGTCGAGATGCTCATCCGCTCGGACGAGCAGGCCGGCGCGTTCATCGAGGAGCCGGCGGTCGCGGGCGTCATCGGCGAAACCGCGCGCGGCGCCGTCGCCGGGGCCTTCGACGCGGCGGCGTTCGACGCCGGCGTTTACGACGAGGCCGCCCCCTTCATCGGCCGCCGCATCGGCTCGTACCGCATCGTGAGGGAGCTGGGGCGCGGCGGCATGGGCGCGGTCTACCTCGCGGTGCGCGCCGACGACGAGTTCCAGAAGCGCGTCGCCATCAAGCTCGTCAAGCGCGGGATGGACACCGACTTCATCCTCCGGCGCTTCCGGCAGGAGCGGCAAATCCTCGCCTCGCTCGACCACACGTACATCGCGCGGCTGATGGACGGCGGGACGACCGACGACGGGCTGCCCTACTTCGTCATGGAGTACATCGAGGGGCTGCCCGTCAACCAGTTCTGCGACGCGCACAAGCTCTCGACGCCCGAACGCCTGCGCCTCTTCCTCAAGGTCTGCACGGCGGTCGCCTACGCGCACCACAACCTCGTCATCCACCGCGACCTCAAGCCGTCGAACGTGCTGGTCACGGCCGACGGCACGCCCAAGCTTTTGGACTTCGGCATCGCCAAGCTCCTCAACCCCGAGATGGGCGGGCGCGCGCTCGACCCGACGACGATGGCGCTCCGGCTGATGACGCCCGAGTACGCTTCGCCGGAGCAGGTGCGCGGCGAGACGGTGACGATGGTCAGCGACGTTTACTCTCTGGGCGTCCTGCTCTACGACCTTCTGACCGGCCACCGCCCGTACACGCTGCGCAGCCGCTCGCCCGAGGAGATCGCGCGCGTCATCTGCGAGCAGGAGCCCGAGCGCCCGTCCGTCGCCGTCAACCTCATCGAGGTCATCCCCTCGCACGGCCGCGACCCCGTCGAGATCACGCCCGACTCGGTCAGCCGCGTCCGCGACGGCTCGCTCGAAAGGCTCCGCCGTCAGCTCTCGGGGAGCATCGACAACATCGTGCTGAAGGCTCTGAGGAAGGAGCCGCAGCGGCGCTACCAGTCGGTCGAGGAGTTCGCGCGCGACATCGAGCACTACCTCGAAGGCCGCCCCGTCGGCGCGCCCTCTTACTTCCCGCCGACGGCCGAGACGCGCATCGACGACGCGGAGCCTTCCGTGCCGGCGGGCAAGTCCATCGCCGTCCTCCCCTTCAAGACCCTGAGCCACGAGGAGAACCGCGACGAGTTCCTCGGGATGGGGATGGCCGACGCCATCATCACCAAGCTCTCGAACGTCGGCGGCGTCGTCGTCCGTCCCACAAGCTCGGTCATCAAGTATTTCGACGGCGAGCAGAGCGCGGCGCTCGCCGGGCACGAGCTGGACGTGGCCTACGTGCTCGACGGGCGCATCCAGCGCGTCGGCGAGCGCGTCCGCGTCACCGTCCAGCTCATACGCACGCGCGACGCCGCGCCGCTCTGGGCCGGCAAGTTCGACGAACAGTTCACGGACTTCTTCGCGGTCGAAGACTCCATGTCCGAGCAGGTGGCGCAGGCGCTCCTGCCTCACCTGATGGGCGACGAGCCGGGGCGCGACGCGCGTGACGCCCGTGACAGCCGCGACGGGCGCGACGGGCGCGCGAAGTCGGACGGCGGCGGCGGGGTCAGGCCGGCGCGCGACGCGGGCGTCTCGACCGGCGACCCGCTCAAAGGCCGCACGACGGGGCCGACGCAGGCGCCGACCTCGCAGGCCATACACACCACGCCGACGACGGGGCCGCGCCTCACCGAAGACGAGGAGGCGCACCAGCTCTACGTCGCCGGGCGCTACTTCGCCACGCGCCGCACGGCCGAGGGGCTCCGGCAGGCGGTCGAGCGCCTTGAGCGCGCGGTCAAGCGCGACCCGCGCTTCGCGATGGCGTGGGCGGAGCTGGCCGACTGCTACGCGCTGACGAACTGGTACGTCGAGCCGCCGCCCGAGGGCGCGTGGGAGCGCGCGGTCGGCGCGGCGCTGAGCGCGGTCGAGGCCGACGACTCGCTCGCGGAGGCGCACGCCTCGCTCGGCTTCGTCAAGCTCTATTACGAGCGCGACTGGGAGGGGGCCGAAAGGGAGCTGAGCCGCGCGGTTCAACTGAAACCCGAGAGCGCGGTCGCGCGGCGTTGGCACGCCTTCAACCTGTCCGCGCGGGGCCGGCACGACGAGGCGGTCGCGGAGATAGAGCGCGCGCGCGAGGCCGCGCCACGCTCGCCCGTGGTGGCGACCGGCGCCGCCAACGTGCTCTTCCTCGCCGGGCGGTTCGACGACGCGATTAATCAGTGCCGACGCGCGCTCGAACTCGACCCCGGCTCGATGTCCACGCACATCGTCCTGCGCTGGTGCTACGAGATGCAGGGCGCGTGCGAGGACGCGCTGGCGGTCTACGAGCAGGAGCGCGCCTTCGCGGGCGACACGCCGACGACGCGCGCCAAGTACGCGCACGTCCTCGCCTCGTGCGGCGACGCGGCGGAGGCGCGCGCGGCGCTGGCGGAGCTTAAGGGGAAGGGCGAGGCGCGCGGGGCCCTGGCCTACGAGGTGGCGGTCGTCCACTCGCTTCTGGGCGAGCGCGACGAGGCGTTCGAGTGGCTGGAACGCGCGGCGGGCGAGCACGCCGTCGGGCTCGCCTTCGTCCGCGTAGACCCGCGCCTGCGCGCCCTGCGCGACGACCCGCGCTTCGACGCGATGCTGCGGCGCATAGGCTCCTGGGAGGCCCCGCACCTGACCGACTCGGGCGCGGTGGTCGCGCCGCGCGCGAAGACGACTTCGCGTGCGGCCGTCTCGCCGTCTTTGAGGGAGGCGGCCGACACGGCGCCGAAGGTTGACGAGAGTGCCGCCCGCGAGAATGTGAGTGCGGGCGTCGCGGCGGCGGCTCCGCGCAGGGGCAGTTGGATGTTGCTCGCGGCGCCGTTCGTGCTGGTCGCGCTGCTGTTGGCGGGGCTGTCGGTCTGGTACCTCGCGCGCCGGCCGGCGGTGGCGGCGGACGCGTTTCAGAAGGCCGCGGCGGTCAAGGTCACGACCTCGGGTAACGTGAGGCGCGCGTCGCTCTCGCCCGACGGGAAGATTGTGGCCTACGTCATCGACGAGGCGGGCAAGCAGGGGCTCTGGGTGCGGCAGGTCGCCGTCTCGAACAGCGTGCGGCTGGTGCCGCCCTCTGACGCCTACTACCGCAGCCTGACCTTCTCGCGCGACGGGACGTACATCTACTACACCGTCGCGGCGAAGGAGGGCGGCGGCTTCGACCTTTATCAGGTGCCGTGGCTCGGCGGCTCGGTCAAGCTCATCAGGCGCGGCGTCGGCGGCTCGGTCGGCGTCGCTCACGACGGGGGGCGGCTCGCCTACTTCGTCGCAGACCCTTCGCGCGGGCGCGAGACGATGTACGTCGCGGCCGAAGACGGGGCGGGCGAGCGCGCCGTCGCCGCGCGCGACTACCCGGAGCACTTCACGGCGTCGGCCGCGCCCGCCTTCTCGCCCGACGGCGAGCGGCTGGCCTTCGTCGTCGAGACCTCGGACGCGAACGGTTTCTTTTTGAAGGCGCTTGAGGTCGGGCTCGGCGGCGGCGAGAGGGAGCTTTCGCCCGGCAAGCGTTGGAGCGACGTGGGGCAGATGCGTTGGCTCGCGGACGGCTCGGGGCTGCTGCTGTCGGCGATGGACGAGACCGTCTCGATGCGCCAGCTCTGGCGGCTGGGCTACCCCGGCGGCGATGCCGTCCGCCTGACCAACGACCTGACCGACTACGGCGACCTGAGCCTCTCGGACGACGCTCGCGCTCTCGCGGCCGTGCAGAGCCAGACGCTCACAACCATCTTCCTCGCGCAGGCCGGCGACTACGAGCGGCGGGCGCAGATAACTTCGGGCGCCGGGCGCTACGTAGACCTTTCGTGGACGCCGGACGGGCGCGTGCTCTTCGCCTCCGACGCTTCGGGCAACGCAGACATCTGGGAGATGGGGTCGGACGGCAGCGGGCAGGTGCAGTTGACGGCCGGGGCCGGAAGAAACTACGCGCCGGTCTCTTCGCCCGACGGGCGCTACGTGCTCTTCCACTCGAACCGCTCGGGCGCGTGGCAGATCTGGCGGATGGACAGGGACGGCAGCAACCCGGTGCGGCTGACCGCGGGCGAAGAGAACAGCAACTGGCCGCAGGTGACGCGCGACGGCCGCTGGGTCGTCTACGAGCACGCGGGGCAGGGCGCGCAGACCAACCTCTGGCGCGTGCCCATCGAGGGCGGCGAGCCCGGGCGGCTGACGCGCGACCTCTCGATGCGCCCTTCGGTCTCGCCCGACGGGCGGCACGTCGCCTACTGGCACAAGGAGGAGCGCCCGGGCGCGCCGTGGGGCATCGCCCTCATCAACGTCGAAGGCGGCGAGCCCACGCGCGTCTTCGACGTGCCGCAGAACGAGGCCAACGGGATGTCCTCAATCCACTGGACGCCGGACGCGCGCGCCTTCGTCTACACAGACCTGCGCGACGGCGTGGCCAACCTGCGGCAGCAGCCGCTCGAAGCCGGCGAGCCGCGGCAGATCACGAACTACGCGCGCGAAATCTTCTACTCCTTCGACCTCTCGCGCGAAGGCCGCCTCCTCCTCGCCAACGGCACGACGACCAGCGACGTGGTCATCCTCAGAGACTCCCGCTAAGGTAAAGCCCGCGCCCCCGGCTTGAGTCCCTACTTCTTCGCGGTCGCGGTTCAAACGGCGCGTGACCGAAATGTAACAAGGCGCCCGTTGACAGCCGCCGCGCCGTCTTCGTAGCATGTCGATGTCTGAAAGGGGAGTAGGTCGCCCGCGCCGCTCGCGGGTCTGGTGAAGTCGTCAATACGGCGCCCGACGTGGGGCGCCCGGCTCACCGGGAAGAGTTGACCTCGTTGACCAAGACCTTTCGCGGCCCTAGTCGGCGCGCGGGAGGTCTTTCCTTTTGCGCGCGAGCCATGCGCTGCGGCGCGAAAGGATTGGATGATGGTCGAACTGTTTCCCTTTTCGGATTACTGGTGGTTCTACCTCGGCTTCACGGGTTTCGTGCTGCTGCTGCTGGCGCTCGACCTCGGGGTGTTCCACCGCAAGGCGCACGCCGTCTCGTTCCGCGAGGCCGCCGCGTGGAGCGTCGTCTGGGTGACGCTCGCGCTCGTGTTCAACTTCCTGCTCTACCAGTACGCGCTCTGGAAGTTCCCGCTCGACCCGCGGCTGATGGCCGTCCCCGGCTTCGAGCCCGCGGCGGCGGCGTGGCGCGTCGCGCTCGAATTCCTCACCGGCTACGTCGTCGAGAAGGCGCTCTCGGTCGATAACATCTTCGTCTTCGTGCTCGTCTTCTCCTACTTCGCCATCCCCGCGAAGTACCAGCACCGCGTCCTCTTCTACGGCATCATCGGCGCGCTCGTCTTCCGCGCGGTCTTCATCGCGCTGGGGAGCGCGCTGATGCAGTATCACTGGGTCGTCGTCCTCTTCGGCGCGTTCCTCATCCTGACCGGCCTCAAGATGATGTTCACGGAAGAGAAGGGGGTCGAGCCGGATAAGAATCTGCTCATACGCCTCTTCCGCCGTCTCGTGCCGACGACGCCGACGCTGCACGGGCAGCGGTTCTTCGTCCGGCTGAACGGCGCGCTCCACGCGACGCCGCTCTTCGCGGCGCTGCTCTTCCTCGAAGCGACCGACATCATCTTCGCGGTCGACTCGGTGCCGGCCATCTTCGCGCTGACGGCCGAGCCGCTCATCGTCTTCACGTCGAACATCTTCGCCATCCTCGGCCTGCGCGCGCTCTACTTCATGCTGGCCGGCGCGATAGACAAGTTCCACCTGCTGAAGTACGGGCTGGCGGCGGTGCTCGTCTTCGTCGGGCTGAAGATGGTCTGGCTCAACGGGCTGTTCGGGGGCAAGTTCCCCATCGGCCTGTCGCTCGGCATCATCGCCTCGGTCATCGCCGCGTCGGTCGTCGCGTCGCTCGCGTTCCCGAAGGCGAGGGCCGAAGGGCCTGACGCGACGCTCGGGCGCGGGGCGTTATGACGGGGGCGGGTTCGGCGCTACAATGGCGGCGGCTCCCCTTAAAATTTCAGCCGGCTCTTAAGCCGAAACGGCTCCGACCGGAGGTTGTCTATGGGACTGTCTAACGTGCGTCGGCGTCGCGCGGGCGGCGCGGCCGTGGCGCTCTCTTTGTTGTTGTCGCTGGGCGCGGCCCCCCGAGAGGTGCCCGCGCAGACGGGGCGGGGGCGACTCTCGGGCGGCGCCGCCGCCGCCGGCGGGAGGGCGACCGTCGCCGAGGCGAACGAGTTCGTCAAACACGCCGAGCAGCGTCTCGCCGAGCTGAGCCTGCGCGCGGCGCGCGCGGGCTGGGTGCAGGCGAACTTCATCACGGAGGACACCGAGCTGCTCGCCGCCGCGGCCAACGAGGAGCTGACCGCCGCCGTCACCGAGCTGGCCGTGACGGCGACGCGCTTCGACAGGCTGCAACTCCCATACGACACGCGGCGGAAGTTGATGCTGCTCAAGCTGGCGCTCGTCGCGCCCGCGCCGTCGAACCCGGCCGAGCGCGAGGAGCTGACGAAGATCAACGCCTCGCTGTCGAGCGACTACGGCAAGGGCAAGTACTGCCCCGACGGCGAGAAGGGGAAGTGCCTGACCCTGAGCGAGCTTGAGCTGATCATGGCCGAGAGCCGCGACCCCGAGGCGCTGAAGCGCGCGTGGCTCGGGTGGCACTCCATCTCGCCGCCGTTCAAGGCGAAGTACGCGCGCTTCGTCGAGCTGTCGAACAAGGGCGCGCGCGAGATGGGCTTCGCCGACACGGGCGCGCTCTGGCGCTCGAACTACGACATGAGCCCGGAAGAGTTCGCCGCCGAGATGGAGCGGCTCTGGCTCCAGGTCAAGCCGCTCTACGACTCGCTCTACACCTACACGCGCTGGAAGCTCGCGGAGAAGTACGGCAAAAATCTCGTCCGCGAAGACCAGCCCATCCCGGCGCACCTTCTGGGGAACATGTGGAGCCAGACGTGGGGCAACGTCTACCCGATACTCAAGCCGGAGAGGAGCGACGCCGGCTACGATTTGACGAAGATACTCGTCGAGCGCAAGACGACGCCGCAGCAGATGGTGCGCTACGGCGAGGGCTTCTTCACCTCGCTCGGGCTCGACCCTTTGCCGCAGACTTTCTGGGAGCGCTCGCTCTTCGTGAAGCCGCAGGACAGGGAGGTCGTCTGCCACGCGAGCGCGTGGGACATCGACTCGCAGCGCGACGTGCGGCTCAAGATGTGCATCAAGATCGACGCGGAGGACTTCCAGACCGTCCACCACGAGCTGGGGCACAACTACTACCAGATGGCCTACGCGCCGCAGTCCGCGCTCTACCAGAGCAGCGCCAACGACGGCTTTCACGAGGCGGTGGGCGACGCCGTCGCGCTCTCGGTCACGCCCGAGTATCTGAAGCGCATCGGGCTCATCGAGCGCGTGCCGGACGAGAGCGCCGACACGGGGCTGCTGCTGCGGCTCGCGCTCGACAAGGTCGCCTTCCTGCCGTTCGGCTATCTGGTTGACCAGTGGCGTTGGAAGGTCTTCTCGGGCGAGGTGAAGCCGGCGGACTACAACCGCGCGTGGTGGGAGCTTAGGACGAAGTATCAGGGCATCGCGCCGCCCGCGCCGCGCTCCGAGTCGGACTTCGACGCGGGCGCGAAGTACCACGTCCCGGCCAACACGCCCTACGCGCGCTACTTCCTCGCCGCGATTTTGCAGTTCCAGTTCCACCGCGCGCTCTGCCGCGAGGCGGGCTTTACGGGGCCGCTCAACCGCTGCTCGGTCTACGGCAACAAGGCGGCGGGCGCGAGGCTCAAGCAGATGCTCGCCATGGGGCAGAGCCGGCCGTGGCCCGAGGCGCTGAAGGCGCTGACGGGCGAAGACCGGATGGACGCCACCGCCATCATCGACTACTTCGCCCCGCTCAAGCGCTGGCTCGACGAGCAGAACGCGCGCCACGCGCGGCAGACGGCCTCCGCGCGCTGAACTCGGGCGCGGCCCGCGGCGCCGGTCACGCGCGCCGCTCCCCTCTGATGATGCCTTCGAGCCGCGCGCGCGGGGCGCGCAGGAAGGTGAGGACGACCTCCGGGTCGAACTGCGTGCCGGCGCAGCGCTCGAGCTCGGCGGCGGCGGCCGCGTAGTCGGCAGCCGGGCGGTACGGGCGCTCGCTCGTCATCGCGTCGAAGGCGTCCGCCACCGCGACCACCCGCGCGTTAAAGTCTATCTCCTCGCCGCGCAGCCCGGCCGGGTAGCCGCCCCCGTCCCAGCGCTCGTGGTGCTCGGCCACGACGCGGCGCACGCCCCCCGAGGCGGCGGCGCCGCGCATCATGCGCGCGCCGTCGAGCGGGTGCCGCTTGACGGCCTCCCACTCCTCCCCGGTCAGCGCCCCGGCCTTGTGCAGCACCTCGCCGGGTATGAAAATTTTACCCAGGTCGTGGACGACCGCGCCCAGACAGAGGACGCGCAGCCGCACGGCCGTGTCGACGCCGCAGGCGCGCCCGAGCAGCAGGCTCAAGCGCACGGTGCGCAGCGAGTGTCTGTAGGTGTATGCGTCGTGCGACCGCAGCGACGCGAGGAGTGATTTGACGGTGGGCGCTTCGTCGCGCCTGATGGTGCCCCCTCGACCCTGCGCGGGTCGGGCGTTTAGAACGCTCATGACTTCCCCCAGGACTGTCGCGTGCGGCCGCGCGGGGGAAGTCGCGGACGTACGCGCGTTCGAACCCATGAGGCTGCGGGCAAGAGGCTGGGGCCGTCGGGTGTCCTAGATACAGTACTAAAGCATACGAATTCCCATTCCGGCGCGTACCTTCGGGGAGAAAAAGAGGGGGCAGGAAGTTTAGCACTTCCCGCCCCCGTTCGGAACAACTTTTCGCTCCGGCCTTCGTCTACCTGCCCGCGCCCTTGTAGTAGTTCGGGTAGGCGGGCTTGCGGTGGACGGGGCGCGGGTTTTTGGCGAGCGCCTGCATGACGACCTCGACGGCCTTCTCAAGCTGCGCGTCGTGACCCTGCCGCCATGCCTTCGGGTCGAGCTCGACCTCGATGTCGGGCGTAACGCCGACGTTCTCGACCTCCCAACCGCCCTCCGGGCTGTAGAAGGCGACGCGCGGCGCGCTGACCTGCCCGCCGTCGATGAGCACGGGGTAGTCGTAGATGCCGACGAGTCCGCCCCACGTCCGCTTGCCGACGACCGGGCCGACCTTCTCGCGCTTGAAGTACCACGGCAAGGCGTCTCCGCCCGAGCCTGCGTACTCGTCAACTATCATCACCTTCGGGCCGAAGATGGCCCCGACCGGCGTGCTGAAGTCCGCGCCCTCGCGCGTCGCCCAGTAGTTCATAAGCGGGCGGCGCATGTAGTCGATGAAGTAGTCGGCGGCGGTGCCCCCGCCGTTGAAGCGCTCGTCGATGACGGCCGCCTCCTTGTCTATCTGCGCGAAGAAGTAGCGGTTGAAGTTGGTGTAGCCCTGCCCCGAAGTGTTCGGCAGGTAGACGTAGGCCACGCGCCCGCCGCTCAGCTCCGAGACCTTGCGGCGGTTGCCCTCGACCCACGCGAGGCTGCGCAGTCCCGTCTCGCTCCCGACGGGGACGACCGTCACCTCGCGCGCGCCGGAGCCGTCGGCGTTCGGGCCGACCTTGATGACGGTCTGCCTGCTGGCCGTCCCCTCGAAGAAGCTGTAGATGTTGTCCGTCGAGCGAAGCTCGCGGCCGCCCACGGCGAGCAGGTACTCGCCCTCCCTGACGTTGACGCCGGGCTGCGTCAGGGGCGCGCGCGCCGAGGGGTTCCAGTTCTCGCCGTTGTAGACCTTCGCGAAGCGGTAGCGACCCTGCTCGATCCGGTAGTCTGCGCCGAGCAGCCCGCCCTGCACGGTCTGCGTCTGCGGCGTGTCGCCGCCGGCGGCGTTGTGGTGGCCGACGACGAGGTTGCCGAGCGACTCCTGAAAGAGGTAGTTGAGGTCGGCGCGGCTGCCGAGCCGTTCGAGGTAGGGCTCGTAGCGCTTCTCGGTCGCCGCGATGTCGAGCCCGTGGTAGTTCGGGTCGTAGAAGAAGTCGCGCTGGATGCGCCACGCCTCCTTGTACATCTGCCGCCACTCCGCGCGCGGTTCGACGCGGACTTCGAGCGCGGCGGTGTTAATCATCCCCTCGCCGGGCCTCAAGGGCTGCGTCGCAGAGACGATGAGCCAGCGGCCGCCGCCCCCGCCGCCGGGCCCGCCGGGGCCGGGGCCGCCGCCGAGCCCGAGCAGCATCTTCTCGCCGTTGGCCGAGAGGTCGAAGGAGTTGACGCCCTCGGTCACCTTCTCGGGGCGGCGCTTCGCCATGTCGAAGCGGTAAAGGACGCGCCCCGTCACCTCGGGGCCGGACACGTCTTCGAGCAGGAAGAAGGTGCCGGCCTTGCCTGCGTAGAGGCCCGAGTAGTCGCGCGCGGGGATGGGCAGCGCCAGCACGCGCTGGTCGATGCCGTCGAAGTCTATGCGGACGGGCTCTGGCGGCTTCGCGGCCCCGGCCGGGCCGCGACCCTGCGGGCCGGCGCCGCCCGGCGGCGGCTGTTGAGCGGTCGCCGCGCCGGCCTCCGCCTCGGGAGTCGTCAGGTAGCCGGCGGCGTCAACGTCGGCCTCGTCATCGGCGGTCGCGAGCGGCGCGGGCGTCGGCTGGGGCGGGCCGGGCCGGGGCTCGCCCTTGTCGTCGGGGTTGTTGGTCTTCTGCTCCTCGGTCACCTTCTCCTCGTCCGACTCGGGCGCGAGCGGCGAGGGCAGGTCTTTGCGCAGCACGACGACGTAGGCCGAGCGCGTCACGGGGCGGTCGAAGCTCGACATGTCGAGCCAGCCCGAGGACGGGCCGGCGTTGGTCGAGGCGGTGAAGTAGAGGTGCTTGCCCTCGCGGTCGAAGCGCGCGAACCGCGCGTCGCTCATGTTGTCCGTCACCTGCCGCGTCCTGTTCTCTTCGAGCGAGTAGATGAAGACCGTGCCGAGGCGGTTCTTCAACTGCTTCGTGTACGCGATGAAGCGCGAGTCGGGCGACCACGAAGGGTCGATGACGCGGAACGGGTTGTCGTACGTGTTGGCGTCGACGCGCACAGGGGCGGCGCCCGCCTTCGACACGTCCACGTACCACAGGTTCAGGCGCTTGTCCGTGTACGTGACCTTCTTCGAGTCGGGCGACCAGACCGGCGAGTAGAAGTATGACGGCGGGTTGCCGAGAGAGATTTTCTTCACCTCGCCCATGCCCGACTGCGGGCGCAGGTGCAGGGCGTACTCGCCCGACTCGTCGGAGAAGTACGCGACCCACTTGCCGTCGGGCGACCATGCGGGGTCGCGCTCGGCGACGCCGGGCGTGTTGGTCAGGTTGCGCGCATCGCCCTTCTCGGCCGGCACGGTGATGACCTCGCCGCGCGCCTCGAAGAGAGCGCGCGCGCCCGAGGGCGAGAGCGAGGCGTTGCGCAGCGCGCCGCCGACGCGCGCGAAGCGCGGGCGCACCGACGGCAGGTCGCCCTCGACGCGCACGGGCAGCGGACTCGTCCGCCCCGACCCGAGGTCGAGCGTGTGGAGCGAGCCGAACTGCTCGTAGACGATGCGGCCATCGCCCGCCGCCGCCGACTTGATGTCCATCCCGGTGTTCTTCACCGCCTGCTCGACGCGCCGCGTGCGCGTGTCGTAGGAGTAGATGGTGACCGCGCCGCCGCGGTCGGAGAGGAAGTAGATGCGTTCGCCGACCCACATCGGGTTAAAGTCGTTCGAGTTCTCGCGCGGGAGTTTCTCGACGGAAGAGTCGGAGAGGTCGGCCACCCAGACGGGCGTCGTCCGCCCCCCGCGGTACTTCTTCCACTGCTGGAAGGCGCGCAGCAGCGGGACGTAGGCGAGCCGGCGGCCGTCGGGCGAGTAGCTGGCCTCGGCCGCCTGCGGCAGAGGTATCTCGGCCGGGTGCCCGCCCGCGAGCGGCATCGTGAAGAGGCGCGGCGTGAAGTTCGCGGTGTCGCGCGTAGAGCGGAAGAGCACGGCCGAGCCGTCCGGCGTCCAGCCCTGCGCGAGGTCGGCGCCCGGGTGGTACGTGAGCCGGCGCGGCACGCCGCCCGAAGCCTCGACCACGTAGACGTCGGCGTTGCCCTCGTACTCGCCCGAGAAGGCGATGAGCTTGCCGTCGGGCGAGAAGTAAGGCGTCGCCTCTGTGCCGGCGCCGGTCGTCAGCCGTCGCGCGTCGCCGCCCTCGCGCCCGACGAGCCAGATGTCGCCGGCGAAGACGAAGGCTACAGAGTCGCGGCTGACCGTGGGGCTGCGGAGGATGAGCGGCGACTCGGCCTGCGCCGCGAGCGGGGCGCAGAGGCAGAGCAGTAGGGCGAACGAGGTGAGCAGTCTGTGCACGTTGTTTGACTCCGAAGGGTTCTGAGTAAGAGATGACCCCACAGAGGGGCCGCGGGCGCGCGCTACTATAGCGGAAGATATACGCATAAAGAAAGACGGATGTTTTATGTACAAACGCCGTGATTTTTGGACGCGCGTCGCGCGCCCCGAGCCGCGCGCGACGCCTTGCGGGCGCGGCGCGGCGTGGGCAATATAGGTGCAAAGGAGACGCTTATGATCAGATTCGCGTTGGCGGCCTGCCTGCTGCTTTTGTCGGCGTCGGTCGTCTGCGGCCAGACGCGCGGCGGCGGCTGGCTGCGCGGCGGGTGGGCGGGGACGGGCTACCAGACCGACACCGACAACACCTGGACGATGAGGCTGACTGCGAAGGGGCGCGCGTTCGCGGTCGATTACCCCTCGCTCGAATGCGGCGGGCGCTGGAGGCTCCTCAGCCTCAACGCCCGCCGCGCGGTCTTCCGCGAGACCATCACGCGCGGCACCGACCGCTGCGCGCAGGGCGGCCGCGTCGTCATCCAGCGCCTCA
>DASWNR010000315.1:0-3046 GCA_036399155.1 Pyrinomonadaceae bacterium
TTAGCCGGGACGCGCCGCCTTTGGGTTTTCTACTGGCTACTGTTTGCCCCTACTTCCTGTCTTTGAACTGGTCGTAGAGCATTGTGTGACGGCTGACGAGGGGGAGTTGGCGGCCGGCTATGAAGAGGTGTCGGACGCGCGTGCGAGCTTCGAGGATGTCGCCGTCGGTGACGACGAGGTTGGCGAGCTTGCCCTGCTCGATGGAGCCGAGCCGGTCGGCGACGCCGATGATCTGCGCCGGGTAGAGCGTGACGGCCTTGAGCGCCTCGGCCTTCGGCAGGCCGTAGGCGGCGGCCATCCCGGCGTGGAACGGCAGGTCGCGGACGTGCGCGCCCGCGTCGCCCGTCGAGATGCAGAAGCGCACGCCGGCCGCCTGGAGCCTCGACGCGTTCTCGAAGAGCGAGTCGTACGGGTCGTCCTCCCTGAGCGGCATGTTGAGCACGCCGTCGATGATGACGGGGACGTTTCGCTCCTTCAGAAACTGCGCGGCCTTCCAAGCCTCGCTGCCGCCGATGATGACGGGCTTGAGCTTCATCTCTTCGGCGAAGCGGACGGCGGCGCGGATGTCTCGTTCGCGCTCGGCGCGGAAGATGACGGGTCGCTCGCCGCGCGCGTACGCGACGAGGGGGGCGAGCCTGATGTCCGAGGCGGGGCGCGGCACCGACTTCGGGTCTTTGGCGTAGGCGTCCTGCGCGCGCCCGTAGGCCGCCGCGTCGCGGAAGGCCACGCGCAGCGCCTCGACGCGACGGTCGCGCTGCGAGAGGGCGTCCTGCGTGATGCCCTGCTGCGCGGCGAGGAGCGCGGCGAAGCCGCCGCCGCCGCCGCCGACGCGCGGGAAGTCTATGACGAGCGCGGCCGTCGGCGCGACGGCCATCTCGCGCGGGCTCGAACCCGCGAGGTTGATGAAGGCCGCCTGACCCGAGATGACGCCGCCCGAAGGCATCGAGAGCACGGAGGTCACGCCCTCGACGCGCGTGACGGCGATGTGCGAGCTGTGCGGGTTGATGGCCCAGACCGCCGCCGCGTTCGGGTTCATGTCGCCCAGCTCCTGCATGTCCATCGTGCCGGGCGCGCCGGACGAGATTTCGGCCAGCCCCATGTTGGTGCCGAGGTCGATCATGCCCGGGTAGACGTAGAGCCCGCGGCCGTCTATCTCCTGCGCGCCGGCCGGGGCGGTGACGCCCGCGCCGACGGCCGCGATGCGCCCGCCCGAGATGACGACGGTGCCGCCCTCGATGTCAGCGCCCGAGACGGTGACGACGCGCGCGTTCCGTATGACGTAGGTCGGCGGCGGCGTGTTCGTCATCGAGGCGTCGGTGCGGTCCGTGTCCTGCGCCGACGCCGCGCGCGCGAGCGGGAGCAGGAGGAGCGCGAACGCTATCGCGACGCCGGCCAATGCCGAGAGACTTGCCGCGAGACTTGAAGAGAGTCTTGTCGTCTTCATCGCTGGTGATCCTCCTCCTTGTCCTGAACGTCGTCGTCGTGCGTGTAGGCGCGTCGGACTGCGGCCGGCGGGCGCGGCGGCGTGCCGCCCTGCGCGGGCGCGCGGTTGGCCTCGGCGGCTTCGAGCGCCTTGCGCTCGGCTTCGAGGGCGGGGCGGCGCGCGATGTCGGCGGCGCGGTCGAAGAGCAGCTCGCCGTCGATGAAGGTCTGCTCGACGCGCGCGTAGACCGAGAAGGGGTGCGCGCTCCAGACGGCGATGTCGGCGTCCTTGCCCACGTCTATCGAGCCGGTGCGCTTGTCGATGCCGAGCTGGACGGCGGGGTTGAGCGTGATGAGACGGAGCGCCTCCTCCTCGGTCAGCCCGCCGTAGCGCACGGTCTTCGCGGCCTCGATGTTGAGGCGGCGCGCGCGCTCGTCCGAGTCGGAGTTGACCGAGGTGACGACGCCGTGACGAACCATGATGGCGGCGTTGTAGGCGATGGCGTCGTAGGCCTCCATCTTGTAGCCCCAGAAGTCGGTGAAGGTCGAGGCGCCAGCGCCGTGGCGCGCTATCTCGGCGGCCACCTTGTAGCCTTCGAGGACGTGCTGGAAGGTCTTTATCTTAAAGCCGAACTCGTCGGCGAGGTTGATGAGCATCAGAATCTCGTCGGCGCGGTAGCTGTGCGCGTGGACGAGACGCTTGCCTTCGAGAATCTCGACGAGCGGCTCAAGCTCAAGGTCGCGCCGGGGCGGGATGAGGTTACGCTCGCCGCGCCCGGTGGCCGCGCGGTACTCCTCCCAGTCGCGCTTGTAGTCGCGCGCGGCGGTGAACGCCTGCCGGATGACCTCCTCGACGCCCATGCGCGTCGCCGGGTAGCGCGGCGCGAGGCCGGGGATGTTGAAGTTCGTCCGCTTCGGGTTCTCGCCGAGCGCGAACTTGATGCCGGGCGGCGCGCCGGGGACGGGGAAGTCCGCGGCCGGGTGCCCCCACTTGAACTTGACCGTCGTTGAGAGTCCGCCGATGGCGTTGCACGAGCCGTGGAGCAGGAGGCCGGCCGTCGTCCCGCCCGTGAGGTGCCGGTAGATGTTGACGGCCGTCGGGTTCAGGATGTCGCGCGTCGTGACCATCGAGGTGACGGAGCGCGTGCACTCGTTGACCGAGCCGTCCATCATCGCGTGCGAGTGCGCGTCGATGATGCCGGGGCTGACGAACTTGCCCGTCGCGTCGATGGTGCGCGCGCCGTCGGGCGCGCGCAGGTTCTTGCCGACCGAGGCGATCTTGCCTCCGCGGATGAGGATGTCCGTCGCTTCGAGCGTGCCGCGCGAGGCGGTGAGCACGGTCGCGTTGCGGATGAGCGTGTCCTGCGTCGCGGCCGCGCCGGCGGCGGCGCTCCCGCGTGTCTGCGCCGGCGCGGCCGCCGCGCAAGCCGCCACGAATAAGATTGCGAGTGTCAGAAGTCTCTTCATACTTTTCTCCGAAGTCAGTTCGAGGCCGTAAGGTCTTCTCCGCCCGCCGGCGGGTTTGCGGGCGGCGTCGTGCCCTGCCCCGGCGGCGGAGTAGGCGTGGCGCGCGGGCGCGGCTCGCCCTCGCCGGGCCGGCCGCCGGGCTGCTGCTGCTGGGGCC
>DASWNR010000316.1:0-2477 GCA_036399155.1 Pyrinomonadaceae bacterium
CGTAGCCGATCCACGCCACGTCCGGCTCGACCGAGAGCGGCGCGCGCAAGGGTAGACCGTCCGCGCCCGTCACTATCACGCCGGCCTCGCGCGCGACGAGTTCCGTGCAGAGGTCGTAAGGGTGGCAGCAGATGCCGAGCGCGAGGCCACGCGCCGCGAGTGACTCTTCCATCAGCGGGCGCAGGTCTGCTGTGAAGCGGTCGTGGCCCGCCATCAATTCGTAAAGCTGACCGCCCGAGGACGTGTACTGGTCTTCAAAACAGTGCGCCTTGCCCGGCCGCACGGGGCCGAGCGCGCCCGCCACAACCTCCTCGTCTATCGCCGCCAGCTCCTCGCGCGCGCCGGGGAAGAAGCGCGCGACCTGCGCGTAGCCGTGCGCGATTGAAGGCGACTGCGACGGGCGAAGCTTGAAAGGCGCGCCCACGCCCGTCAGGCGGTTGAAGCGTTCGGCGTGCGCGCCCCCGCCCCTGGCGGCCCAGGCGACGTCGGAGAGGTGTTGTTTGACGAGCGGTATCTCGGTCTGGACGGCCAGCTCGATGTCGGCGAGCGAAGTCTCCGCGCCGCGGTTGCGGGCGACGCCCGTCAGAACCCAGCCGCTGCGCTTCTGGTACATCAGGCCGCGCGTGCCGTCTATCGGGTCGACGATGACGCGGAAGACCGCGTCGGCTTCGGGCGTCCCGCGCGGCAGCACGACGACGCCGGATTCGAGCCCTTCGGCGACGAGGACGACGGGCGCGGCGCGCGCCACCTCGCGCTCGAAGAACTCGATGATGAGTTCTTCGCTCACGCGGTCAACCGCGTAGATGGTGTCGCCCTCCTCCTCGCGCACGACGGAGGCTAACGACTCCACGGGCGAGCGCTCGCAGGCTTCTACAACCGCCGCGCGTATCCGCTCGTGCAGACGCCGGACGGCCCCGAGCAGCGTGCGCGGGTCGTCCGCCGAAACCTCTGTCAGAAACTCGCCCGTCATATCTTGGAGCCGCGGCCTCAAGCCACCTTCACGCGCGCCGAGCGCCGCTGGAGCATCTGGTCGGCGATGACGCCGATGAGAATCACCGCGCCCATCACCGCGAAGTTCAAGGACGAGGGTATGCCGAGCAGGTTGACGAGGTTCTGCAAGACCTGCAAGAGCGCCGTGCCGATGAGGATGCCGACGATGGAGCCCTCGCCGCCGCGCAGGGAACAGCCGCCCAGAACCGCCGCCGCGATGCCGTAAAGCTCGAAGAAGTTCCCGTGCGAGGAGGGCGAGATGGAGTTCGTGTAGAAGGCGAAGACTACCCCGGAGAGCCCGACCAGCGCGCCGAGGATGACGTAGGCGCTCGCCACTATCTTCTGCGAGTTGATGCCCGAATACCTCGCCGCCGTCTCGTTGCGGCCGACGGCGAACAGGTAGCGGCCGTAGACCGAGCGGTGGAGCACGACCCACATGACGACGCTCACCAGCATGAGCAGCACGAACGGCGTCGGCACCCCGAGGACGCTCCCCGTCGCGAGGTTGCGCAGCGTCTCGAACCCCTGGGCCGAGCCGAAGCCCTTCGTCTCGTCGCTTGAGATGAAGCGCGCGATCCCGCGGTAAAAGAGCAGCCCGCACAGCGTGACGATGAAGGGCTGCACCCTCACCTTCGTAATCAGCAGCCCGTGGAGCGCGCCCAGACCAGTCGCGATGCCGACGGTGGCGAGCACCGCCAGCGCCGAGGGCCAGCCCCACTCGACGAGCATCATCGAGAGCAGCACGCCGAGGAGCGCGAAGACCGAGCCGACCGAGAGGTCGATGCCCCCGGTGATGATGACCATGCCGAGCCCGATGCTGAAGATGCCGTAGGCGCCGATGAGCCGCGCCATGTTCTGAAGGTTGGCCGGCGCGAGGAAGCGCGGGTTGAGCGCCGCCACGACGACACACAGCAGCACGAGCAGCAGGAAGGTGCCGAGTTCTTTCTTCATCAGAGTTTTTCTCTCGGCCCCGATGGTGGGCCTGCCGTTACGCCGCGTCCGAAGCCCTTCGCCGCAGCCGTGGGAGGGGTAAAACGGGTAACAGGCGGGGGCGTCGAAACGTTCCTCCCCCGCCTGTTGTCAAACAGTAACCTTTAACTTCCGATGACTGCCTTCTACTTTAACTCAGCCCTTTTTGCAAGCGAGGACGCCGCGAGGGCGCTGCGGGCGATGGAATTTCAAAGTTCAAATTCCAAACCCTTAACGGCCGACGGTGTTAGAGAGGAACTCGCCGGCTCGGCGTCGAGAGCCCCGAGGTCGTCAGGAAGTAGGGTGGCCTCCCCCGCTCACTCGACTATCTCGAAATCTATCCACTGCGTGGCGACGCGGTACTTCTCCTTCGCGAGCAGGTCGGTGACGACGAGTTGCATGACGTACTCGCCGGGGCCCAGCTCGCCCCCGAGGCGGAGCCGCCCGCCCGCGTCAATGTCGCCCGCGACGTTCCGCGGCCGCCCCTCGAACGGCGACGCCTGACCCGTGAAGACCGG
>DASWNR010000317.1:0-3144 GCA_036399155.1 Pyrinomonadaceae bacterium
GCGCTCGGCGCGAGCGCGCTGGCCGCGCAGCGCATGCTCTTTAACGTCTACGAGACCGACCTCGTCTTCCTCCCGGAGAAGGACTTCGCCGCGAGGAGGGCCGACTTCCAGGCCTTCTACTCGAACGAGAACAAGCTGCTCGGCGAGATAATCCGGCCGACGCTCGAAGCGCACCTCTTCGGCTTCCTCGACGACGAGATCGACATCTCCGGCAAGTGGTCGGCCGCCGCCGTGCAGTCCTACCTACAGTCGGCCGTCGAGAGCCACGAACGCTCGGAGCTTGAGAGCCTACAGCTCATCCTCTCCTCGCCGGAGCCGGAGCAGGCCGCCGCCGCGCTGATGATTCAGGTCGCGGGCGACTTCCTCACGGAGTCCTCGTCGTCGGGGCGCAACCTGCTCGGCAAGTTCGGCCCCGTCCAGTCCGAGCTGTTCAAAATCACCATCGACGACTACGGCTACGGCGTCCACCCGGCCAAGCACAGCACGCTCTTCGAGAACACTTTGACGAGCCTCGGGCTCTCGGCGGACGCGCACGCCTACTGGCACTTCTACCTGACGGGCTCGCTCGCGCTCAACAACTACTACCACTACGTCTGCCGCGACCACGGCAAGTTCTTCCGCGCCATCGGGGCCGTCGCCGTCGGCGAGTCGCTGTTCGCGCACACCTGCCGCAAGTTCTCCGAGATGCTGCGCGCCGTCTACGGCGGCAAGGTCGACACCTACTACTTCGACGAGCACTACCACATAGACGCGCACCACGGCCGCATGGCCGCCGAGAACGTGGTCGCCCCGGCGATAGCCAAGTACGGCGACTCGGTCATCCCCGAGATCGTCCGCGGGATGGAGGAGTTGCAGTTGATAACCGCGCTGGCGGACGAGGACTTTATGGCGCAGGTCGCGTGGGCCGGCGACCTCGAAAGGAGTAGGGACGACGCGGCGCGTCTACATAACGCCGGGCTCGGCGACGAGACGGAGGCCACGAAGACCGCCGCGGCCGCGCGCGAGGGCGACCCGGTCGTCACGACCGTGTGCGACGCCGACCTGCTCTGCCGCGTGGAGTCGGGCGCGCTCGACGTGGTGGCGGGCCACGGGCAGTCGATCCACCTCCGCGAAGGCGAGGGACTACGCGTCCCGCGCGGGCGGCTGCACGGGCTGGCGAGCGCCTCGCCGACGTGCCTCTATCACACCTACGAGCTGAAGGGCGGCGAGGCATGATTGTCGTAACTTTCGACCCCGACAAGTTCAACTTCGTGGTGGCCGGCGGCGACGCATACTTCCTGCTGCGGCTGCCCGGGGGCGAGCGCGTCCTGTTCAAAGACCGCTGCGCGCACAGGGGCGGCCCGCTCCACCTCGGCGGCTGGGACGCGGGCGCGGGGGCGCTGGTCTGCCCCTCGCACCGCTCCAAATACTCGGAGCGCGTCCTGCGCCGGCAGGGCGCGCCGCTCGTCTACAGGGGCGGGCGCGTGACCGCCGTGCTCGACGCCGCGCCGGGCGACGAGGTGCGCTTCGCGTGGAAGCACATCCTCGCGCAGCCCCGCCGCGAGGACTGAATTTTTTTGAGAGCCTGACGCCCCGACGGACTTTACAGGCGGCTGCCGTCTCCCCGGACGCCGCCCGACACGATAGGAGGAAACCAAGCAATGGTCGAGGAGGAGAGCACCCTGCGGGGCGACCACCTGAACAGCCTCTTGCAGGCGGCGGGCGTCAACGCCCTCGCTTCGGGCGCGGGCGTCCCGGAGTCCGAGCGGCTCGGCGACCTGGTGGCGCGGCTGAACTCACTGGGCGAGGCGCACCTCGACAACAAGCAGTTCGCCTCGGCGGTGGACTGCTTCGAGTCGGCGCTCTACTTCGACCCCGACAACCGGCAGGCGCGTGTCGGCCGCAGCCGCGCCATGTGCGCCATCATCCCGCGCTGGCACTTCGAGATGCTGAACGACGAGCAGCGCAACGCGGCCTTCGAGAGGGCGCTGGCGAAGGTCGTCACGCCCGACTCTCTGGTGCTCGACATCGGCTCGGGCACCGGCCTGCTGGCGATGATGGCGGCGCGCGCCGGGGCGCGCGAGACCGTCTCCTGCGAGATGGTCTCGCCGCTGGCGGAGCTGGCCCGCGAGGTGGTGGCGCGCAACGGCTTCGCGGGTAAGATTCGCATCATGAGCCGGAAGTCCACCGAGCTTTCGGTCGGCGACGGCCTGCCCGCGCGGGCCAACCTGCTCGTCACAGAGACCGTGGACTGCGGCCTGCTCGGCGAGGGCATCGTCCCCTCCATCACGCACGCGAGGGCGCACCTTTTGACCGAGGACGCGCGCGTCATCCCGCGCGCCGCGAGCGTCCACGCGATGGTGGTCGAGAGCAGCCGCCTGCGCGGCCTCAACCACGTGAGCCGCTGCGCCGGGTTCGACGTGGGGCTCATGCAGCAGTACCGCACGCCCAACTACGTGCCGGTGCGGCTGGCGGCCTTCGGGTACGCGCCGCTGACCGAGCCGTTCGAGGTCTTCCGCTTCGACTTCGAGCGCGAGCTGATACGCCCGGCGCGCAGGCGGCTCAGCGTGCCCGTCACGCGCGACGGCGTCTGCCACGCCGTCGTCTTCTGGTTCGACATGCGGCTCGACGAGGAGATTTCCATCTCGAACGAGCCGGGCTCGACGATGCACTGGGAGCAGGCCGTCCAGTGCCTCGAAGACGAGCTGGCGGTGCGCGCCGGCGGGTCGCTGCTGTTGACGGCCGAGCACGACTGTAGCGCCGTCGTCTTCGGGCGGCCGACGTGCGACCCGGCGGGGGCCGACCGTTGAGACTCAAGCCGGGAGAGCCGCGGACGCCCACGCCCCGCCAAATGTTCTGGCGCTACGTCGCGCCGTACAAGGGCGTCGTCGCGCTCGGCGTCGCCTGCACCCTCGCGGCCAACCTCGCGATGCTGGCCGGGCCGTTGGTTCTGCGCCACGCCATAGACGACCTGACGGCCGGCGCGTCGCGCCCCAATCTGCTCGGCTACGGCGGCCTGCTCGTCGGCGTCGCGGCGGTGCGCGCGGCGTTCCTCTTTTTGCAGCGCCGCCTGATGGCGCTCGCCGCGCGCAACCTCGAATACGACCTCTCGGTCGACTTCTACGGGCACCTGCAAAAGCTCCCGCTGCACTTCTTCGAGCGACA
>DASWNR010000318.1:0-13743 GCA_036399155.1 Pyrinomonadaceae bacterium
CGACTCCCCGCCCCTCTTAACTTTCGACTTCCGGCCGTTAACTTTTACACCCCTAGACGGTCAGCAGCTCCTGCTCCTTGGACTTGGCCAGCTCGTCCACCTTGCCGATGTATGAGTCGGTGAGCTTCTGGACTTCGGCGAGGGCGTCGCGCTCGGCGTCCTCGGAAATCTGCTTGTCCTTGAGCATCCGCTTGAGGCGGTCGTTTGAGTCGCGGCGGACGTTGCGGATGGCCGTGCGGTGCTCCTCCGCCGCCTCGTGCACCTGCTTGGCGAGCTGCCGGCGCCTCTCCTCCGTGAGCGGCGGGACGGGCACGCGCACCATCTTGCCGTCGTTCGAGGGGTTGAGCCCCAGGTCCGACGAACGTATCGCCTTCTCGATGACGCCGAGCTGCGTCTGGTCCCACGGCTGCACCGTCAGCATGTTCGGCTCGGGCGCGTGCACCGAGGCCATCTGGTTCAGGGGCGTCGGCGTGCCGTAATAATCGACCGTCACGTTGTCGAGCAGGCTCACGGCCGCGCGCCCCGTCCGGATCGTCGCCAGCCTCTTCCTCAAGTCCTCGACCGCCCCCTCCATCCTCGGCCGCGTCTCTTTAATCACGTCTTTTTCGCTCATCACCGTCTCCTCAGAAAAAGCGGGGTTGATGTTTTACGACACCGACTTTCCATCCATCCGTTCCGCCGACGCCGCGCCGGCCTTCGGACCTGTCGCCGGCATGTTCAGGCAGACGCGCGTCCCGACGGCTTCGCCCGAGACGACGCGCACGATGTTGCCGGACGTGCGCATGTTGAAGACGACGATGGGGAGGTCGTTGTCCATGCAGAGCGAGATGGCGGAGGCGTCCATCACCTTGAGCTGCTTTTCCAGCACCTCCTGGTAGGTGATGCAGTCGTAGCGCGTCGCCGTGGCGTCCTTGACCGGGTCGGCCGTGTAGACGCCGTCCACCTTCGTCGCCTTCAGAATGACGTCCGCCCTGATTTCGAGCGCGCGGAGCGCCGCCGCCGAGTCGGTCGTGAAGTAGGGGTTGCCGGTGCCCGCGGCGAAGATGACGACGCGCCCCTTCTCCAGGTGGCGGATGGCGCGGCGTCGTATGAAGGGCTCGGCGACCTGCGGGATGTTGATGGCCGAGAGCACGCGCGTGTGGACGCCGACCTTCTCAAGCGCGTCCTGCAAGACGACGGCGTTCATCACGGTGGCGAGCATCCCGATGTAGTCGGCGCTCGACCTGTCCATGTCGCCCGCGCTCTCCGAGACGCCGCGGAAGATGTTGCCTCCGCCGACGACCACGGCCACGTCGACGCCGAGGTCGCGCACCGCCCGAATCTCCTCGGCGATGGAGCGCGCGACGCGCACGTCCACGCCGTAGTTCTGCGCGCCCATCAGCGCCTCGCCGGAAGCCTTGAGCAGAATCCGCTTGAAAGCCGGCGCGCCCGCCTGTGTGTTGGCTGATGACATCTGACTACTGGTTCCCGCCGCTCATCGAAGCGACTTCGCCGGCGAAGTCGTCTTCGCGCTTGGCGAGCCCCTCGCCCATCTTGTAGCGCGAGAAGCGGCGCACCGTGATGCGCTCGCCGGTCTTGGCTATCTTCTCGGTCAGAAGCTCGTTGATGGTCTTGGCCGGGTCCTTGACGAAGGGCTGGTCGACGAGCACCGCCTCCTCGTAGAACTTGTTCATGCGGCCCTCGACGATCTTCTCGACGACCTGCTCGGGCTTGTTCGCGTTCTTCGGGTCGTTGGCGATCTGCGCGCGCGTGATCTCGCGCTCCTTGTCGAGGACGTCCGAGGGCACCTCCTCGCGCGTCACGTAGCGCGGCTCGGCCGCCGCGATGTGCATCGCGATGTCCTTGACGAGCGCCTGGAACTCCTCGGTGCGCGCGACGAAGTCGGTCTCGCAGTTGACCTCGACGAGCACGCCGACCTTGCCGCCCATGTGGATGTAGGAGCCGACCGCGCCCTCGGCCGCGACCCGCCCCGCCTTCTTGCCGGCGGTGGCCATGCCGCGCTTGCGCAGGATTTCGACCGCCTGCTCCTCGTTGCCGTCGGCCTCGGTGAGCGCCTTCTTGCACTCCATCATCCCCGCGCCCGTCTTCTCCCTGAGCGCCTTGACCGCCGCGCCTGTGATTTCCGCCATGATAACTCTCCTGAAAAAGTAGTCGGTAGACAGTAGTCGGTAGACGGTGGAAAAACCTTTGCGGTCGGGCAACCAGAGGACGGGCGGCGTCCCGCGTTAAGCGGAGCCTGCCGTCTTCCGACTACTGTCCACCGACTACTCAAAAAGAAGCGCAGCCCGGCGGGTTCATCCGCACCGGAGGGCTGCGCTCGCCGTCGTTTGAAAAGTTGAAAGCTTGTGTGCCCGCGCCTCTTTACTTGGCCGCGCCGACCGTCTCGGCGCCCTTCTCGGCCTCGGGCGACTGCGGCGGCTGCGTGCCTTCGGCGTCGGGGCTGCCCGTGGCGCCGCGGACGGGCGCGCCCGTGCCGACCTGCGCGTGGTCGCCGACGCTGTCGGGCTGCTGACCCTGGCGCCCGAAGCCCTGATTGCCGGGGGCGGAGACCTGCACGTCAGCGGAGACCTGCGAAACGTCCGTGCCCGCGACCTGCGTGGACTGAGCGCCGGGCTCGATCTCGCGCGTGCTGTCGACGGAAGAGGTCACGGCGCGCGAGGTGGGCGCGGGTGCCGCGCCGGCGGCGGCCGCCTCGGCCTGCTCGTCGTCCTCGGCCGACTTGCCGCTCATCTGCTGGCCCTCGACCACCGCGTCCGCGATGCGCGAGGCGAAGAGGCGGACGGCCCTCAGCGCGTCGTCGTTGCCCGGGATGACGTAGTCGATGCCTTCGGGCGAGCAGTTGGTGTCGACGACCGCGATGATGGGTATGCCGAGGCGGTTCGCCTCCTTGACCGCGATGTCCTCCTTGCGCACGTCGATGATGAAGAGCGCGTCGGGGACGCGGGTCATGTTCTTGATGCCCGAGAGGTTCTTGTCGAGGATTTCGCGCTCGCGGTCGAGCTTGATGCGCTCCTTCTTCGTCATCTTCTCGTAGCGGCCGTCGGTCTGCATCGCTTCGAGGTCGCGCAGGCGCTTGATCGACTTCTGCACGGTCTGGAAGTTGGTCAGGAGGCCGCCGAGCCAGCGCTGGTTGATGTAGTACTGGCCGGCCCTCTCGGCCTCCTCGCGGATGGCGTCCTGCGCCTGCCGCTTGGTGCCGACGAAGAGGATGTTGCGGCCGCGCTCCTCGCCCATCATCGCGGTGACGAACGTGATGGCGTCGCGGAACATCTTCTGGGTCTTCTGGAGGTCGATGATGTTAATGCCGTTGCGCTCGCCGAAGATGAACTCCTTCATCTTCGGGTTCCATCGCCTGACCTGGTGGCCGAAGTGGACGCCGGCCTCCAAAAGTTCCTTCATCGTAACGGTGACTGCCAAACTACTCCTCCTTCAGTGGATTGGTTTATGTACTCGCCGCGCCCGCGCTCGACCCTCGGAGGAGGGCCAACCAACCGGGGCGCGACAATGGTTTTCAGTTGCCAGTTGCCAGTTTTAAGTTTCCAGCCGGAAGCAAAGTCTCTGGCTGAAAACTTAAAACCGGAAACCGAAAACTGCTTTAGCGTTTCGAGAACTGGAAGCGCTTGCGCGCGCCCTTCTGGCCGTACTTCTTGCGCTCCTTGGCGCGCGGGTCACGCGTCACCAGCCCCGCGTCCTTGAGCGCGGGGCGGAGGTCTGAGTTGAACACCATCAGCGCGCGCGTGATGCCGTGGCGCAGCGCGCCGGCCTGCCCCGCCGGGCCGCCGCCCGCGACGTTGACGACGATGTCGAACTTGCTGGCGGTGTCGGTGAGCGTCAGCGGCTGGCGGATGACCATCCGCAGCGCCTGGTTGGGGAAGTACTCCTCGAAGGTCTTGCGGTTGACGCGGATTTCGCCGGTGCCCGGCCGGAGGTAGACGCGCGCGGTCGCGGTCTTGCGCCGCCCCGTCCCGTAATACTGGATGTCTGCCACAGCTTCCTCTTCCTTACCTTAAACTACAGTTTTTAAGCCTTCTGCGCGGCGGCGCGCGGGCTCAGAGCGAGCGGCTCGGGCTGCTGCGCCGCGTGACGGCGCAGGCCCTCGTCGTCGCCGTAGACCTTGAGCTTTTTGCCCATCGCCTTGCCGAGCTTGGTCTTGGGGAGCATCCCCTTGACGGCGAGCTCGATGACGCGCTCGGGGTGGCGCTCGAACTGGTGCTTGACCGAGATCGAGCGCAGGCCGCCCGGGTAGAGCGTGTGGTGGTGGTACATCTTCTGGTCGTTCTTCGACCCCTTGAAGACCGCCTGCTTGGCGTTGATGACGATGACGTGGTCGCCCGTGTCGAGGAAGGGAGTGTACTGCGGCTTGTTCTTGCCGGTCAGCACGCGCGCCACCTCGGTCGCCAGACGGCCGACCGTCTGACCCGCCGCGTCAACGACGTACCACTTGCGATTCTCTGCGAGTCCGTCCCCGCTGGGGAAGTAGGTTGACATAGATAACTCTCTCTATCTTAAGCGTCTAAAACGCGAACGGGTAGAATACGAAACCGACTTTTTGTTGTCAAGCCGTGGCGGCGGTGCGCCTCACGGCTCGGGCCCGCGCCGCGCGGGGACGACCGCCGTGGCGGCGGCGGCCGGCTCGGCCTCCCTGAGCGTCTTCATCCTGAAGATGAGCACGCTCCAGACGACGCCCATCGTCAGCAGCACGGCCTCCAGCCAGAGGAGGTCGAGCCTGTAGACCGAGTAGAGGAGCGGCAGCCAGAGCAGCGCGACGGTCGTGAACTTGGCGCGGAGCGGGATGCCGCGCCGCTCCTTGAAAGCCAGGATGTAGCCGCCGAGCACGCGGTTCCCCATCAGCCAGCCGTGCAGGCGCTCGGAGCTGCGCACGTAGCAGGCGGAGGCGAGCAGCAGGAAGGGCGTCGTCGGCAGGAGCGGGAGGAACAGGCCGAGCACCGCGAGCCCCACGCAGAGGCTCCCGGCCGCGACCAGCATCGCTTTTTTCGCCGAATTCAAATGCTTCCCTCAAACTGAAGGCTCCCAGGTCCGTCTTAGAGACCTGAGAGCCTTCGCCGGCCTTCGTCGAGCCATCCGCCTCGCGCCCTTACTCGGGCGGGTTCTGCGGGGTCGTCTGCTGCTGGTCGGTGGTGGGGGTGTCGCGGCGCTTGAGCTGCGGCCTGTCATCCTTCTTCTCGGGCGTCGCCGTCCCGTCGGTCGGCGTGCCGGTCTCGTCCGCCGAGGGCGAGCGGCGCTTCAAGGTCGGGCGGCCGGGGGCTCCGTCCTCGCCGGGGGCGATGTCGCCGGCCGAAGAGGCGCGCGCGTTCGAGAGCCGGAGCAGGCGGTTCTTCACGCGCTGGAATTCCGAGGTCGAGACGACGTACTCCTCCTTGTCGGGGAAGCGGGCGACGAGCTGGCGCGTGGCCTCCAGGCGGTCGACCGACTGCGGGTGCGACTCGAAGAGCTTCGAGAAGGTGCCGGGCTTCTTCTTGTTCTTGGCCGCGAGCTTCTCGAACATCGTGGACATCGCGCTCGGGTCGTACCCGGCGGCCCACATGTACTGGACGCCGAGCATGTCGGCCTCGGACTCGGCGTTGCGGTTGAACTTCATGAAGCCCAGGAGCGCGCCGAACTGCGCGCCCTGGTTGATGAGCATCCCGCCCAGGCCGCCGAGGAAGATCGAGCCGGCCATCAGGCCGATCTCGGCGAGCATCCCCTTGGCCTGGTTCTCCATCGCGTGGCGCGCGGTGACGTGCGCGATCTCGTGCGCCATCACGCCCGCGACCTCGGCCTCGTTGTCGGCGGCGAGGATGAGCCCCTTGTTGACGTAGAAGAAGCCGCCCGGCAGCGCGAAGGCGTTGACCTCGTCGGAGTCGATGACCTTGATGGTGAAGGGTATGCGTGCGTCGGAGTGGAGGACGACGTTCTGGCCGACGCGGTTGATGTACTCGGTGATGACGGGGTCGTCGACGAACTTGGCCTGGCGGTCGACCTCCGCCGCGAGCTGGCGGCCGAGGGAGACTTCCTTGTCCACGCCGCCGCTGATGCTGTTGATGAAGCCGCCGTTTATCTTGCGCTTGCCGATGAGCCGCGGGTCTTCCTTCTCGGAGAGCGGCTTGCCCGAGTTCGAGGGCGGGGCGGTGGCGGCGGCGACCTCCTGACCCTCCTTGTCGCCGGCCTTCTTATTCTTGTCCGAATCCTGCTTCGCCGCCGCGGACTTCTGCGCCTCCTGCCGCCGCGCGGGCGCGGCCACGGCCGTGAGCGAGCCCGCCCAGAGGCTGAAGATGAGCCCGAGCGCGGCGAGCGAGCGGATGAATCTGTAGTGCGTCACGTGTGCCTCCAAAAAACTTTTCAACGCCAGTGGCCGGAAGGAGTTAAAAACTCTTGTTGTCGAATAAGCCCCGCGTGGGCGTCCCCGCGCCCGCCCCCCGCGGGGGAGCGCCGTCGAGTGGTGGGCCGGACGGTCGGCGAAAGGGAACCCGGAAAGGCGCGAATCTTTGATGCCGCGGGGCGCGCCGTTGGTTGTGTCGGTCGGCGCCCGCGAAAGGGTCGCCCGCACGGCTCGGTTCGAGGGGAAACGGGCCGGATTATAGCAGCCCGGCCGGCCGCGCCACAGCAAAAACTTAAACGTTGCCACGCCGCCCAGGCGCGTGCTAGATTCGAGATGCCCTTCCTTCCTCAGCCGTTAAGGGGCCGGCCGCAGTCTTTCCACGAGTTATTTTCCCGCCGGGTGCGCATGAAACGAATACAGGACAAGATCAAGGACCTGGTAGACCCGCAGTCGTTTGAGCAGGTCGGGAACTACGTCGAAGACCCCGCGCATGCGCTCGCCGCATACCGCTTCACGGACGTCACGTCGGACTTGCTGGCGCGCTGGCTCGACGCGCTGGCGGATTTGCCGGCGGGGACGGGCGCGGCGCGCGCTCTGGCCGGCGCGCGGGGCGTCGGCAAGAGCCACACGCTGGCGGTCTTCGGCGCGCTGGCCGGGGCGGAGCGCCTGCGGCAGACGGTCGAGGACGCGCACGTCCTTTCGAGCGCGCAGCGCCTGACGGGGCGCCGCTACCTCGTCACGCGCGTCGAGCGCGGGACGCGCCCGAGTCTCGGAGACGAGCTGGCGGCCAGCTTCGCGGCCTTCTTCGGCGGGAGCGAGGCGCAGTGGGGCGGGCGCGACCCGGCCGAGGTTCTGGCCGTCGCCGCCTCGCGCGCGGGCGAGGAGACGCTGGTCGTCGTCATCGACACGGCTTTTAACCGCCCGGCGCGCGTCTCCCGCGACGACGGGCCGTACCTGGGCTCGCTGGCGGTGGCCGCGCGCGAGCTGAACGTCTTCCTCGCGCTCGCGCTCGACGACGACATCGCCGACGCAGACGGCGCGAACGTCGCCGTCGCGGGCACCTACCGCATCGACTACCTCGACCCCGAGAACCTCTACCGCGTGGCCGACCAGTTCGTGCTGCGCAAGAGGCCGCAGGTCGGCGACACCTTACGCGAGATTTACCAGGCGCTGCGCGCCACCGTCCACGACTTCAACTGGAGCCAGGCGCGCTTCTCGTCGGTCTACCCCGTCCACCCGCTCGTCGCGGAGGTCGCGTCGGGCGTCCGGCTCTTCCTTCCGAAGTTCGCGTTCCTGCCGTTCGCGTCGGCCGCCGCCTCGCGCGCCACCTCGCGGCCGGCGCTCTCGCTCGTGCTGCTCGACGAGGTCTTCGACGCGACCGAGGAGGATTTGCGCCACTCGCCCGACCTGCACGAAGTCTTCCAGACCTACGACGTTTTGACCGAGCGCTGCATCGGCCAGCTCCCCGTCATGCAGCGCTACCAGGCGCGTCTGATTCTGAAAAGCCTGTTCGTGCTCTCGCTCGACGGGCGCGACGCGACGCCGGGCGAGATGTGCGCGGCGCTGCTTCTGACCGACGAGGACGCGGGCGGCGACGCCCCGCGCCGCGTCGCCGAGACGCTCGCGCGCTTCGCATCGGAAGCCCCGCCGGACAGCCTTGTGCTGGCCGACGGCCCCGGCGGCGAGACGCGCTACCGCTTCCGCATCGCCGCGCGCGAGGTGACTTTAGAGGAAGCGCGGCCGCCCGAAGTGAAGGCCGCGCCGGCCCTGTTGGAAGAGACGCCGACCGAGCCCGCGCCGCCGGTGCAGGAGACGCCCGCGCCGGCGACCCATGCCTCCGCGCACGCGCACGCGCCGGACGCGGACGCCGTTAAGTCTGAGTCCGACGCGGAGGCAGGCGGCACGACGAAAGTTGAAGTTATCGCCCCCGAGCCGTCGCCGGCCGCGCCGACGCGCCCCGAGCCGGCCGTCAGGCAGAGCGCCCCGCCGCCCGCCGCCGAGGCGAAACCCGCGCCGCCCGAAGTGAAGGCGGCGCCGCCCGAAGTTAAGAGGCCCCCGGCCGAAGTTAAAACCGCGCCGGCTGAAGTTAAGGGCGCTCCGGAGTCGCCCGACGAGTCGCCGGCGGAGGACGAGCCGCTCTCCGCACAGGCGCTCGAATGGGCGCGGCTGCTCACGTCGCGGCCGTCGCTCGGCGACGAGGCGGGCGAGGTGCGCGCGGCCGTCGGCCTCTGGCTGAAGGAGTGGCGTCTGCTCAGCGTCCAGCAGAAGTTCGACGCGCTGCCCGACTCGTGTTTGACGACGCGCGTCTGGAAGGTCGAGGCCGAGGTCGTCAAGAGCTACGGCCGCGCCGCCGCCGCGCTTGAGTCGGAGGCCGCGGGCAAATCGACGCTCGAAGAAGCGCTCGCGCACGTCGCACGCGCCTTCGGCGGCTCGCCCGAGACGTTCGCGCGGCGCACGCGCATGCTCGAAGACCTCTGCGGCTTTGTCGAGACGGTCGCGGCGCGCGAGCGCGTCCGCGCCTACCTGGCGGCGGCCGAGCCGACCGGCGTAGACGAGCTTGAGACCGCGCGCCGCGAGCTTCTGGGTCTCGCACAGGACTCGAACAACTTTCTCGACCCGGAGCGCCGCGAGCGCTTCGAGCGTCTGTGGCGCGAGTGGCGCGCGCGCTACGGCGAGCATTACGCCGCGCTGCATGATAAAACTGTGGGCGAGGCCGGCTCGCGCGAGGCGCTACAGGACTTGAGGCGCGCGGAGCGCTGGCGCGAGTTCGAGTCGCTGGCGCGGCTGCCCGTCGTCAGCGGCCAGGTCTGGCGTCAGGCCGAAGGGCTCCTGCGCGTCGCCGACGGGACGCGCTGCCGCCTGGACGTGCGCCGCCTGCTCGCGGGTCAGCCCGCCTGCGCGTGCCAGTTCCGACTGTCGCGCGCGGCCGAGATGTCGGAGCTTCCGCAGGAGTTGGAGGCTTTGATGGAGCGCGGCCTCGCGGTCTACCGCCGGACGCTGCTGATGCTCGGGACGACGCTGGCCATCTCTCTCGACGCGCTGGCGCGGCGCGAGGCGCAGGGGGACGCGGCGAAGCACGCGCGGCACCTGTCTTCGGTCTTCGCGCAGGGTCGTCTGCCGGAGCGTTTCGCGCGGCAGGACGTGCGGCTCATCGAGCGCGCGCTCCGGCGCATGCCCGCGCCGCCGCCGGTCAAGGTCGTCGCGCCGAACGGCGACACGGGTCTGCTCACGCGCGAGGAGCTGCGCGCGCGCTTCGACCAGTGGCTCGACGAGCTGCCCGAGCAGCCCGTACTCATCGAGCTGGTCTCGAAGGGCGAGATGAACGCACCGTAAAGTGAAGGCGAAAGTCAAAAGTCGGAAGGCGAAAGGGCGAAGGGGAGAGGGAGGCACGCGCGCTTCCGTCTCCCCTTCGTCGCGTGCGGCGAAGTCGCCGGCCGGGCGCGGCGCGAAGTCGCGGGGCGGTTCCGTGCGCGCGAAGTCGCGGGGCGGGGTCGTCGTCGTCGGCGCGGGTCGGCTGGGGACGGCGCTGGCGCGCGCGCTCGCGGCGTGCGGTTACGAGGTGCGCGCGCTCGTCTCGCGCACGGCGGCCGGCGCGCGCCGTGCGGCCGCGCGCGCGGGCGTGGACGCGCTCGCGCTCGGCGCGGGGCAGTTGGATAGACTCCCCGAGGCCGCGCTGCTTTTCGTCACGACGCCCGACGACCGCATCGCCGAGACGGCCGAGAGGCTCGCGGCGCTCCCACGCCTGCGCGCGGGCGTCGCGCTGCACGCGAGCGGCGCTCTCTCGTCGGACGTGCTCGCGCCCTTGCGCGCGCGCGGCGTGGGCGTCGGCTCGATGCACCCGCTCGCGTCTGTGAGCGAGGCCGCGTCGGGCGCGGAGAGTCTGCGCGGGGCCTTCTACTGCGTCGAGGGCGACGGGCGTGCCGTCCGCGCCGCGCGCCGCGTCGTCCGGGACCTCGGCGGCGAGGGCTTCACCGTCGGGGCGCGACACAAGCCGCTCTACCACGCGGCGGCGCTCATGGCGGCCGGCCACGTCGTCGCGCTCTTCGACGTGGCGCTCGACACGCTCGCGCGCTGCGGGCTGACCGAGCGCGGCGCACAGAGGGTGCTCCTCCCGCTCCTGCGCAGCGTCGTCGAGAACCTCTCCGCGCGCACGCCGGCGCGCGCCCTCACCGGCAGCTTCTCGCGCGCCGACGCCGAGACCGTCCGCAAACACCTGCTCGCCCTCCGCGAACTCGACGAGCCCGACGTGCTCGCCGTCTACAAACTGCTCGGCGCGCGCTCGCTCGAACTGGCGCGGGGCGCGGGCGCCGACCCGGCGCTCGCCGAGACGATTCGGCGGATGTTGAAGTCTTAGGCCGCCGGCCGACGCGCGCGTCTGCACGCTGCTTGCGCCTCGCACGTGTTGGCGCTAGAGTAAAACTCAAGTCCCCAACGAAGTCGCATTTAAGAAGTAGAGCGAAAGGAAGACTCCGCCTTGACCTCGATGCAGAACATTCCGAGCGCGAGCTACAGCCTGACGCTGCGCGTGAAGCTCTCCTCGCGCGCGGGCACGCTCGGGGAGCTGACGACGGCCATCGGCCACGCGGGCGGCGACATCGGCGCCATCGACATCGTCAGCGTCAGCCGCGACCAGATCGTCCGCGACCTGACCGTCAACGCCGGCTCGGCCGACCACGGCAAGTTGATCGTCGAGGCCGCGCGCCACGTTGACGGCGTCGAGGTCATCAACGTCAGCGACCGCGTCTTCCTCATGCACCTCGGCGGCAAGATAGAGGTCGTCTCCAAGTCCCCGCTCAAGACGCGCGCAGACCTCTCGATGGCCTACACGCCCGGCGTCGCGCGCATCTGCGAGGCCATCGCGCGCGACCCCGAGAAGGCTTTCACGCTGACCATCAAGCGCAACACCGTCGCCGTCGTCACCGACGGCACGGCCGTCCTCGGCCTGGGCGACATCGGCCCGGCCGCCGCCCTGCCCGTGATGGAGGGCAAGGCGATGCTCTTTAAAGAGTTCGCGGGCGTGGACGCGTTCCCCATCTGCCTCTCGACCAAAGACCCGAACGAGATAATCAATACGGTCAAGCACATCTCGGTCGCCTTCGGCGGCATCAACCTCGAAGACATCTCGGCCCCGCGCTGTTTCGAGATAGAAGAGAGGCTGAAGGAAGAGCTGGACATCCCCGTCTTCCACGACGACCAGCACGGCACGGCCGTCGTCGTGATGGCCGCGCTCATCAACGCGGCGAAGCTCGTCGGCAAGCGTCTGGAGGACTTGAAGGTCGTCGTCAACGGCGTGGGCGCGGCGGGCGTGGCCTGCTCGAAGATCGTGATGAACGCGGGCGTCCGCAACCTCATCGGCTGCGACCAGCACGGCGCCATCTACGAGGGGCGCTCCGAGCACATGAACTGGGTCAAGGATCACTACTCGCGCACGACCAACCCGGCGGGCGAGCGCGGCACGGTTCACGACGTGATAAAGGGCGCGGACGTCTTCTTCGGGCTGTCTGCGCCCGGCGTCATCGACGCGGACGACGTGAGGCGGATGGCGAAAGACCCCATCGTCTTCGCGATGGCGAACCCGACGCCCGAGGTCATGCCCGAGGAGGTGGCGGGCGTGGCGGCGGTGATGGCGACGGGGCGGAGCGACTACCCGAACCAGATCAACAACGTGCTCTGCTTCCCGGGCATCTTCCGCGGCGCGCTCTCGTGCCGCGCCTCGCGCATCAACGAGGAGATGAAGCTCGCCGCCGCGCAGGCCATCGCCTCCATCATCACGCCCGAAGAGCTACACCCCGAGTACATCGTCCCCTCCGTCTTCGACAAGCGCGTCGCCGAGGCCGTCGCGCGCGAGGTCGAGGAGGCCGCCTACCGCACCGGCGTCGCGCGCCGCGAGCGCTCGCGCGCCGACGTGCTCATGTAAGACCCCTTCAGTCGCGCAGAATCTCGACCTCGGTTTCGCGCACCGTCGGCGGCGGCAGCCGCGTCCACTGCGGCCGCCCAGTGGCGGTGGCGCGCACCTTCGCCGCCCCGTCGCGGAAGCGCGCGAGGTGCTCCGGCGTGACCGCGACGCTGTGCGAAGCCCCGGTCGGGCGCGGGTCGAAGGCGGCCCAGCCGTTGCCGGGCAACCGCCGCTCCGCGAGCGTCTCGGAGTGTCCGCCCTGTATCAGCTCCACGCGCACGTCCACGGTCGTCCTCCCCGAGCCCGACACCTCGAACCGTATGACCGACCCCCCGCGCAGCGCCGGCCCGCTCAGGTGCAGCGCCAAACTCCGCACCTGATAGTACGCACGATAGCCCGACGCCGCGGCCGTCACGGCGCACAGCGCGAGCAGCGCCAGCGCCGCCCTCTTCAACACCACGAGCGGCCGCGCCCCCCGCGTGGGTAGACCGTCGAACATCCCCCCGCCCCGCCTCCCCTCAAGCTCAAAGAGACTTAAAGACGCCCGCCCCGGAAATTTGTTCCCGGCGCACACACGACGAGGCCGCATACGTCTGAAGAGTATGCGGCCTCTCGGCACGGCCCGCGTGTGAGCGGCGGGCGTGCACAAGGATGCGCTGCCCATTCGCACCCCTGTTACTTATCGCCAACCAAAATACTCATGTGCTATCCTCTCGCGCGTTCTAGTCTTTGAAAATAAGGCAACGGGTCGGATGCGTGCCTGCTCACCCTCAATCTCGGAGAGATGAGCATCGCCGTTGAGCATGAGAGGTCTCCACTCACGGCGAATCAGTTACGCAGCCACACTCTATCCGTTGTAGCGGATAGCGTCAAGCTGTTTCGTGCGGCGGCCGTCCTGTCGGGAGGTTATTCCTGATGGGTCACGCGCGCCGCAGGCCGTCGCGCCTCGCCGAAAAGCTTCTACAGATTCGGACTGCCCTCGGCATTTCCCAGACCGAGATGCACAGGCGGCTGGACGCCGACGACGAGATTCCCTACACGAGAATATCCGACTACGAACTGGACAAGAGCGAGCCGACGCTGATGATTCTCCTCAACTACGCCCGCCTCGCGGCCGTCCCGACCGAAGTCCTCATCGACGACGACCTAGACCTCCCCGACAAACTCCCCGGCCCCACCAACCACGAAGAACTCAAACGCAAATTCGCCCCGCGTAAAAAGAGACCCTGACTTCAGCCCGGCGATTAGTCCCGCGCTCCGATGTGAAAGCCCCGTGCGCCGGAGTGTGCGGCCGGGGCGCGGGCTACAAACCCAATTCCTTTTCCACCGGCACGCTCGCGGAGATGCGGGAGTGTAGCTCGGCGACTTTTTCGTAGTCGAAGAACTTGACCGCGTCTCGGATGGGCGAGAAGGTCGGGGAGGAGAGCTTATCCTCGAACTCGGGACGGCGCGCCTCGGCCGCGACGATGTAGAACTTGATGCGGAAGTCCTCGAAGTCCATAAACTTCAGGAGTGAGTTCCGCATGTC
>DASWNR010000319.1:0-25314 GCA_036399155.1 Pyrinomonadaceae bacterium
CGCGCGAGTCGCCCTCCGCCTTCAAACTCCTTCAGATGTCCGCGGCGGTTGAACAGCGTCCCTTCCATCCTGCAAGCCTACCCGCCGCTCCTCCGCCGGCCGGCGGCGGGTGAGGGGGCGCGGCGGTGAACGCGCGGCGGACGGTTTTTGTGAGGCGCCGCGCGCTGTTTCCGTTGCAATTTCGACAAGAAATTTGCCGCGACTTTGGGCGCGAATCCCAAACCTTGACCCGCGCCGGGGGGGCTTGTTACACTTTCGTTAGATTTTACTGAACCGCCGAGCCGCGGCGCGAAATCCCCTCAAGGGAGCCCCTACCCGACCTTGCGCACGCGGCCTTGTTTGTTTGCCAACAGGAGGTGTGTGGTGGGTTTCAAAGTCGGCCAGAAAGTTGTCTACCCCAATCATGGCATCGGCACCATCGAACGCATAGAACAGAAACAGATCGGAGCGACGTCACTACCCTTCTACACGCTCCGCCTCGCCTCGACCAACTCCGTAGTCCTCGTCCCCGTCGCCAACGCGGGCGAAGTGGGACTCCGTCCCCCCATCACCTCGGGCGAGTGCGACATGCTCATCAAGCACCTCTCCGACGACTTCCGGGGCGCCGCCAACGACTGGAAGGATCGCTTCAAGGACTTCTCCGACAAGATGCGCACGGGCGACATCTTCGAGGTCGCCGAAGTCCTGAAGAACCTGACCTACCTGAGCCACATCAAGCCACTCTCCTTCCGCGAGCAGCGGATGCTTGAGCGCGCGCGCTACCTCGTCGTCTCCGAGCTGGCGGCCGTCTGCCGCCAGCCCGAGTGCAACGTCGAGCCCCGCGTCACGGAGGCGCTGGCGCGCGCCTGCGCACGCCACGAGCGCCGCCCCGCGCGCGCGCGCGTCGCCGGCGCCGTCGCCGGCCACTAAGCCGACCAAACAGACAGAACACCGAACGACGCCCCGCGCTGCTTCCCCCCGCGCGGCGGGACTGTCTTTTCGCGTCCGCAACGATGGGGAGTGGACAGTAGGCAGTAGTCAGTAGGGAGAACGAAGGCGGCGCGTCGCGGTCATTCAAACCGGACGCGCCGCCTGTTTTTCTACTGACTACTGTCTACTTCCTTACTTCCCTACCAAACCTGACAGCGGTCTTTATCCGGGCGCACCATCGCGTCGCCGGCCTTGCACTGGAAGGCGGCGGCGAACTGCGGCATGTTCGAGAGCGGGCCGTTGACGCGGAAGCGGCCGAGCGGGTGCGTGTCGGACTGCGTCACGAGCCGCGCGAACTCGGGCGTGTCCTTCGACGCCCAGACCTGCGCCCAACCGAGGAAGAAGCGCTGCTCGGGCGTGAAGCCGTCGATGTTCGCCGGCCGCGGCTTGCCCTGGAGCGACTTCATGTAAGCCTCGTAGGCCACGGTCAGCCCGCCGAGGTCGGCGATGGACTCGCCCGAGACCAGCTTGCCCTGGACGTTCAGCCCCGGCTCGACCTGGAAGGCCGAGAACTGGTTGACGACGCACTCGCCGCGCGTCTGGAAGTTCTTCAGGTCGTCGGGCGTCCACCAGTTCTTCATGTTCCCCTGCATGTCGAACCTCGCGCCCGAGTCGTCGAAGCCGTGCGTGACCTCGTGGCCGATGACCGCGCCGATGCTGCCGTAGTTGATGGCGTCGTCGGCCTCGGGGTTGAAGAAGGGCGGCTGGAGGATGCCGGCCGGGAAGGCGATCTCGTTGTAGAGCGGGTGGTAGTAGGCGTTGACGGTCGGCGGCGTCATGCCCCACTCGGTCAGGTCGACGGGCTTGCCGATTTTCGCCAGGTTGCGCGCCTGCGCGAACTCGCCCGAGCGGATGATGTTCGCCGCGTAGGAGTCGCGCTTCACGTCGAGGCGCGTGTAGTCGATCCACTTGTCGGGGTAGCCTATCTTCTGCTTGAAGGTGCCGAGCTTGCCGAGCGCGGCCTTGCGCGTCTCCTCGCCCATCCAGTCGGCCTTCTGAATGCGCTCGCGGAAGGCGGCGGTCAGGTTCGTAATCATCGTCTGCATCCGCGCCTTCGACTCGGGCGTGAACGCGCGCGCGACGTAGACCTGGCCCAGTGCCTCGCCGAGGTTACCGTCCGTGGCCGAGACGCAGCGCCGCCAGCGCGGGTGCTGCTCCTTGCTCCCGGAGAGCGTCTTGCTGAAGAAGTTGAAGTTCTCGGTCTCGAACTTCGACGAGAGCGCGTCGGCCGCGGCGTGGACGAGGTTCCAGCGCATGTAGGTCTTCCAGTCGGCGACGGGCACCTCGGTCAGCATCTTGTCGGCGGCCTGGAAGAACTCGGGGTGCGCGACGTTGATCTGCAAGTCCTTCGAGAGGCCGAGGCCCGCGAAGTAGTCGCCCCACGAGAAGTTCGGCGTCAGCTTGGCGAGGTCGGCCGGCCCCATGATGTGGTACTGCTTGGTCAGGTCGCGCAGCTCGACGGGGCCGCGCGAGCTTTTGGCGAGCCGCGTCTCGATGGCCATCACGGTCTGCGCGTTCTTCGCGGCCTGCTCGGGCGCGTCGCCGAGGAGCTGGAACATGTTCGTCACGTGCTGGACGAAGTCGGCGCGCGTCTTGACCGACTTCTCGTCGGTCTTCTCGTAGTACTCCTTGTTCGGCAAGGAGAGCCCGCCCTGCCCGGCGAAGCCGATGACCGTCGTGCTGTTCTTGAGGTCGGGCAGCGCGCCGAAGCCGAAGAGCGCGGGCAGCCCCGCCTTGTGGAACTCGGTGATGAGCGCCTGAAGGTTCCTGGCGTCGGAGACCTTGTCGATGCGCGCGAGGTACGGGGCGAGCGGCTTCGCGCCCAGCGACTCGCGCGCGGCCTCGTCCATGCAGGTGGCGTAGAAGTCGCCGACCTTCTGATCGACCGACCCGGGCTTGGCATTCGTCTTCTTCACGGACTCGTCGAGAATCTCGTGGAGCGTCTTGCGGTTGTTCTCGGCGAGCATGACGAAGCTGCCCCAGGACGGGTAGGCCGCCGGGATTTCGGTCGTCTTCAGCCAGTTGCCGTTGGCGTACTGGTAGAAGTCCGTGCAGGCCGAGGCCGTCTCGTCCATGCGCGTCTTGTCGAAGCCGCGCCCGTTCTTGCCGCCGGTCTGCGCGAAGGCGGCGAGCGCCAGCAGGCACGCGGCGAGCGCGGCGGTCGCGGCGCGGAAGTTAAAAAAACGCATAAGTGGGCTCCTTCTCTCTAAAACTTTGAAGTCGGGGGGACTATTCCGGTTGACGGTTTAAGTCAGATTAATACGCGCCGGGCGCGTGTTGTCAAATGCAGTAGGCAGTAGGCGGTAGTCACCCGCGCGTCTGAGGCCGCCGGCTCGCGTAAGTTTACGGGGTAGTTTAGCGGAGGGTTTCCGCGCCGGGGAGATTTGTGACGAGCCGCCTGATTCCGATGCCGAGCGGGACGAAAGGGAGGACGAAAGCAGGGGGAAGTAGACAGTAGTCGGTAGTCGGTAGAAAAACCTTTATTGCTCGAACCCTGCGGTCGTCATCCTCAACGCCCCGGGCGCGGAGCGCTACTGCCTACTGCCTACTGACTTCCGCCCTTCCCGTGCAGCTTCTTCCACGCCTCGACGTAGCGCGCGGCCTTTGGGTTCTGCTCGTTCCAGCGCGGCTCCTGTGCGGAGTCCGCGATGAGGAGCGCGGCGCGGCCGAGGGCGCGCGCGACCCGCGCCATGTTGGCGTAGTCGATCTTCTCCCAGTGGTCGCCGGCCGAGTGGTAGTCGGGGAAGTCGAAGGCGACGCCCGCCGTGTGCGCGGGGACGCCGGCGTCGGCGAACGACTGGTTGTCGCTGCGCGAAAAGTAGGCGTCCGACTTCGTCGGGTGCTTGTAGACGCGCACGCCCTCCGCCTCGCCCGCGCGCCGCAGGAACTCCCCGACCTCAGAGAAGTCGAAGCCGGTGACGGCGAGCGAACCGACCTGCGGCCCCTCGCTGTCGTCGGTGCGCCCGATCTGCTCCAGGTTGACCTGCGCGACCGTCTTCTCAAGCGGCACCAGAGGGTGGCGGCCGTAGTAGCGCGAGCCGACGAGCCCCAGCTCCTCGCCGAAGAAGGTCAGGAAGAGTATCGAACGCTTCGGGCGCTTCGAGAGCTTCGAGAGCGCCGACGCCAGCTCGACGACGGCCGCCGTGCCCGAGCCGTTGTCGTTCGCTCCGTTGTTGACACAGTCCTCCCTGGAAGCGTCGCAGCCCTCGCGCACGCCGATGTGGTCGTAGTGCGCCGAGACGATGACGTATGTGTCTCTGAGCGCGGGGTCGGAGCCGCGCAGAAGCCCCGCGACGTTGCGCACCCTGACCGGCGTCTCGGACGCGGCGGGGACGCGCACGTCGGCGGTCGCGTCGGACGCGCCGGCGGGCAGCGAGTCGAAGAAGCGCGCGGCCTCCGCCCCGTGGACGAAGACGACGGGCGCGGTCTGCGCCCCGCCGAACCCGAAGTCGGGGAGGTCACGCCCCGCGCCGCTCAGCTCGGGGTCTATGACGCGCGGCGCGCGGCCTCCGCGCGCGCGCTCGCTACGGCGGTCGAAGGCGAGGACGAGCGGCGCGCCCAAGCCCCGCACGCGCGCGAGGAAGTCGTTGGTCTCGCGCAGCACTTGGAGCGCGCGCCCCAGGTCGCCGCGAGGTACGGCCGGCAGCTCCGTGACGACGACGCGCCCCTCGGCCTGCTCGCGCGTGAGCGCGCCGGGGAAGCTCGCGTAGTCGAGCTTCAGCAGCCGCGCGCCGCTCAGGGATAACTCGCCCGCCGGCTCCCAGAAGTTGAAGCCGGCGACGCCGAAGCCGATGCCTAATTGTTCGGGGCGGACGGCGGGCGCGGGCGAAGAACCGCCGCCGAAGGTCAGGCGGAAGGCCGAGGCGTCGCGCGCCGACAGACGCCATTCGGCCGTCTGGAAGTAGCCGTCGCCGCCGGCGGGCTCAAGCCCCGCGCGGCGGAACTGCGCGGCGATGTACTCGGCCGCGATGTCCAGACCCCGCGAGGGCGTCCTGCGACCTTCGAGCGCGTCCGAGGCGAGAAAGGAAAGGTGCCCCTTCATGCTCTCGGCCGACACCGCTTCGAGCGCCGCGCGCCACGCCGCCGGCCCCGCCTGCGCGCGCGCGCGAGCGCCGCCCGCCTGCGTCCTCGAAGCGGGGGCGCGCCGCTGCCGCGCGGACGACCCGCCGCGCGTCTGCGCCGCGCACGGGCCGGCCCCGTAGCACGTCGCGACGAACGCGAGGACGAACGCCAGCGCGACCGTCGTCACGCCTCGGCCCTTCAACCTCTTTCCACGCACGCGCCGCGCCCTCACTCGACCTTCACCCCGCGCCAGAAGGCGACGCGGTCTTTGATCTGCCTGGCCGCGTCCGACGGCTCCGGGTAGTACCACGCCGCGTCGCCGTTCACCTCGCCGCCCGCCAGCACGTCGTAATAACTCGCCGTCCCCTTCCACGGGCAGACCGTGTGCGTCTCGCTCTCCCGGAAGTGCTCGCGCCTTAAAGACTCCGCCGGGAAGTAATGATTCCCCTCGACGACGACCGTGTCCTCGCTCTCCGCCAACACGGCGCCCTTCCACGTGGCCCTCATGTCCTTGACCTCCTTCTTACTTCTTTAACCGCGCGTGAGCTGGCGGTACTTGATGCGGTGCGGCTGCGTGGCGTCTTCGCCGAGGCGGGCGCGCTTGTCCTCTTCGTACTCGGTGAAGTTGCCCTCGAACCAGAAGACCTTGCTGTCGCCCTCGAAGGCGAGGATGTGCGTGCAGAGGCGGTCGAGGAACCAGCGGTCGTGGCTGATGACGACGGCGCAGCCGGCGAAGTTCTCCAAAGCCTCTTCGAGCGCGCGCATCGTGTTCACGTCGAGGTCGTTGGTCGGCTCGTCGAGCAGGAGGACGTTCGCCCCCTCCTTCAACATCTTGGCGAGGTGGACGCGGTTGCGCTCGCCGCCCGAGAGCATCGTGACCTTCTTCTGCTGGTCGGAGCCCGAGAAGTTGAAGCGGCCGACGTAGGCGCGCGAGTTGACCTCGCGCGCGCCGAGTTTGACGATGTCCGAGCCGCCCGAAATCTCCTCCCAGATGCTCTTCTCCGGGTCGAGCGTGCGCGACTGGTCGACGTAGCCGAGCAGGACGGTCTCGCCGACGCGGATGGCGCCCGCGTCGGGCTGCTCAGCGCCCGTGACCATGCGGAAGAGCGTCGTCTTGCCCGCGCCGTTCGGCCCGATGACGCCGACGATGCCGCCCGGCGGCAGCTTGAAGGTCATCCCCTCGACCAGCAGGCGGTCGCCGTAACCCTTCGAGACGCCTTCGGCCTCGATGACGACTGAGCCGAGGCGCGGCCCCGGCGGGATGTAAATCTCAAGCTCGCGCGCGCGCTGCTCGTTCTGCTGCGCGAGCAGCGATTCGTAGGAGTTGATGCGCGCCTTGGACTTGGCGTGGCGCGCCTTCGGGGCCATGCGAATCCACTCCAGCTCGCGCTCAAGCGTCTTCTGCCGCTCGGTCTCCTGCTTCTCCTCGCGCCGCAGCCGCTCCTGCTTCTGTTCGAGCCACGAGGTGTAGTTGCCCTTCCAGGGGATGCCCTCGCCCCGGTCGAGTTCGAGGATCCAGCCCGCGACGTTGTCGAGGAAGTAGCGGTCGTGCGTGACGGCGATGACCGTGCCGGCGTACTGCTGCAAGTGCTGTTCGAGCCACCCGACCGACTCGGCGTCGAGGTGGTTGGTCGGCTCGTCGAGCAGCAGGATGTCGGGCTTCATCAGGAGCAGGCGGCAGAGCGCGACCCGGCGGCGCTCGCCGCCCGAGAGAACCTCGACCTTCGTCTCGCCCGGCGGGCAGCGCAGCGCGTCCATCGCCATCTCAAGCCGCGAGTCCAAGTCCCACGCGTCGAGCGCGTCCAGCCGCTCCTGCACCTCGCCCTGTCGTTCGAGGAGCTTGTTCATGTCGTCGTCCGACATCTCCTCGCCGAAGCGCGCGTTGATCTCGTCGAACTCCTTGAGCAGGCCGACCGTCTCCGCGACCGCCTCCTCGATGGTCTCGCGGACGGTCTTCGACTCGTCGAGCCGCGGCTCCTGTTCGAGGTAGCCGATGCGGTAGCCGGGCGAGAGCACGGTCTCGCCGGTGTAGCCCTTGTCCGCGCCCGCGATGACCCGCAGGAGCGTAGACTTGCCGGAGCCGTTCAGGCCGATGACGCCGATCTTCGCGCCGTAGAAGTAAGAGAGGTAGATGTCCTTCAGGACGGCGCGCTTGTCGTAGTGGCGGCTGACGCCGACCATCGAGTAGATGATTTTATTTGGCTGTGTGCTCATTTCAGACGTGTGTAATCCTTTGTGATTTGCTACGGGTTTGAGACGTACAAGGTACGATACGCGCGGTCGAATCTCAAACGGCGGCGGGGTCGCACCGGCGCCGCGCAAGGCTTGCGGGAAGAAATAACGCGAGCCCGCGCCGGCCCCGCGCCCGGCGCGTCCCCCGCGAGGCGAGGCCGCGCCGGAGGGCCGAAATAATTCTTGCCCGGTCAGGCGGATGGTGTTAAATTCCGCGCCTGTTTTTGGCCAGCCTTTAGTAGAAGGAGTGGCGCCCGGGATCGGCGCCCCCGGCGCGCCGGCTTTCCTTCTCATCACCACCGCCAGAAAAAAGCGAGCCGAGGAGACTCCTCGACAGTCCCCCCAACCAAAAGGAGAATCAGTATGAAGTGGACGTTCCGCTTGCGCGGGAAGGAAGTAACGCTGACGAGTGTGCAGAGCGCCGTGGCCGTGCGCCCGAGCGAAGAGTCGCGCGGCCGCCGCGCCGCCACGCGCGCGAGTCTGACCAGGCAGTTCGGCGTGGCGGCGAGCGACACGTCGGCCGGCGGGAGATTCGGGCTGGACTTGCCGTCGCGTAACCGCCAGTTGTTCGAGCGCGCCGGCTGGCTCTTCGTCGAGCCGACGCGGGAGGTCGGGCACGCGGCGGCGATGACCAGAACCAGCGTCGCCGACGCCGAGGCGGTGCAGCAGGTCTTCGTAGACCGCTCCGGCAACGTGCAGATCACGACGGACTTGCTCACGGTCAAGCTCGACCCGGAGGTGCCGGAGTCGGAGGTCAAGCAGCGGCTCAAGGACGACGGCCTGCGGCTCGTCCGCCAACTCCGCTTCGCGCCCAACACCTACGAGGTGCGCGCGGCGAACCGCGGCCCCCTGCACGAGCTGCTCCAGGCGCTCGAAGAGAAGCGGCACTACGTGTTCGTGGAGCCGATGCTTTTGCAGGCCATCACCGGCCGCTTCAAACCGAAGGATCCGGACTTCGGCAAGCAGTGGCACCACACCAACGACGGCTCTAACGGCGGGACGGCCGGCGCCGACATACGCGCGGAGCAGGCGTGGGAGCTGACGCGCGGGCGCGGCGTGCGCGTCGCCGTCATAGACAACGGCATGCAGGTGAAACACCCCGACCTGAAGGCCGGCGTCGGCGGCGGCGGGTCATTCCAGGCGGGCGGAGGCGGGACGGCCTCCTTCGTGAAGTTCAAGCCCGGGGTGGCGGGCTCTTTCCCCGACATGGACCACGGGACGTTCTGCCTGGGGATGGCCGGCGCGCGCGTGAACAACAAGCGGGGCGGCTGCGGCTCGGCACCCGAGTGCGACCTCATCGCCGTCGCCTGTCTGAACGACCAGGTCGGCACGCAGACGACGCTGGCGCGCGCGGTGGCCTTCGCCGCCGACCCGTCGCGCGAGGACGCCACCGCCTCGGCGGCCGACGGCGCGCACGTCATCGCTTGCAGCCTCGGCCCGGACGGCGCCGACTGGAACATGACCTCGGTGCTCGACCTGGCCGTCCGCTTCGCGGCGCACCAGGGGCGCGGCGGGCTGGGCGCGCCCGTGTTCTGGGCGTCGAGCAACGGCTTCGTCGAGATCGAGAAGGACGAGGTCGCGTCCCACCCGGACGTTATCGCGGTCGGCCGCTCGGATCACAACGACCAGGCCGACGGCTCCGCCTTCGGCCCCAAGCTGGAATTCCTCGCCCCGGGCGTGGACGTTTACAGCACCAACTCGGGGAGCGGCTACGGGCTCGATACGGGGACGAGCTACGCGGCGCCGCTGGCCGCCGGCGTCGCGGCGCTCGTGCTGGCGCGTCACCCGCAGTGGACGGCGCAGCAGGTGCGAGAGCGTTTGGGCGCCACCTGCGATAAAGTAGGCGACGTGACGTATAACTCCGGCGGCCACAACGACGAGTACGGCTACGGCAGGATTAACGCCGCGCGGGCGGTGCAGTGAGGGGTCTTTATGCGTGAGCGTAGTTTCGTGCAGAGGAATAAGCGCGTGCAGTTGCGTGAGGTGACGGAACTCGTCGCGCTGCGCAAGGAGGACGCGGGGGGCGGCCCGCCGGGCGGGGGCCGCCCGCCCGAACAGATCGCCCCGGACGTGCCCGAGTCGCAGGTGCGCGCCTTCGAGAAGGCGGGGTGGGTCTTTCAGGAGAAGGCGGCCGAGGGCGCCCGAGACGCCGCGCCGGGGGCGCAGGTCTTCGTTAAATCGGGCGGCCGCCTCGCGCTCGGCACGAACACGCTCACAGTCCAGATTAAGGGGAAGCCTTCGGAGGAGGAGGCGAACGCGGCGCTCGCACCCTACGGGTGCCGCGTCGTCGAGACCCTGTCGTTCGCCCCCGGCCTGTTCCGCGTCGCCGTGGTCGAGCCCTCGGAACAGGACGCGTTGGACGCGGCCGACCGGCTGTCGAACTCGGGGCTGGTCGAGTTCGCCGAGCCCGAGCTGATCGAGGTGACCGGCCACCGCTGACCCTGAAGACCAACCCGCCCGACGGGGCGCGACTCAGAGCGGTTTGACTTCGAGGACGTTGTTGACGTTGCCGGCCTCGTCCTCGGCCGTGTCGGGGTTGGAGGGGTCGAGGAGCCAGTCGCCGTCCACGACGAACTTGTAGCGGTAGACGCCGGGGTCGAGGTCTACGCGGCAGACCCAGCCGCCCTCCTCGCGTCCGAAGACGAGCTGCGACTGGTGCCAGTTGTTGAAGGTGCCCGTGAGGACGACGACCGACGCGTCGGGGTAGCCCTTGAGCCGGAAGGTCGTGTTGCCCTTCAGGCTCGGCTCGGGAAGCTCGACGCGTCGCGCCGTGTAGGGCTCGCCCTCGTAAAAGAAGGTGAGTGTCGTGACGCGCCCTTCGTCGTCGCGGCCGAAGCCGACGGGCTTGCCCTCAAGCTCGTCGGTGAAGGCGGCCTTTCGCGCGCGCGACAGGCGGCGCTTTTTGGCCTGCGAGGGCTTCATCCACAGCTCGCCGCCTTCGAGCGTCACGTCGAGCGTCGAGACCGGAATCAAACCCACCTCAAGCTCGTAACGCCCGACGTACTCCCTCAGCGCCGGGGCGCCCGCCTTCGGCTTCGCTTCCGCCTTCACATCCGCCTTCACATCCGCCTTCGCGCCCGCCTGCCCCGCGCCGTACGCGCACGCGGCGGCGAGGTGTAGCACGAGGCCGAAGGCGAGCGCCCTGCGAGAGAGAGTCTTTAACATCGCCTTCAGTACTGCCAGTTGACGTTGACGAAGCCGGTGCCGCTGGTCGGGACGGTGTAGCTGTGGTTGGCGCCGGCCTCCCACGTGACCGCGCCGTTCGCCGCGATCTTGACGAACTTGAACTGGATGGTCTGCCCCGCCGGGACGCTGGCGGTGATGAACCAGTTCGGGTAGTTGGGCGCGAGCATCGGGCCGACGGCCGCGTCCCACGTCGTGGCCCAGTTGCTCAGCTCGACCGTGTTGCCCGTCAGGAAGATGTGGTCGCCCGTCACGGTCGGCGAGGCGTTAAAGACGGTGAAGTTGACGGGGATGAGCTTAGCCGCGAGCACAGTGAACTGGATGCCGTTCGAGACCTGGCTCGACGAGTTCGTCACCGTCACCTGGTAGTTGCCGTTGGTCACCGCGGGCACCGTCGCGACGATCTTCGTCGAAGACCAGGAGTTGACCACGGCGGTCGTCGTCCCGAACTTCACAGTCCCCTGCGTCGTCCCGAAGTTCTTGCCGCCGATGGTCACCTTGACGCCGGGCTGCCCCACGGTCGGGCCGGCCGAGCCGATTTGCGGGAAGCCGCCCGTCTCGGTCGCCTGCCAGACCGCGACCGAGTTCGCCGGCAGGGAGAAGGCCGCCACGGGGTTGTTGCCGCCCGACCCCGACGTGACGTTGATGTTGACGCCCGAGAGCAGCCCCGTCAGGTAGTCGTTGTAGGTGCCGACGGGCAGGGCGGTGTTGAGCCCCGTGACGTTCGCCGCCGCCCCGCCCTTGTTGATGGCGACGAGGACGACGTTGCCGTAGAACTTCCGCTCGTAGACGTACACGTCGTTGTTGACCCAGCGCTGCTGGTGCGACCCGTACGGGACGGCCGTGTTGTTGCGCCGAAGCGTCGAGAGCCGGTTGGTGAGCGTGTAGGCGGTCGTCGTCGTGCTGAAGGAGTTCATCATCGGGCGGTTGTAGGGGTCGCCGCCGCCCGAGGTGTTGTTGACGAGGTACTGCTCGGTGCCGTAGTAGATGCAGGGGATGCCGCGCTGCGTGAGGATGAAGGCGAGCGCCTGGTGGAGCCGCGCCTGGCTGCTGTTGACCGTGGGGAAGCGCGTCATGTCGTGGTTGTCGATGAAGGTGACGAGGTCTTCGTCCCACGTGAAGTTGGCTGCCTCGGCGACGAGCACGTTCTCTATCTCGGAGAAGTTCGCGTTCGAGCCGAAGACGTTACGGATCGCGGTGTTGAGCGGGAAGTCGAGCATCGAGATGCCGCTCTTGTTCGAGTACTTGTACGAGTCGCGGTAGAGCGGGTCGGAAGTCCCCGTCTGATACCACTCGCCGAAGAGGAAGCTGTCCTTGTAGGTGTAGATGGAGTTGGCCAGGGAATATTGCCAGCCCCAGTTGAGGTGCTTGATGGCGTCGATGCGGAAGCCGTCCACGCCGTGATCCTGTAGGAGCTTGGCCGAAGCCTTGAGGTAGGCGTCCACGGTCGAGTTCGCCTGGTTGAGGTCTGCGAGGTTGAAGAGCGTGTAGTACTGAACCTGATAGCGGTCGTCCCAGTTCGAGATGTTGCCGTTGTGGTGGAAGTAGCCGTTGGTGTCGTTGGTGTAGTTGCCGACGAAGACGCCGTTGTCGTAGAAGGCGCCGAACTCGCCCGCGTTGTCCTGCGTCGTGTGGTTGGGCGCGAAGTCCACGATGACCTTGATGCCGTTCTGGTGCGCGGCCGTGACGAGGTTGTCGAAGGCCGTCCAGGCGTTGGTCGAGTCGCCCGAGTGCTCCTCGACGCGCTTGAAGTCGCGCCCCTGGTAGCCGTGGTACGAGGCGGTCGGGTTGCCGTTGCCGTCGGGGATGTTGGCGTTCAGGTTATCGACGGGCGGCGAAATCCAGATGGCGGTGACGCCGAGGCCGGCGAGGTAGGACATCTTCTGCTGGATGCCGGCGAGGTCGCCGCCCCAGTAGGCGCGCCAGTTCGTCCTGGTCGAGTCGTAGAGCCCCGAAGACTGCGGCGGGTTGTTGTTGGCGGTCGAGCCGTCGAAGAAGCGGTCGGTGATGATCTGGTAGACGACCTCGCGCTTGAAGTCTGCGCCGCGCGCGGCGGCGGGGGCGAGGAGCGTGACGAGGGCTAACAGGAAGGCGGCGGCCTTTCCCCTGAACGGTCTGCGCAGCATGGTGGGACTTACCTCCTTGGAGTACCTGTCAAGAATGGCGGCGGCGGCGTCCGCGGCGCCGCGCGGCGAGGTTCGTTCGCTTAACAACTTCGGGGCTGATGCGTGAAGTGAGGCGGAGTATAGCGCGGGACGCTGTAAAGGGGAAGGGGGGCAGTAGACAGTAGTCAGTAGAACAAAGAGGCGGCGCGTCCCGGTCGTGAGCCGAGCGCGCCGCCCCTGTCTTTCTACTGTCTACTGATTACTGTCTACTCACCGACCTACTGCGCCGGCTTCTTGTACTTGTCGATGAGCTGTTGGAGGCCGTCGGTCGAGTTCTTGTGGCGGAACTTGTAGTAGCGTTCGAGGTCCTGGCGGAAGGCCACGTTGGCCTGCTGGTACTGCGCGTTGCCGTCGGTGATGGCGATGGCGCGCGCGTAAGAGTCGATGACCTTGTCGAGCTGCTCCTCGACGAGCTTGAGCGCGGCCGGGCGGTCGGCGGCCGCGGCGATCTGGTACTCCTTCGCGCGCAGCTCGTACACGTCGTTGTTCAGCTCGCTCAGGAGGAAGTAGACGCCCGGGTCGGTCGAGTTGTGCGCCGCCGCCTTCTCAAGCAGCGGGAGCGCCGCCTTCTTATCGCCCGCCTTGTAGGCGAGCACGGCCGTCTCGCGGTAGAGCGAGGGGAGCGCGGTCTTCTTGAAGTCGGGCCACTTCGCGGCGTCGAAGCCGGCGGGCATCTTGTCGGCTTCGATCAGCTCGATGGCCTTCGCGCCGTACTGCCGCCCCTGCGCCGTGAAGGCCGCGTTGCCCTTGATGGCCTGACCCGAGGCGAGGATGGTCAGGTTCTGCATCGTCGCCACGTCGTCCGGGTGCTGCGCGAGCCAGTCCGTGCCCGCCTTCATCGCCTCGTCCACCTGCCCGGTGTTGATGTAGCCGCTGAGGAGCGTGGCGCTGACGCGCTGCTTCTCCTCCGGGAGGTTGAAGATGTCCGCGTAGGTCTGCGCGAGCGAGAGCGAGGTCTGCGGGTCGGTCGCCGCCGCGACCTCGCCCGCGAGCGACTCGGCGATCTGCTTGCGCAGGGGGCTCTGCGGGTACTTCTTGACGAAGGCGGCGGCGGCCTGAAGCTTGGCCTCGATGCCGGCGGCCTTCTCGATCTTCGCCGCCGCGTCGCGCTCGCCGCCCGAGACCTTGACCTCGGCCTGCTTGGCCGCCTCCTGCGCCGCGACCCCGAGCGCCAGCGCGCAGACGAGCGCGCACGCCGAAAGAATTCTGAACTTCATCCTCTGCTCTCCTCCCCCGAAGATTGCCGCTTTCGACTGGCCGACTTTGCCGCCAGATTACACCAGAACCGGACATTGATGAAGCCGCCGCGCCGAAGGGTGCGCCGCCGCCGCGCGCTCAGGCGCGCCCCGCCACCTCGCCGGTCTGCGTGTTGACGCGGACGCGCTCGCCCTCCTTTATGAAGAGCGGGACGCGCACCTGTAGGCCGGTCTGGAGTGTGGCCGGCTTGAGGTCGCGCCCGGCGGCCGTGTCGCCTTTGATGGCGGGCTCGGTCTCGGCGACCGTCAGCTCGACGAACTGCGGGAGTTCGAGCGCGACCGCCTCGCCGTTGTACTTCAAGACCTGCACGACGAGCCCGTCGGTCAGGTAGCCGCGGTCGTCGCCGACCTGCTCGGCAGGGAGGTGGAACTGCTCGTAGGTCTCCTCGTCCATGAAGTGGAAGCCGTCCGCGTCCGCGTACATGAAGGAGGCCCCGGCGTAGGCCACGTCCGGCTCCTCGAACTTCTCGCTCGTCTTGAAGCTCTTCTCCTGCACCGCGCCCGTCAGCAGGTGGCGCAGGCGCGTCCGCACCATCGTCGACGCGCCGCGCGCGGAGGGCGACGCGAACGTCACGTCCACGACCGCGTAGGGCTCGCCGTCCACCTTGACCATCATCCGCCGCTTCAACTCGTTCGCACCAATCAGCGCCACCTCAGTCTCCCTCCGCTCTCCTCAAAATCTCCCCGAACGGCTCGGAACGCGCGCGCAGCATGTGTCGGAGCTTTACTGCGCCGCCCGATTCCGGCCGCGCCCGACGCCGCCGAAACCCCCGACATTCGGCGCACGCCCGAGCGGTACGCGCGTTGCCCTGGGGGACGGCGGGGCACCACGCCCGCCTAATAAATCGAAGTATGCAGGAAAGGCTATCATGAGAAACAGACTCTTCGCACTCACGCTCGCGCTCCTCTTCACGCTCGCGCCGTCGGCGCCAGTCCTCGCCGCGACGACGCAGGCGTCCGCCGACTGGTCGGCCGTCCGGTCGCTCCCGCGGGGCGAGAAGGTGGCCGTCAGCACGAAGGACGGCGACCGCCTCAAGGGGCGCTTCGACTCGGCGACCGAGACGGACATCAACTTCACGCACGACGGCCGCACGGTCACGCTCAGGCGCGACACCATCCGCCGCGTCGAGGTCGGTCACAAGAACCGCTGGAAGGGCGCGCTCCTCGGCGCAGGCATCGGCGGCGGCGCGGGCACGGGCGCCGGCTTCGGGCTCGTCGCGGCCAGCGACCACTTCGACATGACAACCATCCAGACGGGGGCGTTCGTCGGCGCCGGCATCGGCGCAGGCATCGGCGCGGCCGTCGGCCTCGGCACGGACTACGACACGGTCTACGAATCACGTTAGAACTCGGAGGTGGCTTCCGGTGACACACAGACTCCTGACACTCGGACTCGCGCTCGCCTTCGCGCTGGCGCAAGCCCCGGCCGTGGCGGCGCAGCAGAGCCGCGCGCGTGCGCTCGACGACTGGTCGGCGCTCCAGACGCTCTCGCGCGGCCAGAAAATCGTCGTCCGCACGAAGGATGGCGACCGTCTGACGGGACGCTTCGACTCGGCGTCAGACCTGCTGCTGAATTACGAAGAAGACAACGGCCGCAAGGTCTCACTCACGCGCGAGAGCGTCAAGCTCGTCCAACTCAACCGCGGCAAGTCGCGGCTGAACGGCGCGCTGCTCGGCGCGGCCATCGGCGGCGGCGGCGGGCTGGCAATCGGCGGCTGGGCCTACGCGCAGGACGACTTCTACGCCACCATCATCGCCGCCCCGGCGCTACTCGGCGCCGGCATAGGCGCGGGGATAGGTGCGGCGCTCGGCAAGGGCAACAAGAACGAGACCGTCTACGAAGCGCCATGAGCAGTAGACGGTAGTCAGTAGACGGTAGTCAGTAGAAAAGCCTTCGTCAGCTGGTCGTCCGACCGTCACCGTCAACGGCCGCGACGCGGAGCGCTACCGACTGCCGTCTACTGACTACCGTCTGCTTTTTCGTAGTCGAACTTGAGCGGCGCGGCGGAGGGGCGGACGGTGATGACGATTGACTTGGAGGCGGGCGTGTTGCTCTTGTCGGCGACGCTGCCGACGGGGACGAGCACGTTGGCCTCGGGGAAGTAGGCGGCCGCCGAGCGGCGCGGGACGGGGTAGGGCACGACGATGAAGCGGCGCGCCGTACGCGTCTCGCCCTCGAAGTGGCTGAAGAGGTCTACGACCTGTCCGGCCGAGAGACCCTGCTCCTTCACGTCCTCCGGGTTGAGGAAGACGACGCGGCGTTCGTTGTAGACGCCGCGGTAGCGGTCGTCGAGCCCGTAGATGGTCGTGTTGAACTGGTCGTGGCTGCGCACGGTCATCAGAAGTAGCTGGCCGGGGGCGAGGTGGATGCGCGGCAGCTCGTGGACGGTGAAGTTCGCGCGCCCCGTCGAAGTCTTGAACACGCCCTCGCGCGCGAGGTTCGGCAGGTAGAAGCCGCCGGGCTCCCTCACCCTCCTGTTGTAGTCCTCGAACCCGGGGATGACGCGCTCTATCAAATCGCGCACGCGGTCGTAGTCCCCGACCAGCCGCTCCCAATCCAACGCGCTCTTCGCGCCCAGAGTCGCGCGAGCGAGCCGGGCGACGATGGCCGGCTCGCTCAGCAGGTGTTCGGACGCGGGCTCAAGGCTCCCGCGCGAGGAGTGGACGACGCCCATCGAGTTCTCGACGCTGACGAACTGCTCGCCCGAGCTTTGCGGGTCGCGCTCGGTGCGGCCGAGGCAGGGCAGGATGAGCGCCTGCCCGCCCGTGACGAGGTGCGAGCGGTTGAGCTTGGTCGAGACGTGCGCGGTCAGGCGGCAGCGCGACAGTGCGCGCGCAGTGAATTCGGTGTCGGGCGTGGCCGAGAGGAAGTTGCCGCCGAGCGCGAAGAAGACTTTGACCCGTGCGGAGTGCATCGCCTTGATGGTCTCGACGGTGTCGAGCCCGTGGCGGCGCGGCGGCTCGAAGTCGAACTCGCGCGCGAGCGCGTCGAGGAAGGTGTCGGCCGGGCGCTCCCAGATGCCCATCGTGCGGTCGCCCTGCACGTTCGAGTGGCCGCGCACGGGGCACGCGCCCGCGCCGGGGCGTCCGATTTGGCCGCGCAGCAGGAGGAGGTTGACTATCTCCTGTATGTTGGCGACCGCGTTCTTGTGCTGCGTCAGCCCCATCGCCCAGCAGACGATTGTGCGCTCCGACCGGATGTAAATCTCGGCCGCCTCGCGCATCTGCTCGCGCGCGACGCCGCTCTGCTCGACAAGCTCGTCCCAGCTCGCCTCTTCGAGAGCGCGCGCGAACTCGTCGAAGCCGTGCGTCTTCTCTTCGACGAACTTGCGGTCGAGCACCTCGCCGGGCCGGCGCTTCTCCTCTTCGAGCACCTCCTTCATCAAGCCCTTCAGGAGCGCCACGTCGCCGTTGACGCGGACTTGCAGGAAGAGGTCGGTAAGGTCCGTGCCGCCGCTGAGCAAGTCTCCCGGGTGCTGCGGGTGTCTGAAGCGCGCGAGGCCGGCTTCGGGGAGCGGGTTGACGTGTACGATGCGGCAGCCGCGCTTCTTCGCGGCGCGCAGCGTCGAGAGCATGCGCGGGTGGTTCGTCCCCGGGTTCTGGCCGATGACGAAGACGCAGTCGGCGAGGTCGAAGTCCTGAAGCGTGACCGTGCCCTTGCCGACGCCGATGGTCTCGGTGAGCGCGCGCCCCGAAGACTCGTGGCACATGTTCGAGCAGTCGGGCAGGTTGTTGGTGCCGAACTGGCGTACGAAGAGCTGGTAGAGGAACGCCGCCTCGTTCGACGCGCGCCCCGAGGTGTAGAAGGCCGCCTCGTCGGGCGTGTCGAGCGCGTTCAGCTCCGAGGCGACGAGCCTGAAAGCCTCGCCCCACTCAATCGGCTCGTAGTGCGTCGCGCCCGCGCGCAGCACGACCGGGTGTGTGAGTCGCCCCTGCTTGCCGAGCCAGAAGTCGGACTTGCGCGAGAGGTCAGGGACCGACCACTCGCGGAAGAACTCGGGGCCTACGCGGCGCGTCGTCGCCTCCTCGGCGACGGCCTTCGCGCCGTTCTCGCAGAACTCGGCGTGCGAACGCTTGCCGTCGGGGTCGGGCCAGGCGCAGCCGGGGCAGTCGAACCCGTCCTTCTGGTTGACCTTGAGGAGCGTGCGCGCGCCGCGCACCACGCCGGCCTCGCGCGCGATGTGTTTGGTCGCGGACCAGACGGCCGCCAGCCCACCGGAGACTTCGGACGCGCCCTCGAATCCGCCGCCCGTAAACTCCTCCGGCGGCTGCGCGCGCACGCGCGAGGGCGGCGGCGCGGGCTCGCCGTTCGTCGCGGCCGGGGTCGGCCCGCCGGCGCGCGCGGGCTCTTCGACCTCCAGACGCGAGTGATAGTGCGTCGGCTGGACGGCCGCGGACTCCTCCGCCGCCTCGCCGCGCGCCGCCGCCGTATCTGTCTTACTCTCTTTGCCGTTTGTCATTACGCCCCGCTCCGAAGCGTTGATGTTACTACACTGGCACCGGGATTGAATGTCTATCCGCGTCGAGGTTTATTCACGTACGGTTATAGTTCAAAGGGTGTGGCAGAACCACAAACAGGAGGGGACAGATGAACGCTTTTCAACTGTTGAAGGAAGACCATCAGAAGGTTTCGGGGATATTCCAGCAGCTTGAGCCGACGACCGAGCGCGCCGAGAAGACGCGCACAGAGCTGTTCGCGCGGCTCAACGAGGAGTTGGACATCCACGCGCGCGTCGAGGAGACCATCTTCTACCCGGCCATCAAGCAGGCCGCCGAGACGCGCGAGATCGTGCTCGAAGGCTTCGAGGAGCACCACGTCATCAAGCTCCTTCTCAAAGAGCTTGAGACGGTGCCGGTTGACACCGAGCAGTGGACGGCCAAGCTCAAGGTCTTGCAGGAGAACGTCGAGCACCACGTCGAGGAGGAGGAGGGCGAGATGTTCCAGAAGGCCCGCCAGGTCTTGAGCGAGGACGAGATCAACCAACTCGGCGCGCGGATGGAAGAGGAGAAGAAGCGCCTCAAGGAGCAGACCAAATCCGCCGGCGCGTAGCCGCGAGACAAATCACACCGGCGTTCATAGCGGTCAGAACCGCCCGCGGTAGCGGGCGGGCCTTCGGTGTAAGGCCCGCCCGCTACCGCGGGCGGTTCTGAACTGTCTCGTCCCCGAGCAGCCGGCTCGCCTTCAAAATCAGCGCGCAGGAGATGCCCTGCGTGATGCGTCCGTCCATGACCATCCGTACGGCCTCCTCGAACTCGACCTTGACGCTCTGCAAGTCTTCGGTGCTCTCCCTCTCCGTCTCGCCGAAGCTCAGGCCACGCGCGAGGAAGATTTGCGCGGGCGAATAGACCTGCGAGGTGACGGCGTCCACGAGCCCTAAGTCGATTAACTCCGAAGCCTCGACGCCCAGCTCCTCCTTCAGCTCGCGGCGCGCGGCCTCCGAAGACTCCTCGCCCTCCTCCGTCCCGCCCTGCACGACCTCGACGCACTCCTTGCCGACCGCGTAGCGGAACGTCTTGACGAGGTGCGCGAAGCCTTCGCCGTCAACCGCGAGCACGGCCACGCCCGGCTTCATCCTCATCGTCGCGCGACGAGAAGACTCGACGCCCGGCTTCGAGACCTCGTCCACCCACACCTCCGCGAACTCGTCGGCGTACAGTTGCTCCGAAGACTTCACCGTCCACGGCCCGTGCTTTCGCTCCATGAAATCTCCCGACTACTCTTCTCGCGAGAGCCCCGCGAGCGCGGCGCCCGCGGTCGCGCCCCAGACGACGTGCGCCGCTATCATCAGGGCGTTGCGGCGCGCAGGGTGCTCGGTCGCGGGCGAGAGGATGCCGGCGGCGGGCAGCCAACCGAGGTAACTCCCGGCCCAGACCGCGAGGCCGAAGCCCACGCCCGCGAGCAACGGGCGCTCGTCCGCGCGCTCGCCCGTCAGCGCGCCGTAGAGCGCGCCGCACGCCGTCCCGTACGCGAAGTGCGAGGCCCACGTCGCCGCCTGTCGCTCGTCTTCGCCGAGCTGCCTGTTGACGCCCGCCTTCTCCGCGACGCCCTCGGTCACCTGACGCGGCGGCAGGGGGTACTGCTCCTCGCGCGGCAGTTGTTCGTGCATCAGCTTCATCGCCAGCGTCATCGGCGCGGTCGCGGCGAGGCCCGCGAGCGCCCCCAAAAGGACTCTGTTCATAGACACCTCCGCGCGGGGGGCTCGGCGCGCCCCCGCGTTCCGAGACTTTTAAGAATTACGTTTGCCGACAATCATACAGCTTCGTGGCTTCTTTGTTCGTCCGTTTGCCGACCCCGCGCCGGCGCGGCTACACTCGGACGCGATGGCGGACACACGACAAGCGAAGCGCGCGGCGCTCTGGGACGTGGACGGCACGCTGATCGACTCGCGCGAATACCACTGGCTCTCGTGGCAGGGCGCGCTCGCCGAAGAGAACTTCCGCGTCACCCCGGAGCAGTTCGCGGGCTCCTTCGGCCGACGCAACGACGAAATCCTGCGCGACTACTTCCCCGATTACGCCGACGCGGACATCGCGCGCGTGGGCGAGGCGAAGGAGGTCGCATACCGCCGGCTCGTGCGCGACCGCGGCATCGGGCTTCTGCCCGGCGTCCGCCGCTGGCTCGACAGGCTGCGCGACGAAGGCTGGCTACAGGCCGTCGCCTCCTCCGCGCCGCTCAGGAATCTCGAAGTCATCATCGAGGCGCTCGGGCTGGAAAAATACTTCTCGGCCGTCGCTTCGGCCGAGGACGTGACCGAGGGCAAGCCCGACCCGCAGGTCTTCCTCGCCGCCGCCGCCAAGCTCGGCGTCGAGCCCGCGGCCTGCGTCGTCGTCGAGGACGCGCCCGCCGGCACAGAGGCCGCGCGACGCGCGGGGATGCGCTGCGTCGGCGTCCTCTCCTCGCACACGGGGCTGCGCGCGGACATCGTCGTCCGCACGCTCGAAGAACTCCCCGACGATGCTTTCGACGAACTGCTCGGACAGACGGAGGAGACGAGATGAGACTGGGGGCTTCACTCTTAACCGCTCTGCTCCTGCTCCCGACGCTCGCCTGCGCGAAGGCGGCCGGCCGCGGCCCGACGCGCGCCGCGGCGTCGCCCCACACGGCCGACGCGCGGGCCGAAGGGCCGCAGGCGCGCGGGGCCTCGCCGGCCGACCTCGAACCTTTCTTCAAACAGTTCCCCGGCGGCGCCTTCGTCCTCTACGACCTGAAGCGCGACCGCCACCTGCGCTACAACGAGGCGCGCTGCCGCGAGCGCTTCTCGCCCTTCTCGACCTTCAAGATTCCGAATTCGCTCATCGGCCTCGACACGGGCGTCATCGCCGACGCGGAGTTCGCCATCGAGTGGGACGAGAAGAAGTACCCTGCGCACAGCCGGGACACGCTGCCCTTCAGCGCGTGGTGGCAGGATCAGACGCTGCGGACGGCCTTCAAACGCTCGGTCGTCTGGTACTACCGCGAGCTTGCGCTGAAGGTCGGCGAGAAGAGGATGCGGGAGTACGTGCGGAAACTCCGCTACGGGAACGAGGACGCCTCGGGGCCGCTCAACAACTTCTGGCTGGGCAGCACGCTCAAGGTCTCCGCCGACGAGCAGGTCGATTTCCTCAGGCGTTTTTACAAGGGGGAGCTGCCCGTCTCGAAGCGCTCGACGGCAATCGTCAAAGAGATCATGACGCTCGAAGAGACGCCCGACTACAAGCTGAGCGGCAAGACCGGCGGCGGCCCGCTCGGCGAGGGGCGCTTCCTCGGCTGGTTCGTCGGCTACGTCGAGACCAGAGACAACACGTACTTCTTCGCCACCGAGATCGAAGGCCCCACCTACCTCTCCATCCGCGACGAGCGCATCGCCCTCACCAAACGCGTCCTCGCCGGCCTCGGCCACATCAGGAACTGAGTTCACCCTTTCACGACACGGGACCGCGCTCTCACGCTCGCGGTTCCGTGTCCGTTTTGGTAGATTCTCTCTGAACACCAAACCCAATAATTTTCGAGGAGCGGCCGCCCTTATGAGCCTGATTGATTCCGTACACGCGCGCGAGATTCTGGACTCGCGCGGCAACCCGACCGTCGAGGCCGAGGTCTTTCTCGTCAGCGGCGAGGTCGGACGCGCGGCCGTCCCCTCGGGCGCTTCGACGGGCGAGCACGAGGCCGTCGAGCTGCGCGACGGCGACAAGAAGCGTTACCTCGGCAAGGGCGTGAGGCGCGCGGTCGAGAACGTCAACGACCTCATCGCGCGCGAGGTCGAGGGGCTCGACGCGTTGGATCAGGCGGAGGTGGACTCCGTGCTCGTCGCGCTCGACGGGACGAGGAACAAGTCGAAGCTCGGCGCGAACGCCACGCTCGCCGTCTCGCTCGCCGCGGCGCGCGCGGCCGCCGCCTACCTTGAGCTGCCGCTCTACCGTTATTTGGGCGGCGTCAACGCGCGGACGCTCCCGCTGCCGATGATGAACATCCTCAACGGCGGCGCGCACGCCGACAACAACGTGGACTTTCAGGAGTTCATGGTCATGCCCGTCGCCGCCGAGAGCTTCGCGGAGGCGCTGCGCACGGGCGCCGAGATTTTCCACTCGCTGAAGGGCGTGCTCAGGAAGCGCGGCTACGCGACCGGCGTCGGCGACGAGGGCGGCTTCGCGCCCGACCTGCGCTCGAACGAGGAGGCGGTCGAGACGATTCTTGAGGCCGTCACGCAGGCCGGCTACAACGCGGGCACCAACGTCATGCTCGCCTTAGACCCGGCGGCCAGCGAGTTCTACGACGGCAAGGCTTACGTCTTCAAGAAGTCCGACGGGCGCCGCCTCTCTTCCGAGGAGATGGTCGCCTACTGGAAGAACTGGGCGGGGCAGTACCCCATCATCTCCATCGAGGACGGGATGGCCGAGAACGACTGGGCGGGCTGGAAGCTGATGACCGACGAGATGGGCGCGCGCGTCCAGCTCGTCGGCGACGACCTCTTCGTCACCAACACGGAGTTCCTGCGGCGCGGCATCGAGCTGGGCGTCGCCAACTCGATTCTCATCAAGGTCAACCAGATCGGCACGCTCACCGAGACCCTGGACGCGATAGAGCTCGCGCGCACGCACCGCCGCACCGCCGTCATCTCGCACCGCTCGGGCGAGACCGAGGACACCTTCATCGCCGACCTCGCCGTCGCCACCAACGCCGGCCAGATCAAGACCGGCTCGCTCTCGCGCACGGATCGCATCGCCAAGTACAACCAGCTCCTGCGCATCGAAGAAGACCTGCGCGACGCCGCGCGCTTCCCCGGACTCTCGGCCTTCTACCAGCTCGAACGCGCGGCGACGCCCGCGCGCGCCGCGTCGAAGCCGGCCGCCGCGAAGAAGTCCGCGAAGAAGTCCGCCGGGAAGGCGAGTGCGGCGAAGGGTTAGCCGGTGGGGTGATGAGTGACGGGTGACGAGTGGTGAGAGAAGACGTCAGCTCTTTCTTTTCGCTCGTCACTCGCCGACAGAAAAAGGGGAGACGGTTTTGCTCAAACAGAAAGGCCCGCTCGCACTCATCATCCTCGACGGCTTCGGGCACAGCGAGGCGCGCGAAGGCAACGCCGTCGCGCTCGCCGAGACGCCCTTCTACGACGAGATACTTGAGAAGTACCCGCACACGCTCATCGAAGCCTCGGGCACCTGCGTCGGCCTGCCCGGCGGGGTGATGGGCAACTCCGAGGTCGGCCACCTCAACATGGGCGCGGGGCGCGTCATCATGACGGACATACGCCGCATCGACTACTCGGTCGAGACCGGCGAGTTCTTCCGCAACGAGGCGTTCACGGGCGCGATGGACGGCGCCAGGGCGCGCGGCGGCTCACTCCACCTGATGGGCCTGCTCTCCGACGGCCTCGTCCACTCCTCGCAGGAGCACCTCTACGCGCTCATCCGCATGGCCAAGGAGCGCGGGCTTGAGAAAGCCTACGTCCACTGCTTCCTCGACGGGCGCGACACGCCGCCCTCCTCCGCACACCTCTACCTCAGGGCGTTGCAGGACAGGATTGCCGAGATAGGTTTCGGCGAGATAGCGAGCGTCTGCGGCCGCTACTACGCGATGGACAGGGACAACCGCTGGGAGCGCACGCGGCGCGCATACGACCTGCTCGTCTCGGGCGTCGGGCTCCGTGCGGAAGACCCTGTCGCGGCGGTCAGAAGCTCATACGGGCGCGGGGTCACCGACGAGTTCGTCGAGCCGGTCGTCGTCACGCGCGGCTCGCTCGGCCCCCCCGTGGCGACGATCAAGGACGGCGACGCCGTCATCTTCTTCAACTTCCGCGCCGACCGCGCGCGCCAGCTCACGCGCGCCCTGGCCGTCGCCGACTTCGAGGGCTTCCCCGTCCCCGACCGCCCCGCCGTCGGCTACGTCTGCTTCACGCTCTACGACCAGACCTTCGGCCTGCCCGTCGCCTTCCCGCAGCTGCGGCACAAGAACATCCTCGCCGAGGTCTTCGCCGCCGTCGGCGTGCGCAACTACCGCCTCGCCGAGACCGAGAAGTACGCGCACGTCACGTACTTCTTCAACGGCGGCACCGAGCTTGAGTTCCCCTCCGAGCGCCGGCTCCTCGTCCCCTCGCCGAACGTGGCGACCTACGACCTGATGCCTGAGATGGCCGCCTTCAAGGTCACGGACAAGATTCTGCGCGCCATCGACGAGCGCGAAACCGACGTCTTCATCGTCAACTTCGCCAACCCCGACATGGTCGGCCACACGGGCAACCTCGCCAAGACCGTCGAGGCCGTCCAATACATCGACACCTGCCTCGGCTGGATCACCAAGGCGCTCCGCACGGCCAAGGGCCGCTGCCTCATCACCGCCGACCACGGCAACTGCGAACAGATGATCGACCCACACACGGGCCAGCCCCACACCGCCCACACCACCAACCCCGTCCCCTTCCACCTCATCGACCCCGACTCCCTCGGCGTAAAACTCCGCCCCGACGGAGCCCTCGAAGACATCGCCCCCACAATTCTAGGCTTGCTCGGCCTCCCCCAACCCCCCGACATGACCGGCCGCGACCTCCGCCAACTCTAAGATTTCAATACGACACACAAACAAAGAGGCGCGCGCGTTACCTTCTAACGCCGCCTCTTTCCCTTTGCCCTTCCCTCCCTCACACGCTCGACCTGGGAAGTGCCTCGCTTTATTGCTTCGCCGATGAGTTGAAGAGGTTCGTCCTGCGGCCCCAAGCGCCCCGTGAGCGATAGAAGATACAGTTTGACCGCGGCCCTATGCGCCTCCGTATGAAGATACGCCGCCTCGATGTTGACCAAGATTGCCTCACTCGCCTCCCGCGCGCCGTCAGGCCCGCTGTCAATAGCCTCTTTAATCAGGAACAGCGTGCGGGCTATACACTCAGCCGTCTTCGGGTCATCAATGGCCTGCCACGTTGCTTCATCAATCAGTAAATCCTGACACTCCGCCATAGACAAGTTTCTCCAAAACTCAT
>DASWNR010000320.1:0-3385 GCA_036399155.1 Pyrinomonadaceae bacterium
AAGTGCCCCTTCATCCCCATGGAGCGGAAGATAGCTATCAGCTCCCATTGCCTGTTTTCATCCGACTCAACCCTGAGCCTTTCGATGAGGGGCGGGATGGCGGATTCTCCCCTCTCGGCTACCATGTCAATGACTTCATTCTCGGGCGGGTTACTGTCATCACCTCTGCACGCAGATGCGTGCCGACAGACGTGGACTATATCGAGCTGCTTTTCCAGCGAGTAAGTTGGGAACTCTGCAAACTGCTGCTCAAGAGGCATGGAACAATAGCGGCTGCACTCAGCGGAGGAGCCCTGACCGCAGGCGGCGCTACAAATAGCAATCGTAAGAAAGATGTGCAGCTTTAAGAGCTTCATTCTCAGCAAATGACCCTCTATGCAAAGGGCAAGCGTCTAACGCCCGGCATCACCCGCCGCCCCGCGCGCGCCACCCTTGTGTGACGAGCATGCTACACCGAACGCTCTGCTCGTATCACGACCTGTCAGGCGCGGCTCACTGTGAATAACTTTTAGTCGCTACTGCTTTCGACATCCTGCACCCAATCCTCGGTGAAGCGGTGCCGATCAATACGTAGCCCCACGGCCCAGTCCGAGGACAAGCCTTCCAACTGCCCGAAAAGTCTGAACGCCTCGGCGACCTGGGAGGTGCCCCAGGTCGGGCCGTAGGCGACCTCACCCTTATGCCAGACGATCGCTGATCGGTCCCCGATGCCGCTCCACACGTCAACTTCAAAGTAGAGCACCGCCGAGACGGACGAAACTTTAACGGCCATCTGAATCAACGGCGGAAGAAGCCTCATCAGCAGCGTATCCGCATACGGGTCGTCCCTGGCTTCGTATTTCCCGAAAGTCGCCACCACCTCTTGCAACAGCTGGCGGGTGACGGGCACCAGCGTTACATGGTCACCAAGCCGGAAAAGATGCAGGTGGCGTAAATCGTCCGGCAGCGTTTACGCAGCCCGATGGTTGAGGATAAAGGCTTCGAGTTTGTGACCCACCATTTAGCTCAAGGCCCCCTGTCTTAAATTATCCTCGAACACAACCGTCACTTTTTATACGGCCGGGCCCTTCCCTCGGGGGACTTCCGCGAAGATTTCCGCGAAGACTTTTTACTTCGGGACGCGCGCGGGGAACTCGAACGCGACCTGGTTGTTGAGCTTGAGGCTTTCCGCGAGGACTTTTTAGAACTCTTGGGCGAGGAGGGGCGCGCGGACTTCTTTGCCGGGGCGCGCGAACTCTTCGGCGCGGCGGGCGGCGTCTCTTCTCGCGGCGCGTCGTTCGGAGCGGAGAGGCTTGAGCGAAGAATCTTTTCGAACATCCGGGCTCCGACAGCCACCTTTCTGTCGGCGATCTTTTGAGGCCCGAATGTCGTCAGCAGTTTGTCGTAGTCCGCCCGCTCTCCGCTTATGAAGTTTTTGAGCTTCTTGCCCGTCAGCATTCCCCGGTACAGCGCCTCGGACATAATCCGGTAAGCCGTGGCGGGCTCCTGCGCCGCGTCCGGGTTTGCGACGAGGTCGATGCCGAGCGCGCCCCCCATCCTCTCGTAGTTACTGCGACCCGTTATCCGGATGTATCCGCGCGGGCGGAATCTGAAGCCGTCGCTCGCTTGCTTGTTGCCCAGGCTCTTCCCGATTGATGTGTCGGGCGCATACACTTTGGCTATCTTCCGAGCCGCCGCCGAATCCGCGAGCGGCTGCCACGTGTCGGCGGTCTCGTGCTGCACGAGCGCGAGGATGAGCGCGGCCGCGCGCACGTCGTCCACGTTCGAGTCCTGTTCGATGAAGCCGAGCAGTTGGTCGAGCCCGGCGAACTGACTCTGCTTGAGCTTCTTGGCCGACGAGGTGAACTCACTGAAGAACCTATTGCGGTTGAACCTGAGCACGCCGGCGCGCGCGTGCCGCTCCTTCTCCTCTTGGGGCTCCTCGGCCGCGCCCGGCGGCGGCGTGGGCGGGTAGTTGAACCGCGCCGCGTTCGGGTCAATGTACCCGCCCTTCTGCCCCGTGATGAACTCGATGAGTTGCTCCATCGCCGCGGGCGTGAACTCCCCCCGCATGTCGATGGTTTGGCTCTTCGAGAGTTGTTCCGGAACCAAAGGCACCCCCCCGGGTTTGCCGACGAGCGCGGTGGCGATCCGCACCGACGTTTCGTTCGCCAATTCGAGTGCGGCACGCAACGCATCCGACTGCAATACGGAGAAATCAGACGCCCCGGCTATGAAAACCACGGCTTTATACGCCCGCGCCTTCATAGCATCGAGCACCCACTTGAACCTGATGCCGGGCCCAGGGTCCGCCGTGTCGCTCCACGACAGAATCCCCTGCTCTTTGAGGAGCGCGCCCAGTTTATCCAAGAATTCTTTGTCGGCCAGGTTGCCGCATAAGTACACATCGTAATCGTTGGCGAGCGTCTTGCCGCGGAGGGTGAGGGCGGCCACGTCGAGTCGGCGGCGCACGTCGGCGGCGCGGTTCATGTCGGCAACGACGGCGTGGTGCGAGTCGTCGGCCGTCTCGGCGCGGTCGAGTAGCGGGACGCCCGTACCGCAGTAGACGCAGGGGGTGTCCGTGCGCCCCTTCTCGCGCAGGCGGCGGATCGCGTCCGCGCCCTGCATCTGGCCGCACGAGGGGCAGTGGAAGAGGCGCTCCCTGCGGACGCTCGCGTTGTGCGCGAGCGTGCGGAGTTGGTGGTGGACGTATTCGTCGAAACGCAGGCGCGTCTCCTCGCCCGCCTGAGGTTGGAAGGCCAGGGCGAACACGCCGTCCCCCGGCGAAGGCTCGCGCAGCGTGAGCGCGCAGGGCTCGCCCGCGGGGCCGTCGAAGACCGCGCGCCGCCTCCAAGCCGAATGCAGCCGGAAGAGGCCGCTGCGCGCGAGCCGCACGACTAGCGCGGCGAAGACGTTGTCGAGCGCCCCGCCGAAATAGAAGAGCACGTCCTCCCGTTCTTCGACCTCCGGGGCCACGCGCTCGACTCGCGAAGGTAGGAAGAGCAGGTGACTTCCCCCCTCCCCGACGCGCATCGCCTGCTCGGACTTGACGAGTCCCACGGCCGCGGCCGTCCTCAGCAGCGCGGCCTCGTTCTCGATTCTCGCGAACGCCTGCGGGGCTTCCGGCAAAGTTAAATCTCCTCCTCGGCCAACATTCCCTCTCTGTCCGCCGCCGAAATGATTTCGCCCGCGGCCGCCTGGAGCGCCTCGGGGCGCAACGTCACAAGCCCGCCGAAGTCGAACAGACGCAGCAGCCCGAGGCTCTCCAGCCCCTTCAGAGCCGCCTCGAACTCGGCACGCTCGAAGCCGGGCGGCGAGTCTACGCTCGTACGAAAAGCTTGAAACAGCTCTTCGACGGTGACCAGCCTGACGTCGCGCGGCCCGACGTCGCCCACGAATGCCTTCG
>DASWNR010000321.1:0-6635 GCA_036399155.1 Pyrinomonadaceae bacterium
GCACGACGCCGCAGCGGCAGAACCCCGGCTCGCCGCCGCGGCCGACCACGCAACTGCCGCCCAACTCTTCGTCCGCGCCCATCCGCCCGGACAACGAGGCGCAGCAGTCCACGCAGCCGCAGACCGGCCCCGAGCAGGAGCGGCAGCAGACGACCCCGAACACGCAGGGGCCGCGCCCGCCTTCGCCGCAGACGCCGGGGCAGCAGCCCGCGCCCGGACAGTCGCCGCAGACCTCGACGCCCGCCGGCACCACTCCGCCGCAGACGGGGACGAACCCCGGCGGCGCGCAGACCGCGAACCCGGGCGGCGTCCCGCAGACGCCGGGTCAGAACGTCGGCACGTCGGGCGGCGTCGCGCCCGCCGAGCTTCCGACCGAGCCGCCGCCGGTCGCGCCGAACTTCGAGGCGCCGGCGCGCCCGCTCCCGTCGGCCGAGCGCGTCGGCGTGGACATGATGGAGCAGGCGGCGCTCTCTCTTAACGACGCCATCGCGCTCGCGCTTCAGAACAACAACGACATCGACGCGTCGCGCATCGACGTGCAGGTCGCCGAGTTCAACCTGACGGCGGCGCGCGGCGTCTACGACCCGGTCTTCTCTTCCGAGAGCTACTACGAGAGCCGCACCACGCCGACCAGCTCGACCATCGCGGGCGGCCTCAACGGCTCGGTGACGCAGAAGGACGTGACCGGCGCGGCGCGCGTCGGCGGCTTCTCGCCGTGGGCGGGCGGCGCCTACCAGCTCGACTTCTCCTCGACGCGCTTGCAGACCAACAACCAGAACGTGACGCTCAACCCGCAGTACCCGTCGGCGCTGACGCTCACGTACACGCAGCCGCTCCTGCGCGGCCTGCGCTTCGACCAGAACCGCCGCGCCATCGAGATCGCCAAAAAGAACTTGAGCCTGACCGACGCGCAGTTCCGCCAGCGCGCCATCGAGACCATCACGCAGGTCGAGCAGGCTTACTGGGACCTGGTCTTCGCGCTCCGCAACCTGCAAGTGCAGATAGACGCCGTCAAGCAGGCGCGCACGCAGGTCGAGAGCAACCAGCGGCTCGTCCGCGAGGGCGTCATCGCCCCCATCGACATCGTCGCGGCCAACACGCAGGTGACGACCTTCGAGCAGAACGTCTACTCGGCGCAGGAGGCCGTGACCCGCGCCGAGAACACCCTCAAGACTCTCATCCTGCCCGACCGCAGCGCGCCGCTCTGGTCGAAGCCGCTGACGCCCGTCACGCCCGTCAGCCTCGAAGCGCCGCGCGTGCCCGTGGAGCAGGCGACCGCCGCAGCGATCAGGAGCCGCCCCGAGCTTTCGCAGCTTCAGACGACCGCCGAGATCAACCAGATCGACGCGCGCTTCTTCCGCGAACAGACGCGCCCGCAGCTCGACCTCGTCGGCACCTACACCTCGGCCGGCCTCGCCGGCTCGCAGGTGGAGTCGAGCGGCAACACGAACACCAGCGCGAACGCACTGCTCCGCACGCGCGTCAACGAGCTGTCGGCCATCGCGGGGCTCCAGCCGCTCCCGACCGCGACGACCGGGAGCACGGTTAACGAGAACCTCGTCGGCGGGCTGCCGATGTCGCTCTCGAACCTCGCGCAGCAGGACTACCCGACCTACCGCGTCGGCGTGCGCGTCGAGCTGCCTTTCCGCAACCGCACGGCGCAGGCGAACTACGGCCGCACGCTCGCCGAGGGGCGCCGCATCCAGAACCTGCGCGCGCAGTTCGAGCAGCTCATCGAGGCCGACGTGCGCAACTCCGTGCAGTCGCTCCGCTCGTCGGAGGCGCGGCTCGCCTCGGCCGCCGCCTCGCGCGGCTCGGCCGAGCTTCAGTACGAGAGCGAGCAGCGGCAGTTCAGGGCGGGGACTTCGACCATCTTCCTCGTCCTCCAAAGGCAGAACGAGCTGCTCGCCGCGCGCGGCCGCGAGCTACAGGCGCAGACCGACCTCAACAAGGCCATCGCCGAGTTTCAACGCGCCACAGGCAACACGCTCGAAGCCAACAACGTGGCGGTGCGCACCGACACCTCCGCGCGCGAACTCGAACGCCGCCCCGCGCAGGGCGCGGAGACGAGGGGCACCGTGTCGGCCCCTTCGACTTCGGGCTCCGCCGCGGGTCTGACGGGCTTCGGGCGGCATGAGAAGTAGCCTTCGATTCACAAATGAGCATGGCGGCGACCGTGTCAGGGCCGCCCGCGGCGGCGAGCGGCCCTATGCGATACAGCTCGCCCGGTTGTCAAAGGGCCGCGCGCTGCCGGGGCTGGCTCTGACTTGTTTGCTCGTCGCGTCGGCGGCCTGCGGTTCGGGGGAAGGCGGCGGCGGCGGCGAGACGCCGGGCGTCGTCATCGTCAACGCCCCCGCGGCCGGCGAGGTGCGGCGCGTGCTCGTGAAGGAAGGGGAGCGGCTCAGGAAGGGCGACGCCGTCGTCGAGATAGTCGTCCGCTCCGAGGCGGCCGCCGCGCCGACGCCGCGCGGCGAAGACCCCGTGGCGGCGGCGGGGCGCAACATCGCGTCGGCGCAGGCCGCGATAGATGCGGCGCGCTCGGAGGTCGTCCGCGCAGAGGTGGACGTGCAGCGCCTGACGCCGCTCGTCGCCGCGGGGCAGGCGTCGCAGGGTGAGCTGGACTTCGCGCGCTCCACGTACGAACGCGCGCAGCAGCGCCTACAGCGCGCGCAGTCCGAGGCGCAGGCCGCGCAGTCGGGGCTCGTCGCGGCGCGTCAACCGGGCCGGGCGTCCGCGCCCGCCCCCGCGCCCTCGGAGCAGGTCATCTACGCGAACGCCACCTCCGACAGCACCGTGAGCGCGCTCAGCGTGCGCGCCGGCGCGCGCGTCACCACCGGGCAGCCGCTGGCGACGCTGCGCGCGGAGAGGTAGCCGTGGACGCGACGACGCCGGAGGAGGCCAACATCGGCCCGCGCGAGCAGCGCAAGCGGCGCCTGCTCGGCATCGTCTCGCTGACCGTCGGCGTCGGCGTCGCGTTCCTCCTCGTAGTCTTCGGCGCGGCGCGCTGGTGGAGGCTCGTCGTCTTCTTCCCGCTGTGGATGGCGGGGCTCGGCCTGCTGCAAGCGCGCGAGAAGACTTGAATCGCGCTCGCCGCGCGCGGGGCGCGCAACATGGACGCGGGGGAAGAGGAGGTCGCCGACCGCGCGCTCGCGGCGCGTCTGCGGGAGAAGGCGGCGGCCGTCCACAGGCGCGCGCTCGGCGTCTCCGCCGCCATCACGCTCGTCGTCCTGCTCTTCCCGGACTTCGAGACCTGAGTGAGGTAACGCGCATGGAGGCCGGAACCAAACGCACACGCCCGTCACGCCGGGCGGCCGTCTTACTGTTCGCCGCCGCCGCCGCGGCCTACGCCCTGAGGCCCGCGGCGAGCACCGGCGAGGCGGCGACGCCCGCGCCACAGGACTTGATTCGCGTCGAAAGCCGCATCGGCCGACTGGAGCAGCGCTTCTACTCGGTCGAGGCGAGCATACGCGGGCTCGAACAGCAGTTGAGGGCCCCCGCCGCCGTACGCGGCTCGGGCGCGCGCGACCCGGAGGTCGGCCTGCTGCGCGCCGAGGTGGAATCGCTGCGGCGACGCCTCGCGGATGTCGAGTGCGGCCTGTCGAGGGTGGACGAGAGGACGCTGACGCCTGCGGCGAGGGAGGCGCGGCGGAAGTCTTCGGCCGGGAACGCCGACCCCTGCCGACTCGACGCGGACGCCCCGCTGCGTCCCGCGACCCGCCCTTAGGCGGGGCGACCCGTCGGCCGCCGGTCGACGCGAGGAGCACGGCCGGTGGAATACAGACAGCTCGGCGGGCCGGGGTTTCGCGCGGCTCGACGCCGCGAGTGAGACGACGCCCGCCTACCTTTACCGGCACCGGCGCGGCTTTGTCGAGAGGAACCCGCCTACGGTGTTAGAAATATAAAGCGGCCGCGAAAACGGCCGCTTCACCTGCTCCGATTCCTCACCCGTTAAAAGATGACCGGCGCCGGGTAGGAGGCCGTCCTGCCCGTGTCTTGCAGGTCGCGTACGCCCCAGCGCGTCGGCAGCCCGCGGCGCAGCAGCCGCCCCTGCTCGTCGGCCCAGAACTCCGCGTTGCCGTACCCGCCCCAGGCGTGCACGGGGTAGAGGCTGCACCCGTCCGAGTAGAGCGTGCTGACGACGTACTGCCTCCCGTCGGGCAGCTCGTAGACGCCTAACTCCCGCAGCCGCGGGTGCCTGATTCTATTCCTGTAAGGTGCGAGAGCCGATACCGCTTGTGACATGCGGACGTAAACCTCACTTCACACGAGCCTGCTCGTGGCAATCTAAATGTTGATGACGCCGGGGGCTTGGGACTGATTAATTGTTATAACCAATTATTGACCCGGCTTCCGTCCGATTCTGAACAGGCGAGAGGGGAGGGATAAGTCAAAGACCCCGCCCCGGCGCTTCGCCCCTCACGCCCGGAAATAACCTTCGCGACGCGACTCTTGACATTACATGCCTCCCCCGGTACCCTGCGCGTGTTCATCGCAGGGCGTTCCCGAAGATTCTACCTCGCAGACTCACTGTCCTTTTCCGCCGGCCCCGGCCTGACACTCGCCGGCATCACACCTACGAGCCCACGGGGTCGTCAGTAATAGATCACTTCTAATTTCTTTCGGGGGTGTTCGACTTCTTCGGGAAGTGCCATCTCTCTTCCCGTCCACCGTCTCACCGACTCGGAGGGGCACGCCCTCGGTAAATTCCGTGAAATGAAACCCGGGCCATTACGCATTCATTATTGAGAGCAGCTTAGTAGCGCCGTTACCGAGCCTGCGATTTGCTGTCAGCCGCCGCGGCCAACCTCAGGCTCCGGCCGCACGGAAAACCCGCCCGGGCACATGCCGACCCGGTGAACGACTTCTCAAGAAGACGAGGACATAAAGCCATGCGCATCGCCGAGAGGCGCGCGGTGCTCGCGGGCTACAGAATCGCCGACCTGCTGAAAGACTCGCCCCGGTGCCCGACGCCCTAGTGCCGCTTCACCGCCGCGGGGGCTTTAGAAAGTCGCGGGGGGCGTGAACGCTACCGCGGTCAACCGTAAATCCGAGAAGGAGAATTCGCCAAATGAGTAATCAGGGCTTCTTCGAGCTGGGACTCCTCGACATGGCGGCGCGGCCCGTCAGCGAGTCGAACGTGAAGGTCGGCTTCTTCAGGGCCACCGAAAACAGGGAGATTTCCAGGGCCACGGGGCTCAGCTTCCCGCCGTCGCACAGGTTCGCCCTGCCCGCCTTCCCGCAGGAGAGGCAGATGTTCTGCGAGGTGACCCCGCCGAGATTCCTCCAGCGCAAGTCCGGCGTCTTCCTCCTGACCGACGGCGAGACGGTCAGCCGCAACCTCACGCTGTTCCGGCGGTCGGACAAGTGGAAGGCCGAGTTCGTCGCGTGGGACAGCCTCCCCAACTTGCACCTGCCTTTGAAGAAGGTGCTCGACGGGTCGCCGGCGGTCAAGGTGAAGGGCGGCGGCAAAATCGGCAAGTTCACGCAGGCGACCTACGACAACGTCGGCGACCAGAAGACCGTCCTCGCCAAGGCCGCGCTGCTCAACCTCTACGTGAAGACGACCGAGACCCTCGACCCGACCGGCGCGGGCGAGCCCTGGTTCTCCTTCGTCAGGGAGGTGCTTGAGATAGGGCGCGAGAGGTTCGTCGCGGTCGTCAACCCGGAGATGGAGGCACACGTCCGCGCGATAAGCGACAACATCGGAGACTTCCCCGACTATAAGAAGACGAACGCGCAGAACCACTTCAACAGCTTCCCCGCGGCGTTCAACGTGGTGAGGTCGAGGATGGTGAGCGTTAAGACGAAGGAGGAGAACGGCAACCTACAGTTGACGATGGCGCGCGGCAAGGACCCGTCCGGCGCCGACATCTTCCTGCTCGACGCCGACATAGACGAGAACGGCAAGCTGATGCAGCACATCGCCGACCTCCTCAGGCACAAATTCAACGGGGGGACGCACCCGTTCGACATACACGAGTACCTCGTCTTCAGCGACCCGAACCGCCCCCTGGGCTACACGCTCGTTTGACGTGACGCCGGACGAAAAAGAGATGCCAGACGAAAAAACGCCGCGCGTGCCGCGCAGGAAGTTCCTGTCCGACTCCGCCAAGCTCATCACGGGGGCCGCCGCGCCGCTGCTCCTGGCGCCGCGCTCGTGCGAGGAGCAGAAGGAGTGCCCGCCGTCGGCGAAGGGCGGCGGCGGCGGGGCGGGGCGCCCCGCGGGTCGCGCCTACGACGTGATCGTCATCGGCTCGGGCTTCGGCGCGACCGTCGCGGTCACGAAACTGCTTGAGCGAAAGAAAGACTTAAACATCCTCATCGTCGAGCGCGGCCTCTGGTGGCTCAGCCCCGACCGCCCGAAGCCCGCCTACTTCGCCGGGAAAGAGGCCGAGAGGGTGCAGTACTACGTCCGGCCCGACCACAACGACGGGGTGCGGTACCTGCTCTCCGTCCTCGCCGTCAACGGCGGCCTGCTGCCGTCGAAGAACGAGCCGCTCTACAACCTCAACACCTTCGGCGACATGAACGTCCTCACGGCGAGCGGGGTCGGCGGCGGCTCGCTCATCTACCTCAACGTGACCATCCCGCCCATCAAGGACAAGGAGAGCGGCGCCTACACGATCCTCAAGGAC
>DASWNR010000322.1:0-26882 GCA_036399155.1 Pyrinomonadaceae bacterium
CGAATGCCCACCGAGGTCGAAAAAGTCCTCTTCGACCCCGATTCGCGTCAGCCCGAGCAGCTCGCCCCAGATGCCCGCGATGATCTCTTCCGTCGGCGTCAGCGGCGACTCTTCCGCCGATGGCGGCTCGGAGGCGTCGTGCGCGGGCGCGGGCAGCGCCTTGCGGTCGACCTTTCCGTTAGGCGTCACCGGCAGCGACTCAAGGACGACGAAGGCCGACGGAACCATGTAGCCGGGCAACTCCCGGCGCAGGTGCTCGCGCAGCTCCGCCGCCCCGACGGCCGCGCCCGCCGCCCCCGCCACGTAGGCGGCGAGACTCTTATCGGCCCCTTCGCCCCGCGCCACGACGACGGCCTCGCCGACCGACGCGTGGCGCAGCAGCGCCGCCTCGACCTCCTGCAACTCGATGCGGAACCCGCGCAGCTTGACCTGCCCGTCCGCCCGCCCGACGTATTCGAGCACGCCGCCGTTCGTCCACCTCACCACGTCGCCCGTCCGATACAGACGCGCGCCCGCCTCGCCCGAGAACGGGTCGGGGACGAATCGCTCGGCCGTCAGCCCGGGCCGCCGCAGGTAGCCGCGCGCGAGGTTGTCGCCGCCGACGTGCAACTCGCCACGCACGCCGACGGGGACGGGCCGCAGCCGCCGGTCGAGCACGTAAACCTGCGTGTTGCTCACGGGGCGGCCGATGGGCACGCGGCGGCGAGCGTCCCCGCGCTCGCAGCGCCAGGCTGTAACGTCGATGGTGGTTTCGGTCGGCCCGTACTGGTTGTAGAGTTCCGCGTCGCAGAGTGCGAAGAACTGCTCCTGCAACTCGAAGGGCAGCGCCTCGCCGCCGCAGAAGACGAGCCGCAGGCTGCGGCAGCGCCCGACGCCGCGCTCGCCGAGAAAGACTTGCAGCATGGCGGGGACGAAGTGGACGGCCGTCACTTCCTGTTCGGCGATGGCCTCGACGATGTAGGCGCTGTCGAGCTGGCCGCCGGGCCGGGCCAGCACGACAGCCGCGCCCGCGACGAGCGGGCCGAAGATTTCATAGACCGAGAAGTCGAAGCCGAAGGAGGCGAGCTGGAGGACGCGGTCTTCCGAGCCGAGCGGGTAGGCCGACTGCGACCAGAGGAGTCGGTTGACGACGGCGCGGTGCGGGACGGCCACGCCTTTGGGCCTCCCCGTCGAGCCCGACGTGTAGATGCAATAGGCCAGCGAGTCCGAAAGGGGGGCGAGCCTTAAGGGCGACGCGTCCTCGCGCGCGGTCTGCTCCCGGCCCGAGTCGAGGCTGACGACCTCCGCCCCGTGCGCCGGCAACCGCGCGAGCAGCCGCTCCTGCGCGAGCACGACGCCGGCCGCGGACTCTTCGAGCACGAAGGCGAGGCGCTCCGCCGGGTAGTCCGGGTCTAAGGGGAGGTAAGCGCCGCCGGCTTTGAGCACGCCGAGCAGGGCGACGACCATCTCGAAGGAGCGCTCCGAGAGGACGCCGACCAGTGTGTCGGGGCGGACGCCGAGCCGGCGCAGGCGCCGCGCGAGGCGGTTGGCACGCCCGTCGAGTTCGCGGTAACTCAGCCGCTCGCCCTCGAAGACGAGTGCGGCGGCGTCGGGCGTGCGCGCGGCCTGCGCCTCGAACAGTTGGTGGAGCGTCGCGCCGGAAGGGTAGGCGGCGGCCGTGGCGTTCAACCCCGCCAGCAGGTGGCGTCGCTCGGCCGCGGAGAGCAGGTCCAGCTCCGAGGTCGGCCGCGACGGGTCGGCGGTTGCCGATGCGAGCAGCGCCGCGTAGTGCGCGAGGAGGCGGCGGGCGGTGGCCTCGTCGAAGAGGTCGGTGCTGTAGAGGAGCGTCGCCTCCAGCCCGCCCTCGCCTTCGATGACGGCGAGCGAGAGGTCGAACCTCGCGACGGCGGTGGTGAGAAGGTCTAAGCCTTCCTGCCTCTGCTGCGCCCCCTCGGGCGCGCCGCTCTCGGCGGTGAACATCACCTGAAAGAGCGGCGTGTGGCTCAGGCTCCGCTCCGGGTTGACGGCCTCGACGACCATCTCGAAGGGCGCCCCCTGATGCGTGTATGCGCCGAGGCACGACTGCCGCACGCGCGCGAGCAGTTCGAGGAAGCTCGGGTCGGCGGACAGGTCTGTGCGCACGACCAGCGTGTTGACGAAGAGGCCGATGAGCCCCTCGAACTCGGGGCGGAGGCGGCCGGCGATGGGCGTGCCGACCGCGATGTCGGCCTGCGCCGTATAGCGCGAGAGAACGGCCTGCCACCCGGCGAGGAGCGTCATGAAGAGCGTCGCGCCTTCGCGCCGGCTCAACCCCCGGAGCGCCGCGCTCAGCTCCGGCGACAGGGACTCGGCGGCGGCGGCCCCGCGGAAAGACTGCCGTGCGGGGCGCGGCCTGTCCGTGGGGAGTTCGAGCGGGTCGAGACCCGACAGCTCCTCACGCCAGTAGGCGAGTTCTTCTTCGAGCACCTCGCCCGTCATCCACTCCCGCTGCCAACCGGCGTAGTCCGCGTACTGGATGGGGAGTTCGGCGAGCGGCGACGGCAGCCCCTCGGAGAAGGCCGCGTAAAGTTGCGAGACCTCGCCCGTGAGCAGGCGCATCGACCAGCCGTCGGTGACGATGTGATGGACGGTCAGAAGCAGCACGTGCTCGTGCTCGCCCATCCGCAGCAGGCGCGCGCGGAGCAGCGGGGCGCGCGTCAGGTCGAAGGGGCGCGCGCCCTCGGCCTCGGCCAGTCGCCTCGCCTCTCGCGCGGCCTCCTCCGCGGGAAGCGCGCTCAGGTCGGTGACGGGCAGCGCGAAGTCGCACTCGGCCTCGATGCGCTGGACGGGCCGGCCGCCGACGCTCTCGAAGGAGGTGCGCAGCGCCTCGTGGCGGCGCAGCACTTCGATTAGCGCGCGTTCGAGCGCCCCAACGTCGAGCGCGCCGGTGAGCCACGCGGTGGTCGGGACGTTGTAGACCGGCGAGCCGGGCGCGAGACGGTCGAGGAACCAGAGCCGCTGCTGCGCGAAGGAGAGCGGCGGCGGCTCGTCGCGCGGGACCGGAGTCAGCGGCGTGAAGGCGAAGCGCTGCCGTGAGTCGCGCCCACCCATGACCACACGCGCGAAGGCGGCGAGGGTCGGGGACTCAAATAGATGGCGCAGCGGCACCTCGACCTTGAACACTTCCTGCGCGCGCGTCGCCACCTGAGTCGCCAGAAGCGAGTGTCCGCCGAGGTCGAAGAAGTTGTCGTGGGCGCCGACGCGCACGCCGCCGAGCACCTCCGACCAGATGCCGGCCAGCAACTCCTCCTCCGGGGTGCGCGGGGCGACGAAGCCCTGCGCCCCGGCGTCGGCCCTGCCTTCGGGCGCAGGCAGTGCGCGGCGGTCTACCTTGCCGTTGGCGTTCAGCGGGAAGGCGCCTAACGCGACGAAGGCCGCGGGCGTCATGTACTCCGGCAGGTGCTGCTTCGCGTGGCGGCGCAGCTCGTCAAACGTCAAACGCTCCGGCTCGTCGCTGAGCACGTAGGCGGCCAGCGTCTTGTCGCCCGGCACGTCTTCGCGCACCAGCACGACGGCCTGCGCGACGCCCGGGTGCTTCATCAGCGCCGCCTCTATCTCGCCCAGCTCGATGCGGAAGCCCCTGATCTTCACCTGCTGGTCGACGCGCCCGAGGTACTCGACCTCGCCGCCGCGCTGCATCCGCGCCAGGTCGCCTGTACGGTACAGGCGTGCCCCGCCCTCTTCGCCGTGCGGGTGCGGCACGAAGCGCTGGGCCGTCAGCCCCGCGCGGTTGAGGTAGCCGCGCGCGAGCCCCTCGCCGCCGACGTAAATCTCGCCGGCCACGCCCGGCGGCACGGGCTGCATCTGCTCGTCCAGCAGGTAGAACTGCAAGTCGCGGATGGGGACGCCGATGACGCTGCCCGAAACCTCGCCCACGTCCGCGGCGCTCAGCGGGCGGTAGGTGACGTGGACGGTCGTCTCCGTGATGCCGTACATGTTGACCAGCCGCGGCCGTGCGTCGCCGCGTCGCGCGAACCAGGGTTCGAGCCCCTTGATGTCGAGGGCCTCGCCGCCGAAGATCACGTACCGGAGCGCCAGCGGTTGCCGCACGCCCGGGGCTTCGTCGCTCCGTTCGTCCCCGCCGCCGTCTTCGTGCGGGAGCGCGTCGGCGGCTATCAACTGGCGGAAGGCCGAGGGCGTCTGGTTGAGCACCGTGACCTGCTCGCGTCGCAGCAGCCCGTGGAACTCGTCGGGCGCGCGCGTGGTCAGGTACGGCACGATGACCAGCCGCCCGCCGTAGACGAGCGCGCCCCAGATCTCCCAGACCGAGAAGTCGAAAGCGTAGGAGTGGAAGAGCGTCCACACGTCCCGCGCGCCGAACCCGAACCACTCCTCTGTGGCCGCGAACAGGCGCGTCACGTTGGCGTGCGAGACCATCACGCCCTTCGGCACGCCCGTCGAGCCCGAGGTGTAGATGACGTAAGCCATGTTCCGCGGGCCGACGCCGGCGCGCGGGTTCCCGGTCGCTTCGCCGGCGAGGCTCGGCCAGTCCGCGTCGAGCAGCAGGACGTGACCGGCCTGCTCCGGCAGCCGGTCGGAGAACTTCTGCTGCGTCAGCACCAGCGGCGCGCGGACATCCGAGAGCATCAGCGCCATGCGCTCCGGCGGCAGGTGCGGGTCGAGCGGGACGTACGCGCCGCCGGCCTTGAGGACGGCGAGCAGCCCCACGATCATCTCCATCGACGGCTCGACGAGGAGGCACACGCAGACGTCCGGGCCGACGCCGCGGCGGCGCAGGTGATGTGCGAGCTGGTTGGCGCGCCGGTTCAGCTCGCCGTAGCTGAGCGACCGCCCGTCGAGCGTGAGGGCGGGGGCCTCTGGCGCCTCCGCGGCCCGCGCCTCGACCATCCGGTGAATACTTTCGGCGTGCTCGTAAAGGCGGTGATTCTTATTCCACGAGAGCAGCAGTTGCCGCTCCTCCTCGGAGTTGAGCAGCGCCAACTCCTGCACCCGCTGCGAGGGGTCGGCGACCAACAGTTCGAGCAGGTTCTGGTAGTGGCCGAGCATGTGGCGGGCGGTGGACGCGTCGAAGAGGTCGACGTTGTATGCGAGCGAGCCCGCGAGCCCGCCGTCCTTCTCCGCGAGTTCGAGCGTGAGGTCGAACTTGGCCGTCCCGTGCTCGGATTCGAGCAGCTCCAGCTCCAGCTCGGAGAACTTCGCCTCCTTCAGGGGCGTGTTCTGCATGACCATCATCACCTGGAACAGAGGCGGGTGGCTCATGCTGCGCACGGGCCGCAGCTCCTCGACGAGCATCTCGAAGGGCACGTCCTGGTTGGCGTAAGCGCCCAGCGCCTTGACGCGCACCTGCCGCAGGACTTCGCGCACGGTCGGGTTGTCGGACAGGTCGAGGCGCATGACGAGCGTGTTGACGAAGAAGCCGACGAGGTCTTCGGTCTCGCGCTGGCGTCGGCCCGCAATCGGCGACCCGACGGCGATGTCGGTCTGCCCGGAGTAGCGCGAGAGGAGGACTTGGAAGCCCGCGAGCAGCGTCATGAAGAGCGTCACGCCTTCGCGGCGGCTGAGCCCGGAGAGGTGCTGGCTCAGCCTCTCCGGCAGCTCGAACTTTATCACCGCGCCGCGGTAGGTCTGCTTCGGCGGGCGCGGGTGGTCGAGGGGCAATTCCAGAAGCGGCGGCAGGCCGGCCAGCTCCTCTCGCCAGTAGTCGAGCTGCGGGTCGAGCAGGTTGCGGCTGAACTCTTCGCGCTGCTGCCGCGCGTAGTCCGCGTACTGGATCGGGAGGCGCGGCAGCGGCGAAGGCTCGCCGCGCCTGAACGCCTCGTAGAGCGTCACGGTCTCGCGGATGAGGATGCCGAGCGACCAGCCGTCGGAGATGATGTGGTGCATCGTGACGAGCAGGAGGTGGCGCGTCTCGGAGAAGCGCAGGAGGCGGAGCCTGACGAGCGGCCCGCGCGTGAGGTCGAAGACGTGCCGCGCCTCTTCCGCCGACAACTGTCTGGCCCGGGGCTGCTGCTCTTCGTCCGGCAGCTCGCTCAAGTCCGTGACGGGCAGCTCCAGTTCGAGCCGTTCGGAGATGACCTGCGCCGGCTCGCCGTTGACGGAGTGGAAGGCCGTGCGAAACACGTCGTGGCGGCGGACCATCTCGCCGAGCGCCGCCTCAAGCGTCGGCACGTCGAGCCGGCCTTTGAGCATCGCGCCGCCCGGCATGTTGTAGGTCGAGCCGCCCGGCTCCAGTTGATCCAGAAACCACAGCCGCCGTTGCGCGAACGAGAGCGGGTGCGTGTCGCCGACGACCTCGACGCGCGCCGTGACCGGGAGGCTCCGGCCCGCGCTGATGAGCGCCCCGACCGCGGCGGTCAGCCCGGCCACGGTCGGCGACTCGAAGATTGAGTTCACGGGCAGTTGAACCCGGAAGGACTCGCGCGCCCTCGCGACCACCTGAGTCGCCAGAAGCGAGTGGCCGCCGAGGTCGAAGAAGTTGTCGTCCGCGCCGATGTCGTCGGCGCCCAGCACCTCCATCCAGATGCCGGTCAGCATCTCTTCAATCGAAGCCTGCCCGGAGAGGTATGCCGCCCACTCTTTGGACTCCTCGGCCCGCGCCGCGGGCAGGGCCTTGCGGTCAACCTTCCCGTTCGGCGTCAGGGGAATCACGTCGAGCCTCATCAGCGTCGCCGGAATCATGTACTCCGGCAGGCTCTCTTTCAGGTGCTCGCGCAGCTCGCGCGGCGACGGTTCGGGCTCACCTTCGGCGACGTAATAAGCGACCAGGCGATGCTCGCCGCCCGCCTCCGCGCGCGCGACGACGACCGCCTGCCTGACCGCGGCGTGCGCTTCGAGCGCGACCTCGATCTCGCCCAGCTCGATGCGGAAGCCGCGCAGCTTTACCTGATGGTCGAGGCGGCCGAGGTATTCGATGTTTCCGTCGGGCAAGTGGCGCGCGAGGTCGCCCGTGCGGTAGAGCCGCGCGCCCGGCTCCGCGGAGAACGGGTCGGGGACGAACCTCTCGGCCGTCAGCGCGGGGCGGTTCAGGTAGCCGCGCGCCAGCCCGCGCCCCCCGATGAGTAGCTCTCCGGCGACGCCGACGGGCACGAGCCGCCCGCGCCCGTCGAGGATGAAGGTCTGCGTGTCGGCCACGGGCCGGCCGATCTCCGGCTCCCTCGCGGAGCCCCGCCGCACTTCCGCAAACGTGCTGTAGGTCGTGTCCTCCGAAGGGCCGTAAAGGTTGACCACGCGCCTGACCTGCGGCAGCTCATAGAGCCTGTCGGTGAGGCTCCGCTTGAGGGCTTCGCCGGCGAGGTTGACGGTTCGGACGGAGGGCGGCACCTGTTCCAGCCGCACCAGCTCGGTCATCGCCGAAGGCACCGTGTTGATTAAAGTCACGCGCCCGGCCAGCGGCGAATCGGCGATGCTCAGGACGTTCTCGACGAGCAGCACCGTGCCGCCCCAACTGAGCGTGGCGAACAACTCGAAGACGGACAGGTCGAAGCAGACGGAGGTGGCGGCCAACACGCCGGCCAGCTCGTCGGGGCCGAAGTTCTCGCGCGCCCAGTGTAGAAAGACGCACGCGCTGCGGTGCGTGATGGCCACGCCCTTCGGCCGCCCCGTCGAGCCCGACGTGTAGATGACGTAAGCAAGCTGCTCTGCCTCGACCTCCAACTCAAGGTCTTCGACGGCGTACCCTTCGGCCTCACGTTCCCACTCTTCGAGGCAGACCAGCGCGCCCGCGTACCCTTCGCCCGCGAGCCCCGACATCCCGGCGGCGGTAATCAAAACCGCGGCCGCGCCGTCTTCGAGCATGAAGGCGAGGCGCTCGGCCGGGTAGTGCGGGTCGAGCGGCAGGTACGCCCCGCCCGCCTTCATGACGGCGAGCAGCGAGACGACCAGCTCCGGGGAGCGTTCGAGCAGGACGCCGACGCGCGACTCGCGCCCGACGCCGAGCCGGCGCAGGTGCCGCGCCAGCCTGTTGGCGCGGCCGTTGAGTTCCGAGTAGGTGAGCGAGGCCGAGCCGAAGACGAGCGCGACGGCGTCGGGCGTGCGCGCGGCCTGCTCTTCGACGAGCCGTTGGATGGTCAGCCCGCGCGGGTAGTCGCTTCCGGTCTGGTTCCACTCGACGAGCAGTTGCCGCTCTTCGGCCGGCGTCAGCAGTGTCAGCTCGGCGACGGGCCGCTCCGGGTCGGCGACGACGCCTTCGAGCAGGCGGCGGAAGTGCCCGGCCATGCGCCGAATCGTCGCCTCCTCGAAGAGGTCTGTGCTGTATTGCAGCGACAGCCCGAGGCCGCCCTCCATCTCGGTCATCGCCAGCGTGAGGTCGAACTGCGCGACGCGCTGTTTGAGGGCGACGGATTCCAGCTCAAGCTCGCCCAGCCTGAGCCGCGCCTCGGCCTCGCCCAGCGCGAAAGCCGCCAGCCCGTCCTCGTCGAGCGCGTTCGCCTTTTGCAGCACGAACATCACCTGAAAGAGCGGCGAGTAGCTCGGGTTACGCTCGGGCTGAAGGCGCTCGACGAGCGTGGGGAATGGAAAATCCTGATGCCGGAGTCCGGCCAGCGTCGTCCCGCGAACCTGCGAGAGCAACTGATTGAAAGTCATCCCCTCGGCGATCCGGGCGCGGAGCGCGAGCGGGTTGACGAAGTAGCCGACGACGCCGGAGAAGCCCGCGCGGCTGCGCCCGGCCACCGGCGAGCCGACGAGCAGGTCGCGCTGGTTGGTGTAGCGGTAGAGCAGCGCGTAGAAGGCCGCCAGCAGCGTCATAAACAAGGTCGCGCGCTGCGAGCCGCCGAGGGACTTGAGCCGTCCGGCGAGTTCCGGATGCAGGCGCGCGGGCAGCGACGCCCCGCGGTAAGATTGGCCGGGCTGGCGCGGCTTATCGAAAGGCAGGTCGAGCACCGTCTGCGCGCCGGCGAGCTGCCCCTGCCAGTAGCGCCAGAGACTCTCGCCCGCCTCGCCCGCCAGCAGCTCGGCCTGCCAGCGCACGTAGTCGTCGTACCGCGTCAACAGTCTGGGGAGGGCCGCGCGGCGTTGGCGAGACTCCGCCTCGTACAACTCGCCCAGCTCGCGCAGAAGTATTCCGAGCGACCAGAAGTCGGAGACGATGTGATGAATGGTCAGGAGCAGGACGTGCTCGCGCTCGCCCCGCGCGAAGAGGTGTAGGCGGAAGAGCGGGCCGCGCCCGAGGTCGAAGGGACGGTTGGCCTCATGCACGAGCCGTTCGTGCAGCTCCTCTTCCGCCCAGCCCCGCGCGTCGTGCTCGACGAAGTGGATTTCCGACCCTTCGTGCACCTCCTGAAAGGGCTCCGCGTCGGCGACGGAGCCGAAGGTCGTGCGCAGCGCCGGGTGACGCAGCGTCAAACGCTCGAAGGCGTCGCACAGGGCCGCGCCGTCGAGCGGCGTCGTGATACGCAGCGCGCTCGAAATGTGATAGGCGGCGCTCTCCGGCTCAAGCTGGTGGAGGAACCAGAGCGCCTGCTGGCCCCGCGAGAGCGGCGACGGCCCGCGCGTCTCGGCCGGCGGCGGCGACGACGATTCGGACGGCGACGTTGCTTCAGTCGTCAACGCCGCTTCGGCCGGCGCGCGCCTCAACCGCGCACTAATAATCGCGGATAGCGCGTCGATGCCGGTCTCTTCCAGAAAGTCTGTCGGCGCGAAGACGACTCCGAGTTCCGTCTCGACGCGGTGCGCGAGTTCGACCGCCCCGAGTGAGTCGAGGCCGGCCGCCGCGCAGCTCTGCCGGAGGTCGATTCGCGAAACGTCGTAGCCGGTCAGCGTCGCCAGCTCGGCGGCCAGCCAGCCCGCGAGCCGCTCTTCTGTGAGCGAGGCCGCGTCGTGGAACCAGACCGGCTCGGCCGCCGGCTCGGCCTCTTCGGCGGCGCGCGACGGCGCGCGCCACTCGGCCGACACCTGAAGCCCGCCGTCGAGGAAGGCGGCGCGGCAGGCGCGGCGCTGAATCTTGCCGCTGGAGGTTTTGGGAATCGTCCGCGGGCGCAGCAGCACGACGGCGTGAACCTGTAGCTCGTGTTCGAGCGCGATTCCTTGCTGGACGGCCCGGAATATCTCCGCCGCCAGCTCCGCGGCTTCGGCCTCCGCGACGATGACGAGTTGCTCCCCGCCCTCGGCCTCGACCGAGAAGGCCGCGACGCCGCCGGCGACCACCGACGGGTGACTCTGCTCGGCCGTCCGCTCCAAGTCCTGCGGGTAGTAGTTGCGCCCGCGGATGATGACGAGGTCTTTGAGGCGGCCGGTGACAAAAAGCTCGCCGTCGAGCAGGACGCCGAGGTCGCCCGTCCGCAGGAACGGGCCTTCGCCGCTCCCCGCGAGACGCGCGCCGAAAGTCTCCGCCGTCGCAGCGTCCTGATTCCAGTAGCCCTGCGCGACCGAAGCGCCGGCGACCCAGATCTCGCCGACGACCGACGGGGCGCAACGCTCGCCGCTCGCGGGGTCTGCGATGACGACGTGCTGTCCCGCGGCGGGCGCGCCGCAGCCGACCAGAGAGAGCGCGGGTGCGGACGGCCGCGCCTGTGCCGCGAGGTTCTGTCGGAGCGCCTGCGCGTCGAACTCGGCGGCGACGAAATCGCCCTCGCCCGATTTGCCGGAGACGAAGAGCGTCGCCTCGGCGAGGCCGTAGCAGGGGAAGAGGGACTCGCGCCGGAAGCCGCATTCGGCGAAGGCCTCGGCGAAGCGTTCGAGCGTGTCGAGGCGCACGGGCTCGGCGCCGTTGTAGGCGACACGCCAACTGCTCAGGTCGAGTTGCTCGCGCTGCTCGGGCGTGACCTTGCGCACGCAGAGGTCGTAGGCGAAGTTGGGCGCGCCGCTGGTCGTCGCGCGGTACTTCGAGATGGCTTGCAGCCAGCGCGCCGGGCGCTGGAGGAACGCGGCCGGCGACATCAGAACGCACGACGCGCCGAGGTACAAAGGTTGAAGCACGTTGCCGATGAGGCCCATGTCGTGATAGAGCGGCAGCCAGCCGACGATGACCGACTCCTCCGTCTGCCGGAATGCCGTCTGAATCAGACGCTCGTTGTGCAGCAGGTTGCCGTGACTGACCATCACGCCGCGGGGCGCGGAGGTCGAGCCGGACGTGTACTGCAAAAAGGCCAGCGTCGAATCGGTCAACGCGGGCGGGCGCCACAGCCCGGCCAGCTCGTCGTAGGGGAGCGCGTCGGTGTTGATCCAGCGGAGGGCCTGCGGCTCCTCCTGCTCGCGGATGAAGACGTCGAGCCGCCTGTGAATCGCCGCCGTCGTGAGCGCGAACTTCGCCCGCGCGTCGCGCACTATCGTCTGCACACGCGCCAGGTGGCGGGTCCCGCGCGGCGGGTAGGCGGGGACGGCGACGGCCCCCGCGTAGAGGCAGCCGAAAAACGCCGCGATGAAGTCCAGCCCCGAGGGGTAGAGCAGCAGCACGCGCTCGCCCGCGGCGCCGGCCTCGGCCAGCCGCGCGGCGACGGCGCGCGCGCGCGCGTCCAGCTCGCCGTAGGTCAGCGTGCTCGCTTCGACCTCGCCGTCCGCCAGATAGGTGTACGCCGTCTTCGACGGGTGCCCGTCGGCTCGTCCGCGGAGCAGGTCAACTAGCGTCTGATCGGTTTGGGACATGGTGGTCACGGGCGCGGGAGGGGGGAGACGAACGGGCCGAATCCGCGGCGCGGGGTCGGGGCGGCGGCTAGTCGCCGCCCACGCTGTCTATCTCTTCGAGCATCATCTCTTCGATGGTCACGGCCAGCTCGGCGACCAGCGGCGTCTCGAAGATGCTGCGCACGGGAAGTTCTATGCCGAGCCGGTTGTTGACGCGCGCGACGACCCGCGTCGCCAGAAGCGAGTGGCCGCCGACTTCAAAGAAGTTGTCGAAGACGCCGACCTTCTGCCGGCCCAAGACCTCCTCCCAGATGCCGACCAGCATCTCTTCGAGCGGCGTGCCCGGCGCGACGTACGAGTCGTTGGCGGCGACCACCTCGGGGTCGGGCGCGGGCAGCGCCTTGCGGTCGACTTTGCCGTTGGCCGAGAGCGGGAAGGCTTCGAGCATGACGAAGGCCGCGGGCACCATGTAGGACGGGAGGTGCTCTTTGATGAGCCGCTGCAAGTCCTGAACCGACGGCGACTGTGACGGCTCCGGGACGAGATACGCGACCAGAAATTTATCGCCCGGCTGGTGCTCGTGCGCCGCGACCAGCACTTCGCGGACGCCCGGGTGCGTGGCCAGCAGGCTCTCGATCTCTTCCAGCTCGATGCGGAAGCCCCTGACCTTGACCTGATAGTCCACGCGCCGCAGAAACTCGACGTTGCCGTCGGGCAGGTAGCGCGCGAGGTCGCCGGTCTTGTAGAGGCGCGCGCCGGGCCGCCCGGCCAGCGGGTGCGGGATGAATTTCGCGGCCGTCAGCGCGGGGTGGTTGAGGTAGCCCCGGGCGAGTGACGGGCCGCCGACGTACAGCTCGCCGGTGACCCCGACGGGCACGGGCTCCAGGCCCGCGTCGAGCAGGTAGATTTCCGTGTTGGCGAAGGGCCGGCCGATTGGGGCCATCCTCTCGGGCGGCAGGTCGAGCTCGGTGGACTCGAAGTAGGTGCTGTCGATGGTCGCTTCCGTCAGGCCGTAGCTGTTGAGCACGCGCGTGTGCGGCCCGCCCAGGCGCCTCACCGCCTCCAGGTCTTTGACGTAGAGGGCGTCGGCCCCGGCCACGATGACGCGCATGAAATCCAAAGACTCCCCGCTCGCCTCAAGGTGCTGCGTGAGGTTGCGGAGCACGGCCGGGACGACCTCGATCCCCTCGACGGCCTCGCGGCGCATCAGCTCGTAAAGCTCCGGCGCGGAGAGCAGCAGCTCGCCCGGCGCGACGACGAGCAGGCCGCCGGAACAGAGCACGCGAATCACGTCGGCGCTGAACACGTCGAAGGCGAAGCTCGCCACCTGAAGCTGCCGCCTGATTTGCGTGCCGAGCGAGTAAGCCTTCTCCCACGCGGCGAAGGCGTTGACCAGCGAGCGGTGCTCGATCATCACGCCGCGCGGCCTCTGCGTCGAGCCGGAGGTGTAAATCACGTAGGCGAGGTTCTCCGGCGCGACCGCGCGCGCGGGGTTCTCGGCGCTCTCGCGCGCCAGCTCCTCGGCCGCGTCTTCCAGACACAGGACGCCCGCCCTGTCGGCGCGCTTGCCCAGCTCCTCGACCGTCGCCGCCGGCAGGCGCTCGACGAGCTGGCGCTGCGTCAACAGCCAGGAGGCGCGCGAGTCCTCAAGCATGAAGAGCAGCCGCTCCGGCGGGTACGAAGGGTCGAGCGGGATGTAAGCCGCGCCGGCCTTGAGCACGCCGAGCACGGCGACGACCATCTCGGCCGAGCGCCCCATGCAGATGCCGACGCGCGTCTCGGGCCCCGCGCCCCGCGCGCGCAGGTAGTGTGCGAGCCGGTTGGCGCGCGCGTTCAGCTCGCCGTAGGTGAGGCGCGTCGCGCCGAAGGCGACCGCCTCGGCCTGCGGGCTCCGCGCCGCCTGCCGCTCGAAGAGCTGGTGGACGAGCAGGTCGGTCGTGAACGGCTGGCGGTTCGAGTTCCACTCGACGAGCAGCCGCCGCCGCTCCTCCTCGCCGAGCAGCGGGAGCCGCCGCACGTGCTGCTCCGGGGTGGACGCGATGCCTCCGAGGAGGGTGTAGAAGTGCTCCTTGAGGCGGACGATGGTCGCGGTCTCGAAGATGTCGGTGCTGTAGTCGAGCCAGCCGGCGAGCCCTGAGGCCCCCTCCCACATCCAGAGCGTCAGGTCGAAGTTCGAGCGGGCGGGGTCTTTCGCCTCGACGGGGCTGAAGCGCGCCTCGGTCAGCTCGACCTCGGCCTGCGGCATGTTCTGCATCACGAACATCACCTGAAAGAGACGCGTCCGGCTCGCGTCGCGCTCGGGGTGGAGGGCTTCGAGCACCAGCTCGAAGGGCACGTCCTGATGCGCGTACGCGCCGAGCGCGACGGCGCGCGCGCGAGCGAGGAGTTCGAGGAAAGTCGGGTCGCCGGAGAGGTCGAGGCGGAAGACCAGGTTGTTGATGAAGAAGCCGATGAGGTTCTCCGTCTCGGCGCGGTTGCGGTTGGCGATGAACGTCCCGACGCTGATGTCCTCCTGCCCCGAGTAACGTGACAGGAGAAGCTGCCACGCGGCCAGCAGCGTCATGAACAGCGTCGCGCCCTCGCGGCGGCTCAGGGCTTGCAGCCCGGCCGTCAGCTCCGGCCCCAGGTTAATCAGCTCGCGCCCGCCGCGGAACGTCTGCACGGGCGGGCGCGGCCTGTCCGTCGGCAGTTCGAGCACGGGCGCGCCCCGCAACTGCTGCTTCCAGTAGTCGAGCTGCTGCGCCAGCACCTCGCCGTTCAGCCACGACTGCTGCCACGCCGCGTAGTCCGCGTACTGAATCGGCAGCTCCGGCAACGGCGACGGCAGCCCGTTGGCGAAGGCGTCGTAGAGCGTGACGATCTCGCGCGTGAGGACGCCCATCGACCAGCCGTCGGAGGCGATGTGGTGCATCGTGAGGTGGACGATGTGGTCTTCGGGCGCGAGGCGGATGAGGCCCACCCTGAGGAGCGGGCCCTCCTCAAGATCGAACGGCCGGCCCGCCTCCTCGTCCGAGAGTCTGGAAGCCTCGCGCTCGCGCGCCTCCGCCTCAAGGCCGCTGATGTCCGTGACCTCGACCCGCATCGGGAAGGGCGGCCTTATGACCTGCCGGGGCTGCCCGTCCGCGGACGCGAAGACCGTCCGCAGCACCTCGTGGCGGCGCACCACTTCGGAGACGGCGCGCTCAAGAGCCTCGACGTCGAGCGCGCCGCTGACCTGCACGGCCGTCGGCATGTTGTACGCGCCCGTGCCCGGCTCCAACTGCTGTAGAAACCACTGCCGCTGCTGCGCGTAGGAGAGCGGCAGCTCGCCCGTCCGCGGCGCGGGCTCGATCAACTGCGGCGGCGCGCCCGGGCTCTGGCGCTGCCGGGTTTCGAGGTGCTTGCTGGCGCGGCCCACCCGCAGCAGCAGCAGGTCGCGCTGCTTCTGCGACAGCCCGCTCAGCGGCGAAGACGGGTCGCTCATTCGCCTGCTCCTTCACCCTGAGACATCAGCTCCTTCTCGGCTTCGAGCAGGGCGGTTAACTCCTCTTCCGACAGTTGCCTGATCTCGTCCGACATCTGCGCCAGCACGTCCGCGCCGATCAGCTCCACCTGCTTCTGCTCGACGGCCGCGGCGAGGCCCGCGACCGTGGGCGACTCGAAGATGCTGCGCAGCGGGACTTCGACGCCGAAGGCGCCGCGCATCCTTGAGACGAGCAGCGTCGCCAGCAGCGAGTGTCCGCCCAGCGTGAAGAAGTTGTCGTGCACCCCGACGCGCTCGACGCCGAGCACGCCCGCCCACAAGTCCGCCAGCACCTCTTCAATCGTCGTCCGCGGCGCGACGTACTCGTGCCCCCCGGCCCCGCTCCCCGGCCCGGCCTCCGGCAGCGCCGCGCGATCCACCTTCCCGTTCGGCGTCAGCGGCAGCCGCTCGAGCTCGACCACCAGCCCCGGCACCATGTATTCCGGCAGCCTCGCGGCCACGAACGAACGCACCTCGGCCGCGGCGAGTCGCGCGCCGGCGCGCGCCACCGCGAAGGCGACGAGGACGAGACTGCCCTGCGCGTCGGGCCGCGCCGCGACCACCGCCTGCGCGATGTCCGGGTGTGACTCAAGCGCCAGCTCGACCTCGCCCGGCTCGATGCGGAAGCCGCGCACTTTGACCTGATGGTCGAGGCGCCCGAGGTACTCGACCGACCCGTCGGGGCGGTAGCGCGTGAGGTCGCCGGTGCGGTACATCCGCGCGCCGGGCCGCGCGCCGTAGGGGTCGGGGATGAACCGCTCGGCCGTCAGGTCCGGGCGGCGGAAGTAGCCGCGCACGACGCCCTCGCCGCCGATGAAGAGTTCGCCCGGCACGCCGACGGGGACGGGCTGGAGGTAGGGGTCGAGGATGACGGTGCGCGTGTTGGCGATGGGGCGGCCGATGGGCATCGTCTCCCCGACCTCCGTCAAGGCGTGGGTCGTCGACCAGATGGTCGTCTCGGTCGGCCCGTACATGTTGTGAATCTCGGCGGGCAGCGCCTCGCGCAAGCCTTTGCCGAGCGCCACGGGGAGGGCCTCGCCGCCGAGGAAGAGTTTGCGCAGCGTCCGCAGCTTGTCGAGCGTGCCCGGCTCAAGGCTCAGCATGCGCGCCAGCGAGGGCGTGCACTGGAGGTGCGTGACGCCGCGGCTCTCAAGCTGCGCGACGAGCGAATAGTCCTCCGCGTCGCCCGCGTCGCCCTCCGCCGCGCCGCCCGCCGCGCCGGCGTTGCTCAGCTCCCTGAGGCGGTTCAGGTTGTGGAGGGCGGACAACACGTCCCCGGCCTCGACGCCGAAATCTATGAGGCAGGCGATCTCGTCCACGCCCATCAGCTTGAGCTGGTTGACGAGCTGCATGCAGCTCTCGGGCGTGCCCATCAGCGCGCTCGTCTCGAAGTAGCGGCCGAAGGCGTGCGCCAGCAGCGCGTCCCGGTCGTCCTCGGTGAACTGCTCCGAATTGACGTCGAGGCCGAGGCTCTGCGCGAGCGACTCGGTGAGGCTGAGCGAGCTGCGTAGGTAGTCCGTGAAGGGCCCCCTGACGGTCTCGCGCACCGACTCCATTTCGTCGCCGACGAAGGTGTGGAGCATGAGCGTGACCTGCCCCTCGCCCGCGTGACCGTGTTCGCGCCAGGCCGCGCGGTAGACCTCGACCTTCTCCCTCAACTCGGCGAGGCTCTGGCCGAGCAGGTGCGTGAGCAGGTTGGCCCCGACCTCGCCCGCCATGCGGAAGGTGTCCACGCTGCCGGCCGCCGTGACCCAGAAGGGCAGTTCGGGCTGGATGGGGCGCGGCAGGGCCTGCACCTCGATCTCGTTGCCCGCGCCGCCCTGCCGCGTGATCTTCTCGCCGCGCCAGAGCCGGCGCACGACTTCGATGTCGCGGAACATCAGTTCGCGCCGCTTGCGGTAGTTCTCCGGGCGGAAGACGAAGTCGTTGGCGTGCCAGCCGGAGGCGAACGAGATGCCGACCCGGCCTTGCGAGAGGTTGTCGACCACGGCCCACTCCTCGGCGACGCGGAGCGGGTCGTGGAGCGGCAGCACGACGCTGCCGGCGCGCAGTTGAAGCCGCTCGGTGAGCGTCGAGAGCGCGGCCACCGTCACGGACGGGTTCGGGTAGATGCCGCCGAACGCGTGGAAGTGTCGCTCGGGCACCCAGACGGCCGTGAAGCCGTTGCGGTCGGCGAACTTCGTCCCCTCCAGCAGCAGCCCGTAGATGTTTTCGCCCTTGTCCGCCTCGTTGCTGGCGAAGTACATGAGGCTGAAATCAATCTTCTTCTGCGCGACCTCTTTCGGCGTCCCGGCGAACTGGAAGGTCTCCTGCTGCTCGCCTTGCAGCACGACCTCGAAGCCCCGCGTGAGCGTCCAGAAAATCTCCAGCACCGAGATGTCGAAGGAGATGCTGGTGACGGCGAGCCAGACGCCCGCGGGGTCGTCGCGGCCGACGACCTCGTCCATCCCGGCGAAGAAGTTGACGACGTTGCGGTGCGAGACCATCACGCCCTTGGGCCGGCCCGTCGAGCCCGACGTGTAGATGACGTAGGCCACGTTCTCAGCGCCGGCGCCGCCTTCGGGTGGCGCCGCGGGGTCTTCCGCCTCGACCGACTCGCGCGCGGCCTCGATGTCAATCGCCCGCGCGCCGCCCCACGCCGACTCGACGCCCGCGCCCCGCGTCAGCACCCACCTGAGCCCGGCGTCTTCGGCCATCTGCCCGAGCCGCGCCGCGGGGTAGCCGGGGTCTAAGGGGACGTAGGCGCCGCCGGCCTTCGCCACCGCCAGCAGCCAGACCACCATCTCGGCCGAGCGCCCGAGGTGGACGCCCACGAGCCGCTCGGCCCCGACGCCCAGCCCGCGCAGGTAGCGCGCCGCGCGGTTCGACTGCTCGTCCAGCTCCCGGTAGGTGAGCCGCCGCGCCTCCCACGTGAGGGCCACGCGGTGCGGGGTGCGCGCGGCCTGCTCGGAGAAGAGCTGGCCGAGCGTGGCGTGCAGCGGGTAGGGGCGCTCGGTGTCGTTCCAGAGGTTTAAGATTTGGTTCTGCTCGCCCGCCGTCAGGAGCACGAGGGCGTGGAGCGGAAGGTCGGGTTCGGCGACCGCGGACTCCATGAGCCGTTGGTAGTGTCCGATGGCGCGCTCGATGGTCGCGGCGTCGTACAACTCTTTGTTGTACTCCATCATGCCGGCGATGCGCTCGCGCCCCTCGACGATGGAGAGCGTGAGGTCGAATTTCGACGTGCCGCTGTTGCTCCCGAGGTTGCTCATCTGTAGGCCGCCGTCGGACTTGCCCGACGCCTCCGGCGAAGCCGTCTGGAGGATGAACATGACCTGAAAGATGGGCGCGTGACTCATGTTGCGCTCGGGCTGCAACTCCTCGACCAGCTTCTCGAAGGGCAAGTCCTGGTGGGCGTAGGCCCCGAGACACACCTCCCTGACCTGCGCCAGCAGGCCGCGGAAACTCTCGCGCGGCTTGAGCCGCATGCGCACGGCGAGGTTGTTGAGGAAGAAGCCGATGAGCGGTTCGGTCTCTTCCTGCTGGCGACCGGCGATGGGCGTCCCGACGACTATGTCCTCCTGCCCGGTGTAGCGGTGCAGCAGCAGCCCGAAGAGGCCGAGCAGCGCCATGAACGACGTCACCCTCTCCTGCTGGCAGAGCTTCCTGAGCCGCTGCGTGACCTCGGACACGTCGAGGACCGGCAGCCAACTGCCGCTGAAGGACTGCACGGGCGGGCGCGGCCTGTCCGTCGGCAGCTCCAGCACGGCCGGCGCGCCTTCGAGGTGCTCGCGCCAGTAGCCGAGTTCGCGCTCCAGCCGCTCGCCGCTCAGGTACTCGCGCTGCCACATGGCGTAGTCCGCGTACTGGATGGGCAGCTCGGGCAGCGGCGACGGGCGGCCGTGGAGGAAGGCGTCGTAGAGGGCCGTCATCTCCTTGACCAGGATGTTCATGGACCAGCCGTCGCTGGCGATGTGGTGCATGGTCAGGAGCACGGCGTGCTCGGCGGCCCCGAGCCGCAGGACCTGGACGCGCAGGAGCGGGACTTCGCCGAGGCTGAAAGGAAGCTGCGCCTCGGCGTCCGTGCGCCTCTGGACTTCGGCCTCGCGTTCTTCCGCGCCGAGTTCGCTGAGGTCGCTGACGGGCACGTGCGCCGGCGCGGCCGGCGAGATGACCTGCGCCGGCTCGTCGTCCACGACCGTGAAGCTCGTGCGCAGAACCTCGTGGCGGCGCAGGATTTCGGTGATGGCTTTTTCCAGGGCCCCCGCGTCGAGCGGGCCGTTCAGGCGCACCGCCGTCGGGACGTTGTAAGCCGCGCTGCCCGGGTCGAACTGGTCGAGGAACCACAGGCGGAGCTGTGCGAAGGACAGGGGCAGGGGCACGCCCTCACGGCTCCGGCGCTTAATCACCAGCCGCTCGTGCTGCTGCTTGTTAGTCCGGCTCATCCGCAGCAGCAGCAGCTCGCGCTGGGCCGGCGTGAGGTTCCTGATTAAATTCGCCGCGTCGCTCATGGCCTGTCTCCTTGGGGGCTTACAGCGCGCCGGGCTGTGAGCCGGGGCTGTCGGTTAAGGGCGCGAGGCTGGGTTGGGTTCGGGGTCGGCGAGGCGCACGCCGCGGCGCACGTCTCACAAGTTGCCGCGGCGGGCCTGTTCCTGCTCGACCGCCTCGAAGAGGGCCTTGATGTTGCCGCCGCCGAAGCCGCGCGCCCTGCGGCGCTCGATGACTTCGAGGAAGAGCGTCGGGCGGCTCTCCACGGGGCGCGTGAAGATCTGCATCAGGTAGCCCCACTCGTCGCGGTCGACGAGCACGTTGTTGTGGCGCAGCGCCTCGATGTCCCCGATGCGCTGGCTCAGCATCTCGTAGTAGGTCTCGGGGGGCGAGAGGAACTCGTTGCCGGCGCTGCGCAGGCTCTCGATAGAGTTGAGGATGTCTTCGGAGGAGAAGGCGATGTGCTGCACGCCGGCCCCCTGATGGTAGGCGAGGAACTCCTCGATCTGCGATTTGCGCCTGCCCTCGGCCGGCTCCATCATCGGCAGCTTGACCACCCCGCGCGCGTCCTGCACGACGCGCGAGTTCATCGCGCTGTACTCCGTGCCCACGTCCTCCTGATGCGACTGGTGAAAGTCGAAGACGCGCTTGTAGAACTCGACCCACTCTTCGAGCGTGTCGCGCTCGACGCAGATGGCGAGGTGGTCGACGGCATCAAGGTGCGGGTTGAGCGGCACGGGCGACGGCCGCGCCGGCAGGTAGCCGGGCAGGAAAGGCCCTTCGTAGCCCTCGCGCTCGACGAGCGTGTGCACCGTATCGCCGAACGTCCCGACCGTGGCCGTGACGACGCGCCCGTTGTCGTCGGCCGAGACCTCCGGCTCGGCGATGGAGCGCGCCCCGCGCTTGACCAGCAACTCGAAGGTCTTCTCCACGTCGGGCGTCGAGAGCGCGATGTCCTTGACGCCGTCGCCGTGCGTCTGGACGTGACGCGCGATGTCGTTCTGCGTGTCGAGCGAGCCCGTCAGCAGGATGCGGATGTCCTTCTGCGCCAGCGCCACCGAGACGCTGTCGCGGCGGCCGCTCTCCAGCCCCCTGAACGCCACGGGGGTGAAGCCGTAGGCCGTGCGGTAGAAGTGTGCCGCCTGATGCACGTTCCCGACGTAGAACTCAAGGTACTCGATGCCCGTCAGTTGCACAGTGTTCTCGGGGCCGCCCTGTGCGTCCCCGCGCGTAGACATGTCCATAGCCACCTCCAGACGTGGGCCGGTTCAGAAGGAGAAGGTCTTCTGAACCAGCGTGGTGTTGTTGTAGGTGAACGAAAGCGGGATGAGATTATCGGGGCGTGGCCGCGCCGGCGCGTCCTGCCCGGCCGGCGCGGGCAGCCCGTAGGTCTGATCCATCACGATCAGCCTGAGGGGAGCGCCCGCGGCGGCCCGAAGCCGAAGCTCGATTCCTTCCGGCGGGAGCCCGTAGTAGGTGAGCAGCTTTTTGAAGAGAGACTCGCCCGCGGCGGGCCGGCCGCCGAAATCAATCTGCTTGCCCCTGAGCGTCGCGCTCAGGACGCGCGTGCCCGGCGCGGCGAACAGGTGCGCCACAGGGGCCGCGCGCGCGGACGTGACGCGCAGTGTCAGCTCGCGCACGCCGTCGGCCGTGCGGTCTTCGAGCACGGCGAGGTTCGGGGCGGGCGCCGCAACCGGCTCGGCCGAAGTTTTCATGAAGCCCTTGTGGTTCGAGGGCGCGTACTCGGTGATGTCGCCGCGCAGCGGCTCGGCCGAGAGGAACTGCCCGGTCCACTCGTTCGGCTCCGCGTCGACGCTGGCCCAGACCGCTTTGTTCGTGTCCGCGTTGAGGGCGTAGAACAGGTGATAAGGCTTCGGGTGCTCGCGGTCGTACGCGCCCGGCAGGGCGCCGACGACGAGGCAGACGAGCGCCACGGCCGCCGCCGCGAGCGGCAGCCCCCACCTCACGGCCGCGGTCACGAAATGGAGCAGCGGCAGGAGCCCCAGCCACAGCGTCGCGGACAGGAGGGCGAGCCCCAGAAACGAGTTCGCGCCGAGCGCGTCGTCGATCAGGCTGATGAGCGGGACGAATAGCAACAGCGCGGGCAGCGAGCAGACGCACGCCGCCAGCCAGTGCTTCCACGAATCCAACTGCGAGCCGCCGGCCGGCAACAGGAGCAGCGCGCACATCCCTAACAGCCCGCCGAGCAGCGGCCACGCCAGGAGGTAACTACCGCCCGGCACGAGAAACACGCACAGCGCCAGCAGGAGCAGCCACACCGTCAGCCCGCCGGCCGCGAGGCTCAGCGGCCCCAGCTTCCAGCGCAGCATGTTGTAGACCGAGACGAAGACCGCCGCCGCCAGCGCGAGCCAGCCGACGCCCAGGTAGCCGCTCTTGTAGAGCGCCTGCTGCTGCGTCCCCCCGAGGCTCGCCCGCAGCGGGCCGAGCAGCCACCAGACGATCCACACGCAACCCGTCGCCAGCAGCAGACCGAGCAGCATCCCCGCCGCGGCGGCCGCCAGCTCCTTCGCCGTCCACGCCCCCTTCCGCCGGCCGAGCAGCAGCACGCCGGCCAGCCCCGCCGCGCAGACCAGCAACAGCGGAACCAGCCACGACGACGGGTAGGAGACGAAGCCCGTCCCCAGCGTGTTGAAGTAGATCGCGTCCGGCTCCTCGGGCGCGTCCAGCCGCAGGCCGCCGAAGTGCCGCGCCAGCGCCAGCGCGTTGAGGCCGTGATGTTGCAGGCTGCGCTCGTCCAGACGCTCCAGACTGTCAAGGGCCGTGTGGTAGTTCTTCAGCCCGCCGATGTACGCGAAGTTCAGCCCGCCGATGCCGGCTTCGCGGAAGATGGTGAAGTCCGTGCGGTTCGGCAGGATGCGGTAAATCTCATACGAGAGGGAGTTCGCCACGGGGTGCGGCGCGGCGTGCGCGTACTGCCTGATTAGCCAGCCGTTGTTGCGGCTCGTCTCGAACATGATGGAAGGGCCGCCCGTGCCGCGCGCCTCGAAGTTCAGGAGCAGGGCGATGTCCGCGAGCAAGGGGTCTTCGGCGCGGAAGGCCCGCGCGCCCAGCATCAACTCCTCTTCCCCGTCGGTGAAGAGGAACAGCAGGTCGTTCTTCAAGGGCGGGCCGGCCTTCAGGGCGCGCACCGTTTCGAGCAGCGCGGCGACGGCGGCCCCGTCGTCGCTCACCCCCGGCCCGTACGGCGTCGAGTCGTAGTGCGCGGCGAGCGCCACGGCCTTGCCGCCCCCCGTGCCCGGCAGGCGGGCCGCGATGTTGTGCGCCGTCCCGGCGTGGAACTCGCCGCGGATGTTGTCAACGGCCGAGACGGACCGGACTTCGGGGCTCAGGCCCAGCCGCCGCAGCTCGGACACGATGTAGTCGCGCACCGCGGCCTGCTCAAGCGTCCCGACCGGGTGCGGCCGGCCGGCGATGGCCGGGAGGTGTTTGAGTGCGCGCGCGGAGGAGAACTCTGTGACCGGCGCGCTTTCGGGCGCGGGCGCGGGCGGGCGGAGCAGCGACAACGCGACGGACGCGACGGCGGCGACGAACAGCAACGCCGCCGCGCCCCTGACGAGGCCGGCCCGCGAACGCGCGGGGGCCGGCAGCCGGCGCGCGTCCCTCCCGCCGTCCGGGCGCTCTCCGCCGGGCGGGGCTTCCGCGGTCGCCTGTCGCTTGGGCGTGGTCTCGTGCGCGCCGTTGCCTTCGACGCCGGCCGGCGCGAGCAGCGAGCGTGCGCCCGCGGCCTGCGCCGCGAGCGACGGCGGCCCCGGGCGTCCGTCGCGCTCGACGGCCTGCGCCGCCGCCAGCTCGCGCGCCCCCTCCGCCGCGGGCAGCGCGGAGGGGGACACGAGCTGGCCGTTCTCAAGCTTGACGAGGCGGTCGGCCAGCGGGTAATAGGCGTCGTCGTGCGTGATGACGAGCAGGGTTTTGCCGCGCGCCTTGAGCGCCGGGAGGAACTCCGTGTAAAAGACCTTCTTAAAGATCGGGTCCTGGTCGGCCGCCCACTCGTCGAAGACGTAGAGGGCGCGGTCTTCCATCAGCGCCGTCAGCAGCGCGAGACGTTTGCGCTGCCCCTGTGAGAGGTCGAGCGTCGAAAACTCACCGCCCCTGACTTTGACTTTGTGATCAAGGTGCAGCTTCGAGAGGTAGCTGGCGGCCAGCTCGTCCGCGTCGTCGGCGGAGAGGCCGAAGAGGTTCTCGAAGAGGAAGAAGTCCGAGAAGACGGCCGAGAAGTGGCCGCGATACCATTCGCGGTTGGCCCCCGTGACGGGCCGCCCGTTGAGCCGCACCTCGCCCGCCTCCGGCACGTAGAGCCCCGTGATGAGCTTGACGAGCGTGGTCTTGCCGCTGCCGTTCCCGCCGATGAGGTAGACCGTCTCGCCCGCCTCAATCGTCATGTTCAGCGGCCCGAGCGTGAAGCTCTCGTCCCGGTTCTCCTGATGGTAGGTGTGCGTGACCCCGACCAGTTCGAGCCGCCCCCAGTGCGCGCCGGGCACCGCGCGCTCGGCCTCCTCCTCGCTCTCGGCGGCGGCCTTGTCGAGCGACAGGCCCAGGCCCTCGATCTGCTGCAAGGCGATGCGCGCGCGCCCGATGTTGGGGATGAAGTTGAGCAGCACCTCGATGGGGGCCATCATGAAGAGCAGCGCGAGGATGTAGCCGACGACGACGCCGCTCGGCACGTCGCGCATGGCGGGCAGCGCGTAGAGCGTGAGGCCGATGAAGACGAAGAAGAGGAACTGCCCCCAGCTGTCGGCCCCGGCGTAAATCCTCGACCCGATGATGTTGAAGCGGCGGAAGTCCGCGCCCGTCCGGTTGAGCCGGTTTTCGATGAAGTCCTCGCGCCTCAGGTGGTGGAGCTTCAGCTCCTTCGTGCCCTGCGTGAGGGCGCGGAAGTCGGCGAAGAGTTTGTTCTGCTGCTCGCGGGCGCGTTGCAGGTAGCCGAGCGCCTTCCTCATCAGCAGGTTGTAGCTCACCATCCCGACCGCCATGAAGACCAGGACGGCCACGAGCACCTCCCGCGAGAGCCAGCCGAGGTAGAGGAGCGAGACCAGGACGGTCGCCAGATTGATGCACAGCGCGGGGATGCCGAGCAGCGCGCCCGTCACCACCATCACGTCGTCGATGAGCGAGGCGAGCAGGCGCGGCGCGCCATACTTCTCCAGCACGAGCAGCGGCGCGGCGAGTATCTGCCGGCTCAGCCGCATCCGCAGCTCGAAGATGGCGTTCTGCGACAGCTCGATGAGCAGCGCGCGCGAGGCGAACCCGGAGATCATCATCGTCAGGCCCAGCGTGACGAAGGCCCACGTCAGGCGCGAGCTGTCCTGCCCCGACTGGCTGAGCGTGCTGTTGATGAGGGCGATCAGCCCCGCGCTGCTCATCCCCGCGAGCAGCCCGGTGGCGATCACCAGCCCGACCATGCGCGGCGAAAAGCGCAGCAGAAATGTCAGCAGCTTAATCATTCTTGGGTTCCCCGCCCGCCGGGCTACAGGTTGCTCTCTTCGGCGACCTCCGAGCGTTGCTGCGCGGGGTGGTCGGTCTTGACGCGCCGGGGCCGCTCGCCGGCCAGCCGCAGCCAGATGGAGGTCGAGGTGGTGACGAGTTCCAGCAGCGTCGTCACGCCGCACAGCTTGAGGATGCGCTGCTGCCTGCGCGCGCGCTCGACGGCGTCAGCGTACGGCGTCATCGAGTGCGAGATCATCGTGTAGAGCGGGACCCAGCGGTTCGGGAAGAGCCTGTGGAGCGTGAAGTCGATCTTCTTCTGCAAAGCCACGCGCGGCATCTTCGACTTGTCGCACAGCTCGTAGTAGTTGGAGATGGAGAGCGCGGCGAGCGCGTCCGTGTGACGCTTACGCACGCCCTGGAACTCGGCGAAGGCCGCGCGCCAGTCGTCGCCGTGCTTCCCGATGCACTGGTCGAGCACCACGCAGTCTTCGAGCGCCGCGTTCATGCCCTGCCCGTAGAAGGGCGTGACGGTGTGGCAGGCGTCGCCGATCAGCACCACCTTGTCCTCGTAGAACCAGCGCGAGGTGGTGGTCGTGATGAACTCGGCCGTGGGCACCTTCATGAACTCCGCGCCGAGGCGCGGGACGAGCGGCACGGCGTCGGCGAAGTTGGACTGGAAGAACTCCAGCACACGCTCCTCGGTGTCGAGCGCCTGAAAGCCGCGCGGGCCCTCGAACGGCAGGATGCAGGTGCAGGTGAAGGTGCCGTCGGCGTTCGCCATCGCCAGCAGGAGGCACTCGCCGCGCGGCCAGACGTGGAGGACGTTGTGATCCAGCTTGTACGAGCCGTCGGCGGCGGCCGGAATCCGCAGCTCGCGGTAGCCGGCTTCGAGAAACAGTTGGGTGTAGTCGGCGCGCAGGCCGCGCTGCATGTGCTGGCGGACGGCCGAGAACGTCCCGTCCGCGCCGATGACCGCGTCCGCCTTGACCTGCGACTCCTCGCCCGTCTCCTCCTTGCGGAAGGTGACCGCGCCGCTCTGCCTGTCGAGCCCCACGCAGCGGTGGCCGAAGAAGAGCTTGACGCCGGGCTGGCGTTCGAGCAGGTTGAGCAGGAGGACGTTCACGTCGTTCCGCAGCACCGAGTAGATGACCTCGCTATCGGTCTGCCCGTAAGCCTGAAACTTGAGACGCCCGTTCCCGGCGTGCACCATGCGCCCCTTGAGCGGCACGGTGTTCCGCATCAGCTCGCCGTCGGGCACGCCGGCCTCCCTGAGGACTCGCAGCCCGCGCTCGGCCAGGGTGATGTTGACGGAGCGGCCGGCGACGACCCCCCGGCGGCGGATGTCCTCGCGGCGTTCGTAGACTTCCACCTCGTGACCTCTGCGCGCAAGGAAGATGGCCATCACAGGGCCGCTCGCTCCCGCCCCGACGATGACGATTTTTCGACGCGATGTTGGGCTAGCCATAGCTGCCTCCCGCTTCAAGTTTGAACTGAATGAAGGGCTTGAACTGCGTGACGAGACCGGCGGGGGTTTGTCCGCCGTTCGGGGTTCCGCCGACGTGGGCGGCTCGCGCCGGGGCGCCGCTAGGCCCCCGGCCGCGTCCCCTCTTCCGCGAGCGCCCGCTTCTCGCTTTCGAGCAGCTCTTTCAACTCTTCTTCGGAGATGTTCTTAATCTCTTCGGCCATCTCCGCGAGCGATTCGAGGCCGAGCTGCGCGGCCTGACTCTCCATCACCAGCGCCGCGAGGTCGGCCACCGTCGGCGTCTCGAAGAAACGGCGCAGGGGCAGGTCGACGTTAAAGAGTTTCCTCATCCGCGAGGCGAGCTGTGTCGCCAGCAGCGAGTGCCCGCCCAGCTCGAAGAAGTTGTCGCGCGTCCCGATCTGCCCGATGCCGAGCAGCTCGCGCCAGGTGTCCGCGATGGCCTGCTCGGTC
>DASWNR010000323.1:0-13420 GCA_036399155.1 Pyrinomonadaceae bacterium
GAGCCGCCCCGTCCAGTCCACGCTGACGAGCGTGCGGCACATCAGCCCCCCGACGGTCGCCGGGTTGAACGCCCCGACGAGCTTGCGCATGTAACGCTCCTCGTTGCCGGAGCGGCGCAGGTATTCGAGGAAGCGTCTGATGGGCATGTTGGTGATGGTGTAGAGGCGGTCGAACGTGACGCCGTGGCGCGACAGCAGCTCGCGCTTGAAGTCGCGCTCGATTGCGCCCTGCTCGGGCGGCAGGAAGGCGCCGACCGGGTTGTAGACGAGGTCGAGCGTGAGGCCGCTCTCGCCAAGCCCGTAGCCGACCGCGTTCAGGCGGCGGAGCGCCTCGATTGATTTCTGAAAGACGCCCGAGCCGCGCTGCGCGTCGGTCTGCTGTTCGAGGAAGTAGGGGAGCGAGGAGACGACTTCGACGCCGTGCTCGCGGAAGAACCCGGGCAAATCTTCCTGCCCCGGCTCGAACATCACCGTCAGGTTGTGGCGCACGATGACGTGCGCGCCCGCGCGCCGCGCCTCCGCGACGAGGCGGCGGAACGAAGGGTTCAGCTCCGGCGCGCCGCCCGTGATGTCGAGCGTGGGGATGCGGAACCGCGCCAGCGCTTCGAGCACCTGCCCCGCCGTCTCCGCGCTCATTACTTCGGGGCGCTTCGGGCCCGCGTCAACGTGACAATGCCTGCACGCCTGGTTGCAGAGCTTGCCGACGTTGACCTGCAAAGTCTCGACGCCCGCGGCGCTCAGCGAGAGACCGTGCGCGGCCAGCTTCGCGTCAAAATCGACCGCGAAGTTTGGCGGGGCGTTCGCCCCTTCTCGCGCGGCGGGCAGGGCTTTCGACATCACATCGAGACCTTGTTGACCGAGTTGTGCGCCTGCACGCCGTGGACGAGCGACGCGCCGCCGCGCAGCGCCGAGGCCATGTGAATCGCCTCGGTCATCTGCTCCATGTTCGACCCCGATTCGAGACACGCCTGCGAGAAGGCGTCGATGCAGTAGGGGCACTGTAGGGCGTGCGCGACGGCGAGTCCGATGAGCGCCTTCTCGCGGCGCGAGAGCGCGCCGTCCTCCTGACACGCCTGGTACCAGGCCATGAACTTCTCGAACAGGTCGGGGCGGTGCTTGCCGACCTCCGAGAAGCGCCCGAGGTCGTCTTCTTCGTAATAAGCCACTGTGCGATACTCCAACGAGAATCGAGGATGTCGGGGTGAAGGATGAGGGATGAAGGCGCGGACGGTCAAGCGGCCGGTCGGGCGACCTTCTTCATAAGGCTCTCACCCTTCCGCCTTCGTCCTCCGTCCGTCTCTTCCATGCGCCCCGTCTGCATTCTGATGGTCAAGGCTCCGCGCGCGGGCGCGGTCAAGACGCGTCTCACGCCGCCGCTGTCGGCCGAGCAGGCGGCGGCGCTCGCGGCCTGCTTCGCACTGGACACGCTGGCGTGCGTCTCTCAGGTCGTGCCCGGGGTCGTCGTGGCATACGCCCCGGCGGACGGGCGCGCGCGGCTCGAAACACTCTTCCAGACCGACGGCCTACTCTGGCTGGAGCAGCGCGGCGATGGGCTCGGCGAGCGCATCGAGTCGGCAGCCGCACACGCCTTCGGGCTCGGGGGCGGCCCTGTCGTCATCGTCGGCGCGGACAGCCCGACGCTCCCCCCTTCGTTCGTCGCGCGCGCGGTCGGCGCTCTCTCGGCGTCGGAGTCTGACGTGGCGCTCGGGCCCACGGACGACGGCGGCTACTATCTCGTCGGCCTCCGGCGCGAGCCGCGCGGACTCTTCCGCAACGTCGCCTGGAGCACGCCGCTCGCCTACCGGCAGACCGCAGACAACGCCGAACGCGCGGGGCTCCGCACGCTTGAGCTTCCGCGCTGGTACGACGTGGACACGCCCTCCGACCTGCTGCGCCTGCGCGACGAACTCTCCGGCGACGAAGACGCGCGCACACGCGCGCCACACACACACCGCTGGCTTCTGTCTCACGCCTCTTCGCTGCCCGCGTCGGGCTGAACCCGACCCCCGCGGGACGTAAACCGGCGTCGTCTCATCCCAGCGCCGCCGCCGCGAATCGGCGCGTACATCCGCACGAGCGTGCGCGGGTGCACGCCGAGCCAGTAGAGCGCCTGAAGCAACGACCAGCGCGCGAAGGTGAGCGCGAAGCTGCGCCCCTCGAAACGGCGCGAGGAGGTGTTGACGGCGGCGGACAGGTGCGCCACGCGCCCGGCCTTTCGCAGGCGGCGCACGAGGTCGAGGTCTTCAAAGATTGGGAAGTCGCGGAAGCCGCCGAGCCGCTCGTACGCTTCGCGCCGCACGAAGATGCCGGAGTCGCCGTAGCAGAGTCCGAGCCGTCGCAGTTGCGGGTAGAGCCACGTGAGGAAGCGCGCGGCGCGGCCGTCGCCGTCGAAGATGACGTGAAAGTTGCCGCCGACCACCGACGAGTCGGAGAGCGCTTCGGCGATGCGCCCCGGGCCGTCGATTGAAGGGAGCGTGTCGGCGTGCAGGAACCACAGCGCACGCCCGCGCGCCGCCCGGGCCCCCGTGTGCATCTGTAGCCCGCGCCCGCGCCCCGAAGTGAGAAGCTTTACGCCGCGCCCCGAACCGAGCGACCTCACGACCTCGGCGGTGCCGTCACTACTCCCGCCGTCAACAACGATCACTTCGGCGCGGCCCGCCGAGTTCAGCACGGCGTCGAGCGTCGCGCCTATCAAGCGCGCCTCGTTGAGCGTCGGGATGATGATTGAAAGCGCGGGCTGCTCTCCGGCGGGCGGAAGATTCGCGGCTCGTTCGTCCATCCTTAAAAATGCTCCCTCACGCCCCGACGCGTTCGGGCGTGCCGCCGCCCCGCAACCGCCACGTCGGGCGCTCCTCGCCGAACGGCAGCTTGAGGATTTCCGACAGCCCGACCTCCTGCGGGTCGCGGTAGGCGGGGACGCCGACGGTAACTTCCGCCTGCGGCACGTCGAGTCTGAGCGTGCCGTGCAGCCTGTCCCAGACGGTCAGCCCGCTCGACCAGTTCGAGTCCGTCTCCTCCTTCACGACCGAGTGGTGTATGCCGTGCATCCGCGGCGTGACGACGACGGCGTTCAGTCGCCTTTCAACTTCGAGCGGCAGCCTCACGTTCGAGTGGTGGAACAGGATAGAGAGGAAGAGGAAGTTCTGCCACGCCGACAGCGCCGCCGGCGAGACGCCGATGAGAAGAATCTGCCCGGCCCTCCACGGGACGGAGAGCAACAACTCTGCGAAGTGGAAGCGCAGCGCGGTCGAGGCGTCGAGGTCGAGGTCTATGTGGTGAACGAGGTGGAAGCGCCACAGGAACGGGGCGCGGTGCGTGAGCACGTGCCAGAGGTAGAGCGTGTAGTCGAGCAGGACGACGGCGAGCGGGACTTCGAGCCACGCGGGCAGCCCGAGCAGTTTGAGCAGCCCCCAGCGGCGGCGCTCGACCAGCGCCGTCAGCGCGTCGGCCGCGGGCTTCTCCGTCACGCGGAGCGCGGCGGCGCCCAAGGCGGCCACGGCGAGGTTGCGCGCCTCGCGCCTGAGTTTCGGCTCGACGGCGCGGCGCAAGGGTCTGCGCCGCTCAAGCCACACGAGCAGCCCGAACGCCCCGAGGACGAGCGGCGCGCTGACCCACGCGGGCACCTTTCGCTCCTTCAATGTAGACGGCCTCCGGTGCGCAAAGATTACCACGGCGCGACGACGCGCGGCGCGGCGCTCACGGCTCCCCCGCCCCGCAGGCCCAGAGCGCGGGCGCCGACGCGGGGTTGAAGGCCGGCCTCGGGATGTGTCGTCGGAACTCTTCCGCGAAGCGCCCGTCGACGCGGATGCTGAAGGAGAGCCCCTCGGCCGGGTCGCTGCCGTGAAACTGGTTGACCGTGTCGAACCACGCGCTGTGTGAGGCGACGTAGAGCTTCTCGCCCGTCCTGTGATTCAGCACGTAGAAGGGCTTACGCAGGTTGGTTCGGAACCAGATGAACTCGTGGCAGATTTCCGTCCGGAGGTGGTCGCGGTGGGCGGGTACTTCCGTGCCGGCGTCGTCGTAGATGACGAGCATCCGCCCCGTCGCCTCGAACGGGAGCGTCCCGATGAAGTCCATCAACTCGGAGAACTCTTCGGCCTCGGGGGTCGGCGCCCACAGTTCCGTCCGGTCGAGGTCGAGGTAGCTGTAGGGCACACCCGGCTTCGTCCTCGTCAGCCAGACCTCGCGGGAGCCGGGCGTCTCCGGCGTCGAGGAGTCGAGCCGGTGGAGGTTCAGGAAGTAGTCCTCACGCCGCCGGCCGATGTGCCGCCCGATTCGCTCCGCGAGGTAGCCGTCGAGCGACTTCAGCCGCTCGACATCCACGAACTCGTCGAGCGACTTGTAGCAGGGGTAGGTGATTCGGGCGTCAACCGCCCTCTCCTTCATCGCCGTATCATCCGCCGGGGCTCGCACGCGCTTACTCCTCTCCGCATCGGTCGGCAGAACCTCGCCGCGCCACGTCTCGCCGAGGATACTTTCGGGGCTACTTGAAAGCCCGGCCATTTTAATACTTGGCCCGCGCGCGTCAGTACGTACGCGCACGCATCAGCGCGCCAGAATCCTCATCAATTTTTCGTGGTAGGTGCGGCTGAGATTCAGCTCCCGCCCGTTCTTCAGGACGACGACGTGGTCGCCGTTAAAAAGCGGGTGGAGCGACTTGATGCTGTCGAGGTTGACGATGGCGGAGCGGTGTATGCGGACGAACTTTTCCGGGTCGAGCTTCGCCTCAAGCCGCGACAACTGCTCGCGGATGAGATGCGTGTCGCCGCCGACGTGGAGTTCGAGGTAGTGCCCGGCGGCGCCGACCCAGTCTATCCTCTCGGTCGAAATCAGCGTCGTGTCGCGCGCAGACTTCACGGGGATGCGCCTCAAATACTTCGGCTCGGGTCTGACCTCTTTCAACAGACGCCGCAGCCTCTCTTCAATCTCACCATCCGGCGCGCGGCGCTCGATGGCGCGGCGGGCGCGCTCGACGGCCTTGTTCAAACGCTCCCGGTCGAACGGCTTGAGAAGGTAATCGACCGCGTTCACCTCGAACGCGCGCAGGGCGTACTCGTCATAAGCCGTCACGAAAATCACCGCCGGCATCTCCTCGACGCCGACGGCTTCGACGACCTCGAAGCCGCCGACCTCGGGCATCTGCACGTCGAGGAAGACCAAATCCGGCTTGAGGCCGGTGATGGCGCGGACGGCCTCGCGGCCGTTGGCGCACTCGGCGACGATTTCGACCTCCGGGTCGTCGAGCAGAATCTTGACCCGCTCGCGCGCCAGCTCCACGTCGTCGACGATGATCGTCCGTATGCCCATCTAGCGCCCCGCCGCCTGACCCTGAAACGGCAGCTCGATGCTCACGACAGTCCCCTCGCCCGGCCGCGCGGCGATCTCGAAGCGGTGCTCCGCGCCGTAGAGGTTCTTCAGACGCGCGCGCGTGTTAGCGAGGCCGACGCCCACGGCGCCCCCGGGGCCCTGCGTCTCAGACGGGCTCGCGTACCGGCCGCTGTCGCGCACCTGTAGGACGAGCCGCCCGTCGCTCAGCCGCGCGCGGACTTCGATGAGCCCGCCCTCTTCGAGCGGGGCCAGCCCGTGCCGAATCGAGTTTTCGACGAGCGGCTGCAAGATAAGATTCGGCACCTGCGCCGAGAGCGTCTCCGGCTCGACCTTCCACTCGACGCGCAGACGCCGCCCCATCAACGTCTGATGAATTTGCAGGAAGGCTTTCAAAAAATCCAGCTCCTCGGCGAGCGAAACCTCCTGCACCTTGCCGCGCCTGAGCGCGAACCTGAACAGATCGCCGAGCTGCGTGATCATCCGGTCGGCGTCTTTCGGCGAGCGGTAGATGAGCGCCGAGAGCGCGTTCAGCGTGTTGAAGAAAAAGTGCGGCTGGAGCTGCATCTTCAGCACCTCCAGCTCGGCCTGCTGCAAGCGGAAGGCGCGCTCCTGCGACTCGCGGAAATACAGGTACGCCTGCTGGATGGCGACGACCGTCGCGTAGCGGACGACCGCCGTCGAGACGAAGTTGAAGAACAGGCTTGAGTTGGCCAGACTCTCCCGCACCGCCTTCGCCGTGAACAGCCCGAGCAGGCCGAGCCCCGTGTGATAGCCGTAATGCTGAATCACCCCGAAGAGAAAGCCGAGCGCCAGGTGCAGCGACAGGTTGCGCCAGAGGTGACGGCGCGTGACCGGCAGGCGGAAGCCGAGCCACAGGATGGCCGGCGTGATGAGCGCCCAGAGGTAGACGCCCCACGCCAGCTTTGCCACGGGCACCCACCACTCGACCGGGTTCTGGTTGTTCGCGTTGTAGAGATAGACCTGCGGAATCTGTATGACGAAGAGGACGGTGTGCGCGGCGAAGATGAGCAGCGCCAGCCGCCAGGCCTTCTCTCTCGTCAGGTCTATTTTCATCCCCGCCACGTCTAAGCTTCGCCCCGCGCCCCGACATTATATGGGAACGAAATTTCATTGTACCGGCCGCACGTTCGTTACATTCATTTCGCCCACCCGATGCCGTCGGGCGTCTTCCCCGTCCGAAACGTTGCGAGCAGCTTTCCGGCCTCGATGTCCACGACGCTGACCGTGTTGGCGTCCGGGTTGGTCAGAAAGGCGCGGCGGCCGTCGGCCGAGAGCGTCAGCACTTTCGGGCTTGAGCCGAGTTCGGTTTCGCTTATCAGGTGGCGTGTCTTCGCGTCATAGACCGCGAGTTTTTTTGAGAGCGCGACGACGACCTTTTTGCCGTCGGAGGTCAGCCTGATTCGGCCGGTCTCGGGCTCTGTGGTTTTGACCGTGGCGGTCACCGCGTCGGCGGCCGTGTCAATCACGGCCATGCCGCGCCCGCTGACCCAGACCTGTCTGCCGTCGGGCGTGATGTCGATGCCGTAGACGGGGTGATCGAACCGGATGATTTTCACCCCGCCCGTGGCGCGGTCGATGACGCTGACGCTCTTGCCTTCGAGGTTCGGGGTGTAGAGCTTTCGCTCGTCGGGCGTGACTTCGACGAACCACGAGCCCTGCTGATCCGTCCTGTACGTCTTGAGAATCTTCCCCGCGTCCGCGTCCAGTTCGAGAATCGTCTGCGAGGGCGCGCAGGCGGCCCAGATGCGACGGCCGTCGCGGCTGACGCGAACGTCGTGCGCCGAGTATGAGCCGAGGTCGAAAGTGGCTCTGACTTTTCGACTCTCAAGGTCTACGGCGGTGATGGTCTTTCCGGCGGCGACGTAGGCGCGCCGCCCGTCCGGCGAAACTCGCACCTCGTGAGGGTTCCTGCCCGTGTCGAGCGTGGCCAGAGTTTGAAAAGTAGCCCCATCGACCAGAGCGACCTGCGAGTCGCCCATGTGTGCGATGACCAGCACGCCCGCCCGTGCGGCGTCGGCGGCGTTGTCATCGGCGGCGCCGGCGACCGCCCGACGAAAGTCCTTCCACGCGACCGCGCCGGAGTGGACGGAGATGAGCGTTTCGACGTCGAGTCTCAGCGCCTCGACCTTTTCGACCAGCTCTCGGTTGACCTCGATGACGGGCGGGATGCCGCCCGCGTCGAGCGGCGAGAACATGTCGCCCTGAAACAGGATTTTCTCCTTCGGGAAGTAGAACATCACCATCTCTTTGACGTGCGAGGTGGGGCCGATGCTGTGAAGCTCGATTGTGCGTTTCCCGTCCGTGAAAACGCGCTTGCTCTCGAACGTCTCGACGACCGGCGTGCGCGGGTTGAGGGCGAGCGTGTCCGGCTTCAGCGTGAATTTCGACTCGGCGATGCGTTCGACGAAAGCCTTGTTGCCGGGCGTGACGACGACGGCCGCGCCCTCCGCGACGTACTCGCGCAGGCCGCCCGTGTGGTCGAAGTGAAAGTGCGAGAAGCTGACGTACCTGACGGGCTTGCCCGGCGCGGTCTGACTGACGAGCCTGACGACGGCCCTCGTGACGTTCGCGTCGGTCGGCGCTTCAAGAATCATCACGTGGTCGTCGAACTCGACGAACATCACGCGGTAGGCTTGCCCGACTCTTTCGATGAGATAGACGCCGTCGCCAACCTTCCGCATCACCTCGGCGGAGGCCGCCGCCGCCGGCGCCGGCTCGACGTAGCCGGCGGGGACTTCGAGCAGCTTTTCGCCGTCGGCGAAGTCCATTTTGACATCCGCGTACTCGTTCTCGCCCGTCACGAACTGGTTGACGAACGCCAGCCGCCGGCGCGGCAGCATGACGCCCCCGACCGCGCGGTAATCGGAGAAAGTGTTCCCGAGCCTCACGTCTCCCAACTGCGCGTGGCTGTCGAGCTGTTCGGTTCGCGCGAGCAGGCCGGTGCCGGCGTCGAAATAAAGACTCACCTGCGCGCCGTTCTCGGCCGCGAAACTGACGACGCGGAGCTTCCGCCCTCCGACTTCAGACTCGCCCAGCCAGCGGAGGGTTTCGGGGCGCTGCGCCGCGTAGAGCAGGAGCAGGTGCGGGACTTCCGACAGCAGAGCCAGCTTGAGCTGCGCCTTCGAGCGTTCGTCCAGATTCCGCACCTCGGGGCCGCGCCGGTTCCTGAGCAGGTCGATGCCGAATGAGCGCCGGGGGGCGATGACGTTTCGGAAGTTGAATTTATAACCGCCCGCGGAATTCGACTGCCCCTCGGTCACGTAGCGGCCTCCCGCGTAGTCGATCAACGTCTTCACGCCGACGCGCTCGAAGTCTGCGGGCGGGGCGTCGAAAGCCGCGTTCTGCCCGAGGGGGTGGTTGACCGACTTGTAGTTGATGGTGATTTTGTCGGCGCGGCGGACGTTCCCCATCCCGCCGAGCGCGTCGATGCCGGCCTCAAGCACCTGCCGCGCTCGCGCCTGCGAGAGCCAGGTCGGGCCGTCCTTCTCCTGCGCGCGGTGTGCCGAGACGAGGGTTACGAATTGCAGAACACACAAACCGGCGATACGGACTCTTTTCATCCTGCCGCGGGCTCCTTCGGTAATTTCGGTAACGCACTTTCGAGAATAGAGGCCGCCCCCCGCCCGTCAAACAAAAATGTCGCGAAGCGTTTGTCTGAGGTAACGAGCCGTGCGGCCCGACGCCGTTCCGCCGACGCCGGCGGGTCTAAATCCGGTTGACCACGTCCGCGCGCGCGGGGTAATGTAATTGTGTCGCCCGTATGTCCAGCCTTGGGTGACGCGACCTGTCTCACACACGCGACGTAAGGTCTCTTAGACAGTTCGACCCGCAAGTTACCTGATAACCCAAACAACCCCTGAAGGAGTCTGCCGTGCGCCAGAAGTTTGCCAACTCGTTCGCCCTCGCCCTGTCCACATTGCTCTGTCTGCTCTGCTTTACGACCGTCGCGTCGGGGCAGACCACGAGCTTCACGTATCAGGGACGCCTCTCCGACGGCAGCACGCCGGCCAGCGGCACCTACGACTTCGAGTTCGCGCTCTACGACGCGCCGGCCGGCGGCTCCTCGCAGGGCTCGCCCAACACCGTCACCCTGACGGGTGTGACGGTGACGAACGGCGTCTTCACCGTGCAGCTCGACTTCGGCGCGTCGGCCTTCCCCGGGGCCGACAGGCATCTGGAGATTAGGGTAAAGAAGCCGGCCGACGCCGGCTACACCACGCTCAGCCCGCGCCAGCCGATTACCTCGACGCCCTACGCCATACGCAGCCTCTCGGCCGGGTCGGCCGACACGGCGACGACGGCCACGACCGCGACGACCGCGACGACGGCCGGCAGTGCGACGACTGCCGCGTCGGCCACGAACTTCAGCGGCAGCCTGAGCGGCGACGTGACGGGGACGCAGGGCGCGACCGCGGTCGCCTCGGTCGGCGGTCAGACGGCGGCGAACGTTGCGGGCGGGGCGGCCGCGGCGAACGCGGCGACGGACGCCAACACGGCCGGGGCCATCGTCAAACGCGACGCCTCCGGCAACTTCTCCGCCGGCACCATCACGGCCGCGCTCAACGGCAACGCCTCGACCGCGACGACGGCCGGCAGTGCCACGACCGCGACCACGGCGACGACCGCCGACGCCGTCAGCGCGTCGGCCGGCGCCAGCGTCGTCGCGGCCGTCAACGCCGGCGCCTCGTCGGTCACGACCGCGCACGTGGACGGCGACGTGGAACTCGCGCCGTCCGCGCAGCAGACGACGGGCAGCACCAACCACCTCATCAACCTCAAGCTCGTCAGCACCGACCCGGTCAACCACAAGCTGGGCACGCCGGGCGCGAACGCGCTCATCTCGCTCAGCGCGAGCGGGACGTACAAGGACAACAGCACTCACGACAAGGAGCGCTTCCGCGTAGACAACGACGGCTCGATCCTGTCCGTCGCCGACTACACCGGCGGCGCCAACACCACCGCCCCGGCCGAGGGGGCGGGCACGCGCTTCATGTGGTACGCGACGAAGGCGGCGCTCCGCGCCGGCCAGATCAACGGCACGCAGTGGGACGACGCCAACATCGGCCTCTACTCGACGGCCTTCGGCGAGAACGTGCGCGCGCTCGGCGACAACGCCATCGTGGTGGGTAAGAACTCGGTCGCGGCCAACACCGGCACGGTGGCGCTCGGCGAGGGGCACACGGCGACCGGCGCCAATTCGGTCGCGCTCGGCTACGGCGCGTCCACCTCGACCATCAACGGGTCGCCGCGCACCGGCACGTTCGTCTTCTCCGACCGCTCCGTCCCGCTCACCTACTCGTTCAACAGCTCCAGCCCCGACATGGAGTCGCAGTTCCACCCCACGGTGACGAACTCGTTCAACGTGCGCGCCGTTAACGGCTCCTTCTTCTACACGAACACGGCGCTCACCACGGGCTTCATCTTCAACAGCACGACCGCGACGATGACGCTCACCAACAGCAAGCTCACGATGGCGAGCGACGGCTCGACGACGCTCACGTCGAACTCCGGCGGGTCGGCGGGCGTGACGCTCCCGGCGGGCGGCGGCTCGTGGAGTAACCTCTCCGACCGCAACGTGAAGGCCAACTTCGCCGCCGTGGACGCGCGCGCCATCTTGCGCGGCGTCCTCGGCCTCCCCATCTCGACGTGGAACTACAAGTCGCAGGACGCATCCGTCCGCCACATCGGCCCGATGGCGCAGGACTTCTTCTCCGCCTTCAAAGTCGGCGAGGGCGACAAGACCATCTCGACCATTGACCCCGACGGCGTGGCCTTCGCCGCGATTCAGGGCTTGCACGAAGAACTGAAAGACCGCGACACAAAGATTGACGGCCTTCAGCAGCAGGTCAGGCAGCAGCAGGAACAGATCGACGGCTTGAAGAAGCTGCTCTGCCTGAACAACGCCGACGCGCCGGTCTGCAAGGAAGGCAAGTGACCGCCATGCGCCACAGTAGTCTTATCGCCATCCTTCTCCTGTCGCTCCTCATCGCGCCGGCGCGCGCGCAGTCCGGCCCGCAGATCACGCAGTCGTCCGTCGCGGGCGGCGGCGGCGTGAGCACGCAGGGTTCTCTGCGCGTCGAGGGCGTGGTCGGTCAGTCGAGCGCGGGCCCTTCGAGCGGCGGCTCCTTCACACTCTACGGAGGCTTCTTCGCGCCCGGTGCGGGGCCTTTCGTCCTGTCGGTCGCGCGCGCGAGCGCGAACCCGACGGTTCAGAACACCACGGTCGGCTACACCGTCACCTTCAACTCGCCGGTGACGGGCGTTGACGCCTCCGACTTCCAGTTGACGACCGCCGGCCTCGGCGGCGCGAGCGTGACGGGGGTGACGGGCTCGGGCGCGACCTACGGCGTGACGGTCAACACGGGGACGCCGGCCTCCGACGGGGCCACGCTGCGGCTCGATGTCGTGGATGACGACACCATAGTTGACGCGGTCGGCGACCCGCTCGGCGGCGCCGGCGCGGGCAACGGCAACTTCACTTCGGGCGAGGTCTACACGGTCAACCCCATAGTCGCCGGCGCGAACAACGCCAGAGTCACGGAGCCCCCCGCGGGCACGGCGCCGCTTCACTTCACTGTAACGCTCTCGTCGCAGGCCACTAACACGGTCTCGGTCAACTACGCGACGGCCGACGGCACCGCCGCGGGCGGCACCTCGTGCGGCGGCGCGGTGGACTATGAGTCCGCCAACGGCACGCTCACCTTCGCGGTCGGCGAGCGGATTAAGACCGTCTCGGTCAACGTCTGCGCCGACACCTCCGGCGGCGAGTCGGCCGAGACGCTGCTCCTGAACCTGTCGGGCGCGAACGGCGCGAACATCCAGACGGGTCAGGCCGCCGGCACCATACTTCAGGGGACGGCGGTCAGCGCCCTCCTCATCTCGGAACTGAGGACTTCCGGCCCCGGCGGTCAGGGCGACGACTTTGTCGAGCTTTACAACAACTCGGACTTCGACCAGGACGTTAGCGGCTTCGGGGTCTTCAAGATGGGCGCGGACTGCAACGCGACGCCCGTGCTCCTCGCCACCATCCCGGGCGCCGTGGGCAGCAACACGACGGTCATCCCGGGGCGCGGCCACTACCTGTTAGTCGGCTCGCAGTACGGCCTCGCCGACCACGGCGGGACGGGCGCGGCGGCGGGCGACCAGACGATGACCTCCGACATCGAGAACGACCGCAACGTCGCGGTCTTCTCGACGGCCGACGTGGGCAACGTCTCGACGGTGACGCGGCTCGACGCGGTCGGCTTCGGGACGAACACGGGCGGCGGCGTCTGCGAACTGCTCCGAGAGGGCAACAACCTCCCGGCGGTCTCGGGGAGTGCGCTTGAGCACACCTTCTTCCGCAAGCAGTGCGACTTCGTCGGGGCCGTGGGCTGCCTGACGGGCGGCAACCCGAAGGACACGAACGACAACTCGGCCGACTTCCTGTTCGCCGACACGCTGGGCTCGACCATCTCGGGCGTCCAGCAGCGTCTCGGCGCGCCGGGGCCGGAGGGGCTTGCGTCCCCAGTCAGGCGCGACACGTCGGGCGTCTTCGCCACGCTGCTCGACTCGACGAAGTCGTCGAGCGTGGAGCCGAATCGTCACCGCGACTTTACGGCGGTGGCCAACGGCGGCTTCGGCACGCTCTCCATCAGGAGACGCGTGACGAACGTGACGGGGCAGCCCGTGACGCGTCTGCGGTTCCGCATCGTCGAGATGACGACCTTCCCCGTCGGCGCGGCGGGCGACGCAGACCTGCGCGCCGTCTCCTCGGGCTCGGTGAGCGTGATGTCGATCAACGACGCGGGCACCTGCTCGCCGGCGGCGGTGCCCTGCACGCTGACCATCGAGGGGACGACGCTTGAGACACCGCCCGCCCAGGCAGAGGGCGGTGGCTACAACTCGACGCTCTCGGCGGGCACCGTGACGCTCGCGCAGCCGATGGCGAACAACACGGCCATCAACCTACAGTTCCTGCTCGGCATCGAGCAGCCCGGCCGGTTCCGCTTCTACATCGTCGTCGAGGCGTTGCCCTAACACGCCCGACCGTACGACCCGTCTGAAAACGGCGACAGGCGAGCCCGCCGAC
>DASWNR010000324.1:0-7288 GCA_036399155.1 Pyrinomonadaceae bacterium
CGAGTCGCGAGAGCCCGAGCGCGCCGCGAACGTCGAGCGCGTTGCGTAAAGGCAGCGTGGAGACGTTCGCTTCGGGCAGAAACGAAAGTCGCTCGCGGAGCGGAGAGCCTTCGGCGAGCGCGACGAAGATTTCGTGTCCGCGCGCGTCGAGGCCGCGTGCGAGGTCAGCGAGGTGCCGCTCGCCACCGCCGAACGCGCGCGCCGAGCTGACCTGTAGGATTCTCATCGGGTCGAATGATACGAGCGCGGCTCAGTCGCTCGCGGCGGCGTCCGACGCGAGCGACGCCGCGAGCGGCGACGAGTCGTATTCGGCGAGGAGGTGCGCGGCGTCCCTGTAGACGCGTACGCAGCCCGCCGCGCGCAGGTCTTCTTCGGGGAAGCCGCCGCTGAGCAGGCCGATCGTCTTGAGCCCGGCCTTGCCGGCGGCCTCCGCGTCGTAGGGCGTGTCTCCGACGACGACGGCCTGTGAAGGGCTCACGCCTTCGAGACGTTCGAGCGCGGCCTCGAAGATGTCGGGGTGCGGCTTCGACTTCTCCGCGTCGTCGGCCGAGGTCTCCTCTTCGACGAGGTCTTCGATGTCGGCAATCTTCTTGTAGCTCTTCAGCTCGTCGGCCTTGGCCGAAGAGGCGAGGGCGATCTGTAACCCTTCGCGCCTGACCCGCTCGAACAGCTCGCGCACCGAGGGGAAGCCCTCGACGCGCGGCAGATAGTCGCGCTTGAAGATTTCGCCACGGTACTTCTCAAGCTCTTCGCCGAACTCTTTCAACTCGTCTTCGGAGAGGAAGACCGGCATGAGTTGGTCGCCGCCCTTGCCTATCTGGTAGCGCACGCGCCCGTACTCGACGCGCTTGCCGAAGTGCGCGAGCGCCTCCTGCCACGAGCGCGCGTGCATGTCAACGGAGTCGACGAGCGTCCCGTCCACGTCGAAGATGACCGCCTTAATCAATGGAATCTCCCCCGGAAAGTTTTGAACCGACGTTCGTGCGAGGCACGGATTATACCAGCGCGCCGGCGCGCGCGTCGCGGCGGTGCCGTGCGCGTGTGCTGACGCCGAACAGAACACAGCCGAGCCCTCTCGTTCCGCTTTGGTACGCGGAAGCGATGCCGCCCCTGCCGCCGTCCGCGCCGGTGTTGGTTCTACCGCTTCGATTTATGCGGCGCGCGCGGGCGGGCGTAGTCGGCACGGTGCTTGCCGGTGTGTGAGGGCGGATAAGTCTCTGAAGACGAAGGAGTCTGTCATGGCCAAACTGGTGACGGGAGTTTTTAAGACGCGCGTGGCGGCGGAGGCGGGCGTGGACGCGATCATGAAGCGCGGCTACACGCGCGACGACATCAGCGTGCTGATGTCTGACTCGACCAAGTCGAAGGAGTTCGCCATCGAGACGCGGACGCACGCGGCCGACGGGATGGGCTACGGCGCGGCGGTCGGCGGGACGGTCGGCGCGGTGGTGGCGGCCATCATCGCGGTCGGGACGAACGTGGTGCTGCCCGGCCTCGGGCTCGTCGTCGCGGGGCCTCTGGCGGCGGCGCTGGCCGGCGCGGGCGCGGGCGGCGCGGCGGGCGGGCTCATCGGCGCGCTCGTCGGCGCGGGCATCCCCGAGCACCGCGCCAAGGTCTACGACGCGACCCTGCGCGCGGGCGGCATCCTCATCGGCGTCGAGGCGAAGACCGACGAGGAGGCCGACAAGCTACAAGAACTGCTCGGCGACCTCGGCGCGGAGCACATACGACAGGAATAAGTAGACAGCAGACAGTAGACAGTAGACAGTAGGCTCCGCTCTGCGGAGGTTGAGGCTGGAACGCGGACGAATCGACTGGCGGGTGTTTTTTTCTACTGACTACTGTCTACTACCGAAGAGGTCTTATGCGGAGGTACGAGCGTTTCGTCGAGATCGACGCGCCGGTCGAGCGCGTCTTCGACCTGTTCGCCGACTTCGAGGCGACTCCGCGCTGGGCGGGCGGCGTGCGCGACGTGCGGCGCACGGGCCGGCGCACCTTCCGCTGGGTTGCCGCGACGGCGCTCGACATCGACGTGGAGTGGGACGCGGAGGTCGTCGTCTTCGCGCCCGACCGACGCATCGTCTGGCACTCAATCGGCGGCGACATCGACGCCGACTGCGAGGCCGTCTTCTCCCTGACGCCGGGCGGGACGACGCTCGTGCGCGTCGTGCGCGGCTACGCCACGCCGGGCGGGCGGACGGGACGCGCCGTCGCGCGCTTCTTCGGCCGTCACCCGGAGGAGCAGTTGGAAGAAGACCTCGCGCGGCTCAGGCGGCTGGCCGAGCGCCCGCGCCGTCTCGGGCCCGGCGGGCGCGACGCGACGCGCGGCCGCGACGAAAGAGTCCCGAGGGTCGTGCGCGTCGAGCGCGGCGAGGGGGACGGCGACCGCGGCCGCCGCTCCGAAGTGCCGCGCCGGTTCTACGATGACGCGCGGCCGCGCCTCGAAGAGCCGCGCGCGCATCAGGACGAAGCGCGGCCGCGTCACGCGCTGACGCCGCGCGAACGACAGCGCGAGCGCGGCGAGCGCGAAAGGGAATGGGAGTTACGCCGCGAGGCAGAGGAGAGGCGCGCGGCCGGTTGGTACCTGCGGCGCGGCGTCGACCGCCTGCTTGAGTCGCCGCCGGAGGAGAGACGCCGGCGGCGCCGCGATTGAGCTTGAGAGAGTGGCCGCGCGTTCTAAGAGAGAGAGGCGCGGGTTTAAGAAGGAAGGCGTAGCGTTTGTAAAAAGGTTGAGGCCGCCGGACGGATTATCGTCCGGCGGCCTCGTGGTGTGTGACCCTCTCGGAAGGGTCAGCGCTTGATGGCGTCGCCCACGTCTTCGAGCGTGTCGCCGACCTTGCGCTTGGCGCCGCCCCAGCCTTCCTGAACGTCGCCCTTAAGCTTGTCGGCCGAACCCTCGGCCTGCAAATCATCGTCGCCCGTCAGGCGGCCTAAGCCTTCCTTGACCGAGCCCTTCGCCTGATCATATTTGCCTTCCACCTCGTCGCTGTTCGGAGCACCCATTTCGTCAATCCTCCTTAATAATTTCAAGCCCGGGAGAGAACGCGAACTCACACCGTTCGGGTTTTAAAGATGGCAACGGGCATGCCAGCCGCGCCACCCGCCGGCGCGCGTGCGGAAGTGTTTTGAACGGCGCAGATGCGGGCGCGGGGCTCGATTTCGACGGCGAAGGCGTGTGCGCGGCGTGGGTTCGTTTCCGTACGCCGCGGTCTGTCTTCGGACAAAAAGAAGGGCGGGACTCCGCGCGGAGTCCCGCCCTTCGGCGTCGAACGTGCGCCTTCGACTTTAATAGTTGAAGCGCACGGAGAGCTGAATCTGACGCGGGGTGAAGATGGTCGTGTTGTTGATGCCCTCGGCCGTCGTCCGCAGGAAGGGCAGGGTGCGGTCGGGGGTCGTGTTAGAGGTGAGCGTGCCGCCCGTGGCGGTCGCCGAGCCGAAGTTGAAGAGCGTCGCCGAAACGTCGGTGACGTTGGAGTGGTTGAAGAGGTTGAAGGCTTCGGCCAGAATCTCAAGGTTCATGCTCTCGGTGAGCCCGAAGCGCCTTGAGACGCGCAAGTCAACCGTCGCCGTCCTCGGCCGGCGGAAGCTGTTGCGCTCGATGAAGAAGGCGCGCGAGGGGCCGCCGGAGCCGAGCAGCCCCGACGATGTCCCGCCGAGTGTGCCGCCGGCGCCCGGGTTGCTGCCGATGGAGCCGGCGATGGTTCTGCCCGAGGCGATGTTGATGATGGGCGCGATCTGGAAGCCGCTGAAGAGCAACTGGCCGGCCCTCGTCTTCTCAAGGCCGAACGACCTGCCGGGCACCCAGACGGCGCTCACCACGAAGCGGTGCGGGATGTCGTTGTCGGACAGCCCCGCGTCCAGCTCGGGGTCGAACGGGTTGCTGAACGTCGGCCCCGAGGGCGCGAACGTGCCGAAGCGCTGCCCCAGGTCTTCGGCCCTGGAGAAGGTGTAGTTGGCCTGGAACTGCAAGCCGCTCGTCATGCGGCGGTTGACCTGTAGGACGAGCGCGTTGTACTCGGACTCGGAGCTGCTCTGGGTTTCGAGTATCTGCCCGACGTTCGAGATCGGGCGCGCGCCGGCGAAGAACGGCGTCGTGAACGTCTGGCCGTCGAATTCGCCGCCGACGACCGTGTAGGTCCTCGTCGCGGTCGGGTTCGGCAGGTTCAGGTCGGCGTAGGCCGGCAGGTTCCTGCCGCCGCTGTAGAGGTATGAGATCGAGGCGACGGTGTTGCGGCCGATCTCACGCTCCAGGACGAAGTCGGCCTGGTGAATCTTGGGGTTCTGGAAGTCCGGCGAGAGCAGGACGACGTTGGTCGAGCGGGCGGGCACGCCGGTCAGCGTGTTCGGGAACACGGGGGTCGGGATGTTCGCGCCGGTCGCGGAGGTGAGCGTCGTCGTCGGCGAGATGCCGGTGACGGCGATCTGCGAGCCGGGGGCGCCCGAGTTGACGATGGCGCTCGCCAGGAAGGTGTTCGGCACGCGCCCGAAATAGATGCCGTAGCCGCCGCGCAAGCTGGTCTTGCCGTCGCCCGTGATGTCCCACGCGAAGCCGACGCGCGGGCCCCAGTTGTTCTTGTCCTTCGGGAAGCGCGTCGTCTGGGCGATGATGGCGCTCGCCTGGTCGGCCGTGTAGCGGGTCTGGCCGGCGGCGAAGGTCGGGGTCAGCGTGTTCGGGAGCTGCGGCTCGGAGTAGGACTGGTAGTCGTACCGCAGGCCGAGGTTGAGCGTCAGGCGCGGCGTGACGCGCCAGTCGTCCTGGATGAAGAAGGCGTAGTCGGGGGTCGAGAACTGGTACTGGGTGAGCCCGAACGCCTGCGCGAAGGAGTTGTAGCGGCGCGTGGCGGCGGCGGCGGCGCCCGTCGTGGCCGCGCCGTTGTTGGGCGTGCCCGTCGGCACGATGAGGTCGCTCAGGAAATCCTGAAGGTTGCTGTAGGAGTAGGCGCCGTTACCCTGGAACAGGTTGTCGATCTCGTCGTGGTCGCGCTTGAAGTCGGCGCCGAACTTGAGCGTGTGGCTGGCGCGCGAGACGGTCACGGTGTCGGCGAGCTGGATGCGCTTCTCGTTGGGGAACAGCTGCCGCTGGAAGAAGGCGCGCGTGCCGAAGGTCAGGCCGCCGGTGATGAAGACCTCGGGCAGGTTGCCGTTGACGAGCGTCGAGCCGCCCGCGGCCAGTGCCTCCTCGCCCGCCGTCAGGTCGCCGAGGATCGACTGGTTTAGCTCGCGGCTGGCCTGGAAGCGGAACTCGTTGAGGACGGTCGGCGTGAAGGTCGAGGCGAGGCGTGAGGTGAACGAGTCTACTTCGACGAAGTCGTTGCCGACGCTGGCGAGCCCGATGGTGTCTACGCTGCGCGAGGTGAAGCCGCCCGGCGCCTCGGTCCGCAGCGAGTTGAAGCTGGAGGTCAGCGTGTTACTGTTGTTGATGTTCCAGTCGACCTTGGGGAAGAGGATGCGCTGATCCTGGCGCCGCGGGGCGGTCCCGGTCAGGCCGCGCAGGAAGTCGAGGCCGCCGTTGACCGACGCCTGCGCCTGCGCCAGCGTGCGGGTCGGCGTCACGAGCCGGCAGAAGAGCACCTCGGCGATGGGCAGGCCGCTCGTCTGCGCGCCGGCCGAAGTGGTGCAGGCGCGCCCCGAAGCCGCCGGGTTGACCAGCGTGACCGGGTTCAGGAGCGCCGGGTTGCTCGTCGTCAGGACGACGGGGAAGGTGCGCTTCTGCTGGTCGTAGGTGAAGAAGAAGAACGCCTTGTCCCTGACGATGGGGCCGCCGATGGCCCCGCCGAACTGCTGGCGCCGGTCGTGCGGCTTGATGGGGACGGTGGTGGCGACGCCGTTGACGAGCGTGTTGAGCGTCGCCGACGGGTTGCGCGCGCCCCACTTGCTGTCGCGGATGTAGTAGAAGACCTGGCCGTGGAAGTCGTTCGTGCCGCTCTTGCTCACGGTGTTGATGACGCCGCCGGCCGCGCGCCCGTACTCGGCCGAGTAGTTCGAGGTGTTGACCTGGAACTCGCGCACCGCCGCCTGGCTGAAGCTGTACTGGATGCGCGTGCGGCCCCGCTCCTCGGAGAAGAAGCCGTTGTTGTTATCGGTGCCGTCGAGCGTGTTGTTGTTGAGCAGCGCCGAGATGCCGCGGAAGCTGTTGAGGCCGAAGTCGCCCTCGGGAGTCACGCCGGGCGTCAGGCGGACGAAGTCCGAGGCGCGCCGGCCGTTGATCGGCAGCTCGTTGATCGAGACCTGGTTAATGTTGGTCGAGAAGTCCTGCTGCTGGGTGTTGATGACGGGCGCGTCGCTCGTCACCTGGACGGTCTCCTGCGCGCCGCTGACCGAGAGGTCGATGTCGAGCGGCGTGACGCGGCCGACCTCGACGACGACCCTCTGCTGCGTGAAGGCCGCGAAGCCCGAGGCGCTGATCGTGACGATGTAGTTGCCCGGGTCGAGCTGCACGACGCGGAAGCGTCCCTCGTCGTCGGTCGTCGCGGAGACCTCCTTGTTGGTCTCCTCGTTCTTGACGGTGACGGGGGCGTTGGCCACGACCGCGCCCTGCGGGTCCTTGACCGTGCCGCCGATGGCACCCTGGGTCGTGGACTGCGCCCAAGCCGCGGGCGCGCCGAAGGCGAGGCAGAAAATGAGCAAGGCCAGCGCGGAGGCTGACTTGCGGAGGGGCTTTTTCGGCATATTTCTTCCTTTTCCTGCTTAGGTTGCTGCGGTGGTTCGGGAATCGGGTGCCATGCTTTCCAACGTCTCCCGAGAGTGTCGGCCGACCTGTTTGATTAAGAAAGATGGCTAGAAAGAGAACTGAAACTTATACCATACGGGAAGATGTTTACGCGAACGTTACGCCGGCGGAAACGCGGTGTTAAATACTACACTTCCGTCTCCCGCGCAAGACGAAAAAGGCCGCACGCCCCCGCCCGATGCGCCCGACCCGGCGTCGCCCCTTGAGCTTCGCGCGGCGTGGGCGTGTGGGGAGTTCCGTGCGACCTGAACCGTCACGTGGCGAAAAATATTTCCGTCCAAAAACCTGAATCAAAAAGTCCAAAAAATCGGATGATGGCGTGCGCCTTTTCCGCCCGCGGCGCGGGAGTTCTTCCGACTCACCAACTTAACTAGAAGGGCGGGAAGGGTTTCAATGCGCGCGCGTCGAACCCTCACACGGGGCGCGTCGCGGGCGCTGTCCGACAGCCCTCGGACGAAACAAAAAGTATGCCAGCAGAGGCGTCGCGCGGCGTGCTCGGGCGGGGTGAATACGAAGAGGCCGGGCCGAAGGTTTTTAACCCGTCGGCCCGGCCTCGCG
>DASWNR010000325.1:0-17115 GCA_036399155.1 Pyrinomonadaceae bacterium
CCCCCTCAACCTCGTCGCGCACAAGGTCGCGCCCGCACTCGCCTCGCGCAACGCCATCGTCGTCAAGCCGAGCCCGCGCACGCCGCTCACCGCGCTCATGCTCGGCGAAGTCTTCCTCGAATCGGGGCTGCCGCGCTCCGCCTTGCAGGTCGTGCCAATGGAGGTCGAGACCATCGACGCGATTCTCGAAGACGGGCGCGTCGGGATGATCTCGTTCACGGGGAGCGCGGAGGTCGGCTGGCTGCTGCGCCGGCGCGCGGCGCGCATCCCCGTCGCGCTCGAACTCGGGGGCAACGCCCCCGTCATCGTCGACGAGACGGCCGACGTGCCCTACGCCGCAGAGCGCACGGCCGCATCCGCCTTCGCGTACGCGGGTCAGGTCTGCATCTCCGCGCAGCGCGTGCTCGTCCACGAGAGCGTGGCGGAAGAGTTCACAGGCCGCTTCGTCGGCCTCGCCGAATCGCTCAAGGCGGGCGACCCGCTCGACGAGGCGACCGAGTTGTCGAACATGATTGACGAGGCGGCCGCGCGCCGCGCCGAGGGCTGGATTCAGGAGGCGGTCGGGGCCGGCGCGCGACTTCTGTGCGGCGGGCGGCGCGAGGGCTCGCTGCTCGCGGCGACCGTGCTCGCGGGCGTTCACGGCGAGATGCGCGTCTGCTCGGAGGAGGTCTTCGCGCCGGTCGCCACGCTCCAGACGTTCGGCGACTTCGAGGAGGCGCTCTCGGAGGCCAACGCGACGCGCTACGGCTTACAGGCCGGCGTCTTCACGCGCGAGACGGCTCGCGCGCTGCGGGCGTTTCGCGCGCTCGACTTCGGCGGCGTCATCGTCAACGACTCGCCCGCCTTCCGCGTGGACAACATGCCCTACGGCGGCGTCAAGCTCTCAGGCGCGGGGCGCGAGGGCGTCCACTACGCGATGGAGGAGATGACCGAGCCCCGCCTCATCGTCATCGACCCGCGTTAGCGAAGCCGGAGGGGTGAGAGGACGGCCGGACGGCCGCCGCTCCGTCTTTCATCTTTCATCTTTCATCTTTCATCTTTCATCTTCAATCCTTCCGCGCTCACCCCTCGGCCTTCAACCTTTCGCCATCGGCCTTTCTTTGTGGCGTCGCACAGGCGTTTCGCGTAAAATGCACGCACGTTCGACACCTTCCGTTTGAGGATCTGAAGCCCGATGAAACCTGCCGACCTCGTCTCGCGTCTCGCACTGGCGCTGTCGTTTCTACTCTCCGCGTTCCCTCCCCCGGCCACCCTCGCGCAGACGGCCACGCCCGCGCGCGCCGAGCACGCGGTCGTGCGGCTCGCGGGTCTGAAAGGCGGCGCGAAGGTCAGGCGCGACGAGCGCGGCATTCCTTACATCGAGGCCGCCGACGAGATGGATTTGTACTTCGCGCAGGGGTACGTGACGGCCGGCGACCGGCTCTGGCAGATGGACTTGATGCGGCGGACGGCGCGCGGCGAGCTGTCGGAGATTTTCGGCCGCGCCACGCTGGAAGACGACAAGCGGCGGCGCGCTTACGGCTTCGCGCAGGTGGCCGAGGCGAGCGTCGCGCAGGCCGACCCGCGCTCGCGCGCCGTCATGGAGGCTTACGCGCGCGGCGTCAACGCCTACATCGACTCGCTCGACGCAAAGAGTCTCCCGCCCGAGTTCCAGATACTCGGCTTCCGCCCGCGCCACTGGACGCCGGCCGACTCAGCCGCCGTCGGCAAGAACTTCGCCGAGGCGCTCTCGACCACGTGGCAGCTCGACATCGCGCGCACGCTCTTCGCAGACCTCGCGCCCGACAAGGCCGCCGCGCTCTTCCCAGAGACCTCGCCGCTCGACCTGCCCGTCGTCGGCACGGACAAGCCGGACAAGAAGAGCGCGCCGCCCGCGAAGACACGCTCCGCGCTCCCGCCCGCCACGCACGAGGCCGAACTGCTCGCCGAGTTATCTTCAATCCGGGAGGTTGAGGCTCGGACGCGCGCGCGGGTCGGCCTCTACGCGGAGGATTCGGCGGCGAGCAACAACTGGGTCGTGTCGGGGAAGCGCACCGCCTCCGGCAAGCCTCTGCTCGCCAACGACCCGCACCTCGCGCCCTCCGCGCCGTCTATCTGGTACATGGTTCACCTGAGCGCGCCGGGTCTGCGCGTCGCGGGCGTGACGGCCGTCGGCGCACCCGGCGTCGTCATCGGCCACAACGAGCGCATCGCCTGGGGCATGACCAACCTCGGCCCCGACGTTCAAGACCTCTACCGCGAGAAGTTCGACCCCGCCAACCCGCGCAGGTACATGACGCCCGCCGGCTGGCGCGACGCCGAGGTGCGGCGCGAGGAGATTAAAGTCCGCAAGTCGCCCGCCGGCACCGAGACCGAGGTCGTGACGCACGAGGTCCCGGTCACGCGCCACGGCCCCGTCGTGCTCCAACGCGGCGAAGACAGTTACGCCCTGCGCTGGACGGCGCTCTCGCCCACCTCCGCCGAGTTCGCGGCCTTCTACAAGCTCAACCGCGCGCGCAACTGGAAGGAGTTTCAGGAGGCGCTCAGGGACTACGCCGGCCCGACGCAGAACTTCGTCTACGCGGACGTTGACGGCCACATCGGCTACTACGGCGCGGGTCAGATTCCCGTCCGCGCGGGCGGCGACGGCAGCCTGCCCTACGACGGCTCGAAGGACGAAGGCGAGTGGAAGGGGTTCATCCCCTTCGCGGAGCTGCCGCACGTCTTCGACCCGCCGTCCGGCGTCATCGTCACCGCCAACAACCGCATCGTCGGGACGAGCTACCCGCACTTCCTCACGCACGTCTGGGCGCCGCCCGCGCGCGCGCGCCGCATCCACGACCTGCTCGTCGCAAAGCCGCGGCTGACGGCCGACGACTTCCGCGCCGTGCTGGGCGACGCCTACACCATCTCCGGCCACACCTTCACGCGCGAGGTCGCGAAGGTCGCGCGCGAGGCCGGGCTCGACGCGAAGGACGAGAAGTGGCGCGAGACCGTCAGGCTCTTCGAGTCGTGGGACGGCCAGCTCACGCCCGAGGCGCGCGCGCCGCGTCTCGCGGACGAGATGGCGGCCGCCTTCCGCGGCAAGATTCTCGCCGGCGTGTTCGGCGCGGAGCGCGCCGGCCAGTACCGCTGGCCGGCAAGCGCCAACTTCTTCGACCAAGTCATACAGGAGCGCCCCGCCGAGTGGCTGCCGAAGGGCGTCGCCGGTTACCCCGAGCTGCTCGACGCCGCGCTCGCGGACGCGCGCAAGTCGCTCACGAACCGGCTCGGCGCGGACGAGACGAAGTGGACGTGGGGCGCGCTGCCCGTGAGATTCCCTCACCCGCTCGCGTCCGTGCCGTCTGTGGGAGAGCCTTTCAAGATCGCCCCGTTCCCGCAGAAGGGCGGCGGCGGGATTTTCGCCTCGCCCAACGTCGGGCCGGCCGTCTCGATGCGGCTCATCGCGGACGCCTCCGACTGGGACAAGACGCAGCAGGGCATCTCGCTCGGCATCTCGGGCGACCCGCGCAGCCCGCACTGGCAGGATCAGCTCGCCGACTGGCGGGCCTCGACGCCGCGCGTCTTCCCCTTCACGGCGGCGGCGGTCGCGCGCACCGCGCGGCTCGCGCTCGCGCTTGAGCCGAAACAGCAGTGAGCGTTGACGAGAGCGCCGGCCTAGACACGCCGGCCGGGTCGCGCGGCGCGGCGGGCGTCGGGAGTCTGCGGGTCTTCTGCGCGGTCGAGCTGACCGACGAGGCGCGCGAGGCGGCGGCCGAGCACGCCGCGCGCCTGCGCCGAGACTTCCCCGAAGCGCGCGCGAGCTGGGCGCGTCCGGGGGCACTTCACATCACTTTGAAGTTTTTGGGTGAGGTCGAGGCCGCGCGCGTCCCCGTGCTCTCGCGCGCGGCGGGCGCGGCCGCCGAAGGCTTCGGGCCGTTCGCTTTGTCAGTCGAGGAGGCGGGGACGTTTCCGCCGCGCGGGGCGGCGCGCGTGCTTTGGCTCGGCGTGCGCGACGAGTCAGGAGGTCTCGCGCGGCTGCAACGCCGGCTCGAAGAGGAGTGCGAGGCGGCCGGCTTCCAGCGCGAGCCGCGCGCCTTCAAGCCACACCTCACGCTCGCGCGCCTGCGCGCCCCCAAAGACGCGCACGCCCTTTCCGAAGCTCACCGACGCTCGACCTTCGGCCCGCACGCCTTCACGGTCTCCGAACTCGTCGTCATGCGCAGCGAACTCGGCCCCGGCGGCTCGCGCTACACCCCGCTCTCCCGCCACGCGCTCTAAAAATCAACCGTTGGGCAGTTGGCGCTGGCGCCCCGGCGGGAGTTGCTGTCCGCCGCCGCCGCCGCCTTCGTCGCGGCGCTTCTCGCCCGTCTCGGCGAACATCTCCTTGATGACGCCGACGCTCGCGAGCATGGCGGAGGTCTCGACCGGCATGAAGATGACCTTGGAGTTCTGGCCGCGCGACATCTCCTTGAGGCTCTCGATGTAGCGCTGCGTGATGAGGTACTGCGCGGGGTTGCCGTGGTCGAGCATGACGCGCGAGACCTGCGCGATGGCCTCTGCCTCGGCCTCCGCGGCGCGGAGGCGGGCCTGCGCCGCGCCCTCCGCGGCGAGGATGGCCGACTGCTTCTCGCCCTCGGCGCGCGTCACCTGCGCCTGCTTCTCGCCCTCGGCGCGCGTGATGTTGGCCTGCTTGTCGCCCTCCGCCTGGAGGACGAGCGCACGGCGGTTGCGCTCGGCCGTCATCTGCTTCTCCATCGTCAGGCGAACGTCTTCGGGCGGGGTGATGTTCTTCACGTCGACGCGCGTGACCTTGACGCCCCACTTGTCGGTCGCCTCGTCGAGGATGAGCCGCAGCTTCGAGTTGATCTGGTCGCGCGAGGAGAGCGTGTGGTCTAAGTCCATGTCGCCCATCACGGCGCGCATGCCGGTGATGGTGAGCTGGACGAGGCCGCCGATGAGGTCGTTGATCTCGTACATGGCTTTTATCGGGTCGGTGATCTGCCAGTAGACGACCGAATCGACGTGGATGGTCACGTTGTCGCGCGTAATCACGGGCTGCGGCGGCAGGTCGATGTACTGCTCGCGCAGGTCGATGGAGGAGAGGCCGGGCCGGACGTTCGTCCAGTAGACGCCGCGCGGCCTGTCGAGGAACGGGACGAGGACGTTGAGGCCGCTGGCGGCGACGCGGTTGAAGCGCCCCAGCCGCTCGATGAGCATGACGGTCGCCTGCGGCACGATCTTGATCGCCTTGGACGCGACGACCAGCACGGAGATTGCGATGAAAAGGAGGAAGAAGAGAATGCCGATTTCCATGTGACCTCCACCGGGCCGGCGGCCCGGCACCTCAAAGGGTTTGGGTTAAGAGTCCGTCTTCAAACAATGCGAGACTATAACGGATTACAGCACGCGTTTGGAAGAGCCTACGTTTCGCGCGCGTTCGCGGGCGGCCGCCAGCCCCCCAGCGCCTCCTCAAGCACGCGCGCGGCTTCGAGCACAAGCCGCTCCCCGTGCGGGCGGCCGACGACCTGCACGCCGACGGGCAGACCCGACGCCGACGCGCCCGCCGGCACGCTCGCCGCCGGCAGGTCGAAGACGTTCGCCGCCTGCGCGTACGAGAAGGCGCGGAAGGTCGGGACGCTCCGCCCCTCGAACTCAAGGCGGCCGAACTCCTCGTGCCTGAACGCGGGCACGGCCCCGACCGGCGCGACGTAGAGCGGCACGTCCTCCATCCACGCGAGCAGCGCCGCGCGCACGCGGTCGCGCTCCTCCCACGCGCGCAGCACGTCTTCGAGCGCCGGCTCGCCCCAGCGCGCGCCCTTTTCGAGAATGACGCGCGCGGCGCGCCCGGCCTCTTCCCCCCGGCCCTCGTACACGCGACGTATGAAACGCCGCGTCGTGTACTCGAAGAGCGAGAGCCAAAGCTCGGTCGCCGATTCGACGCCGGGCGGCACCGCCTCGAAGACCTGCGCGCCCGCGCCGGCCAGTGCGCGCGCCGCGTCGGTCACGGCGGCGCGCGTCTCGGCCGACACAGGCACCGCGCCCGCGTCCGCGTAGAAGCCGACGCGCATCCCCTTCAAACTACCCGCGCCCTCGCTTTCGACAGACGACGTACGGCCCGACAGGATGCGGAAGAGGAGTCGGAGGTCTTCGACTGTGCGCGCGAGGGGCCCCAGCGTCGCGCCGAGCGAGTGGAGCCCGGAGGCCGGCGGCAACTGTCCGCCGCCGGGCACGCGCCCGGCCGTCGGCTTGAGGGCCAGCACGCCGCAGAAGTGCGCGGGGATGCGCACGGAGCCCGCGAGGTCGCTCCCCAGACTCCCCGCCGTCAGACACGCCGCGACGGCCGCCGCGCAGCCGCCGCTCGAACCGCCCGGCGTGCGCGAAGGGTCGTGCGGGTTGTTCGTGCGTCCGTAGACCGGATTCTCCGAGGTGTAGTCGAGCGCGAACTCCGGGCAGTTCGTCTTCCCCAGAATGATCGCGCCGGCCGCGCGCAGACGCGCCACCGCCGGCGCGTCCTCTTCCGGCACAACCCCGGCGCGCACGCGCGAGCCGCACGCGGCCGGCATCCCGCGCACGTCAACCGTGTCCTTCACCGTCAGGGGCACGCCGCGGAGCGCGCCTGCATCGTCGCCGCGCATGAGCGCGTCTTCCGCCTCGCGCGCGCGTTCGAGCGCGTCGGGCGCGACCGCGACGACGGCGTTGAGCCGCGGGTTAACTTCGTCGATCCGACGCAGGTACGCCCCGACCGCCTCGACCGGCGAGACCTCACGCGCGCGAATCCTCGCGGCCAGCTCGGTCGCCGACATTGTGGTTAACTCTTCGGACAGCGTCTTTCCCCCTCCCCTTCGGTCAGACCCCCGCGAGAAACCTCTCGACCTCCGCGCTCGAACGCAGGCGGACGATTCTTTTACCCTCGCCGTGTCGCTCAAGCAGCGCGAGCACCTTCGGCCGCGTGCGCCCGGGGTAGTTCCAGACCCACAGCAGGAACTCCACGTCTAACTTCTCGTGGCACCCTTCGGCCATGTCGGGGCGCGCCACGCCCCTGTAGATCATCCTCCGCTTCAACACGCGCCACACGCAGACGGCGCGCGGCAGGTCTAAGAAGACGACCGTGTCGCACGCGGCGAGCCTCACGTCGAGCGTGACCGAGAAGTTGCCGTCCATGACCCACGAATCGCGTTCGCACAGCCCCTCAACCTTCCGCGCCCACTCGTCCTTCGGCGGCTCGACCCAGCCGGGCCGCCAGTGGGCCACGTCGAGGTGAATCACTTCCACCCCCAGCCTCTCGCCCAGTCGGCGCGAGAAGGTGGACTTGCCCGCCCCGCCCGAGCCTATCACCAGCACGCGCTTCATTCTCGCACGCCGCCCGCCTTCTTCGTTTTGCGGGCGACGCCCCCGTCTTCCGTCTCGCCGTCCGCGCCCGAAGCGCCGTGCCGCTGTAGCAGCTCGACGAACTTGCGCGCGGCGGTCGAGAGCGCGCGGTCGCTGCGGTAGACGGCCCCGACCGTGCGCTCCCACTCGGGCTCGGCGAGCGGGATGACGGCGAGCTGCCCCGACCGCCGCTCGTCGAGCACGGACGGGCGCGGGACGACCGCCACGCCGAGGCCGACCTCGACGGCGCGCTTGATGGTCTCGATGTTGTCGAACTCCGCGGCGCGCTGAACCGTGACGCCGTGCGCGCGCAGGATGCGGTCGGTCGCGCGCCGCGTCGGGATGTCGCGCTCGAAGTGGACGAAGTTCTGGCCCTGAAGGTCTGCGGCCTTGAGCTTCCTGCGCCCGGCGAGCGGGTGCTCGGGGCGGCAGATGAAGACGAGGCGGTCGCCGCCTAGCGGGATGACTTCCAGCCCCCGACGCTTCTCCGGGTAGGCGACGACGCCCACGTCCACCGCGCCGCTCTGCACGTCGCGCACGACGCGCGTCGTGCGGCTGTACTCCAGATCGATCTTGGCGCGCGGGTAGAGCCCCATGAACTCGCGCACGACGGGCGGCAGCTCGTGCAGGCCCACGCTGTAGACGGTCGCGACGCGCACCGTCCCGCCCACCGTCCCCGAGAGCTGGCGCATGTTCTCTTCGAGCCGGCCGTAGGCCGAGAGCACCTCGCGGCTGGCCTCGAAGAAAGCCTCGCCCGCCTGCGTCAGGTGTAGCTCGCGGCGGCCGCGCACGCGTTCGAGCAGGCGGCGCTTGAACTTCGATTCGAGCCCGCGCACCTGCTGGCTGACGGCCGACTGCGTGACGAAGTTGCGCTCGGCGGCCTGCGAGAAGCTGCGCGTCTCGACCAGGTCGCAGAAGATTTTGAGCGTTTCGATTTGCATAGCTTTTAGCTGTCGGCTCTTAGCTCCCGGCCATATAAAAAAAGCCACCCGCCGGAGGCTCCGGCTAAAAGCTGACAGCTAAAAGCCGACAGCTTAAATAAGAACCTCTCAAATATTTGCCCTACATTTTTCATTTTATCTTATATGAGGGCTGGACTACACTTGACGCTAACGGAGAAGTTCAAAATGGCTACACAAGAGACACGCAGGGCGACGCGCGGCGGCGGCGAGCTTTACGCGCCGGGGCTGACGTTGGGCGAGGCGCGCGCACGGCTCTTCGCCGCGGGCGGGCTCGGCGAGGACGGCGGCTACGGCGCGAGCTGGGTGTGGCTGAAGATGTGGCGCATCCCCTTCGCCTTCCCGAACACGGACGGGCGGCGGCGCGCCGTGCGGTTCCACGACCTGCACCACGTCCTGACCGAGTACCCGACGACGTGGCGCGGCGAGTTCGAGATAGCGGCGTGGGAGGTGGCGGCGGGCGGCATCAACAGGTATTGGGAGGGGTGGCTGCTCGACCTGCTCGGGTTCGCGTGCGGGCTGGCGGTCTACCCGCGCCGCGTCTACCGCGCCTTCATGCGCGGACGCCGCAGCGCAAACCTCTACTTCGAGACGTGGGACGACTCGATACTCGCACGCCGCGTCGGCGACGAAAGGCGGCGGCTGGGGCTCGACACCGATTTTGACTCAGGCGGCGCGGGCCCGACGTGGCGCGACCGCGCGGCGTTCGTCCTCTGGGCCGGGGTGAGCGCCGCCGCCTACCTCGCGACCGGCGCGCTGATGTTCGCGCCGGCGCTGGCGCTGGCGGCGCTCGCCGCCGTCTGGTGGCTCTACTACGCGCAATAGCCGCGCGCCGGGCGCGTGCGTGAGGGGTTCGGCGAGGGCCCCCGCGGCCGGGGCCGGCGGGCGATTGCTTTTCTAAGGCGGGTCGTTATAATCATGGCCGACCTACCAGACTTTAACGTTTCAGCGCCGCGTCAAGCGCCGACGCACCCGCCGGAGGGGGCGCGCGCCGTCGCGCACCGCGAAGGAGAGGCACTTCCGACATGGCCGTCCGTCTGAGCAGTACGTTCGTCTTCAGGAAGCTCCACCAGCTGACGGGCATCATCCCGCTCGGCATCTTCCTGCTGGAACACTTCTACACCAACTCGAAGGCGATGACCGGGCCCGCCGACTTCAACAAGGCGGTCAGCGACCTCCAGGCGATCCCGTACATCATCTTCATCGAGATCGGGGGCATCTTCGTCCCGCTCATCTACCACGCGGTCTACGGCCTGTTCATCACGTGGGAGGCGCGGCCCAACAACCTCGCCTACCCCTACCCGCGCAACTGGTTCTACACCATCCAGCGCGTGACGGGGATGATCCTCTTCTTCTTCATCCTCTTCCACGTCCTGAACTTCCGCTTCGGGCTCATCCCCGGCCTCAACGAGCGCTCGGTGGCGCACTTCCCGAACGAGGCGTACGGCATCGTCAGCCGCGAGTTCGAGATGACGAGCATCTTCATCGTCTACCTCGTCGGCATCCTGGCGACCGTGTGGCACCTCGCGAACGGGCTGTGGCTCTTCGCGGTGGACTGGGGCATCGTCATCGGCGAGCGCGCGCAAAGGCTGACGGGCTACGCCTGCATCGCCTTCGGGCTGCTGCTCCTCGTGGTCGGCATCAACGCGCAGGTGGCCTTCATCCGGCCGGGCGGACTCCTCGGGCTGTTAGGACTGGCATAACGACATGGCAAACACTCAGATACGCGTCGCGATTGTCGGCGGCGGACTCGCGGGGCTCGCGGCGGCGATGAAGATCGCCGAAGGAGGGCACGCCGTAGACCTCTTCTCGGTCGTGCCGGTCAAGCGCTCGCACTCGGTCTGCGCGCAGGGCGGCATCAACGGCGCGGTCAACACCAAGGGCGAGGGCGACTCGCCCTGGAAGCACTTCGACGACACGGTCTACGGCGGCGACTTCCTCGCCAACCAGCCGCCCGTGCAGAAGATGTGCGAGATGGCCCCCTCGATCATCTACCTCTTCGACCGCATGGGCGTCCCCTTCTCGCGCACGACCGAGGGGCTGCTCGACTTCCGGCGCTTCGGCGGCACGCTCCACCACCGCACGGCCTTCGCCGGCGCCTCCACCGGGCAGCAACTCCTCTACGCCCTGGACGAGCAGGTGCGCCGGCAGGAGGCGGAGGGCAAGGTCAACAAGTACGAGCACTGGGAGATGCTCTCGCTCATCCAGGACGGGCACGGCGTCTGCCGGGGGCTGGTCGCGATGGAGCGCTCGACGCTTGAGCTGAAAGCCTTCCCGGCCGACGCGGTCATCATGGCGACGGGCGGCCCGGGGCTCATCTTCGGCAAGTCAACGAACTCGATGGTCTGCACGGGCTCGGCCGTCTCCGCCTGCTACCAGCAGGGCGCGCGCTACGCCAACGGCGAGTTCATACAGGTTCACCCGACCTCGATTCCCGGCGAGGACAAGCTGCGTCTGATGTCCGAGTCGGCGCGCGGCGAGGGCGGGCGCGTGTGGGTGCCGAAGGCGAAGAATGACAAGCGCCAGCCCTCGTCCATCCCCGAGTCCGAGCGCTGGTACTTCCTCGAAGAGAAGTACCCGGCCTACGGCAACCTCGTCCCGCGCGACATCGCCACGCGCGAAATCTTCCAGATCTGTCTCGACGGCTTCGGCGTCTACGGCGACAACCAGGTCTACCTCGACCTGACGCACATCCCGGCCGAGACGCTCGACCGCAAGCTCGGCGCGATTCTGGAAATCTACGAGATGTTCGTCGGCGACGACCCGCGCCACGTCCCGATGCGCATCTTCCCCGGCGTCCACTACTCTATGGGCGGGCTCTGGGTGGACTTCGAGCAGCGGACGAACATCCCCGGCCTGCTCGCCGCGGGCGAGTGCGACTACTCCATCCACGGCGCGAACCGCCTCGGCGCGAACTCGCTCGTCTCCTGCGTCTACGGCGGCTTCGTCGCCGCGCCCGCCGCCATCGAGTTCGCCAAGAACGTCGAGCGCAACGGCGCCGACGGCTCGAAGATTTACGACGACGAGCTGAAGCGGCAGCAGGAGATTAACGCGGGGCTTCTGAAGCAGACGGGGTCGGAGAACCAGTACGTCATCCACGAGGAGATGGGCAAGTGGATGACCGACAACGTGACCGTCGTCCGCTACAACGACAAGCTGAAGGCGACCGACGACAAGCTGCTTGAGCTGATAGACCGCTACCGGCACATCTCTTTGAACGACTCGAACATGTGGGCGACGCACGCCGTGCCGCACGCGCGCCAGCTCTACAACATGCTCCAACTGGCGCGCGTCATCACGCTCGGCGCCCTGAACCGCGACGAGTCGCGCGGCGCGCACTACAAGCCCGACTTCCCCAACCGCGACGACGACAACTTCCTGAAGACGACCATCGCCGAGTTCTCGGGCGAGGGGCCGGTCTTCTCGTGGGAGACGGTGGACGTGGGGCTCATCGAGCCGCGCAAGCGCGACTACACGAAGGGCAAGCAGGCGAAGGCCGCCGCCGGCGGTCAGGCCGAGCAGTCGCCGACCAGGGACGGCGCGGCGCAGGTGCCCGCCTCCGGCTGGGAGCAGAAGCCGCCCAACACCTCCGGCCCCGCCGTCTGGGGTCAGGACAAGGAGAAGGTTGACCGCGCCGTCTCGGGCGAGGTCGAGACGCGCCGCGAGCGCGGCGACTCAATCGAGGACGCGGGCGGCAAGAACCCTTAACGCCCGGTTTTGGTGAAGGCCATGACGACACACACGGTCACGTACGTGACTCCCGAAGAGTACCTCGCCGCCGAGAGGTTATCGGAAACTAAGAGCGAGTACATAGACGGAGTTGTGTATCCGATGACTGGGGCACGCCTTAACCACATCCAAATTGTCAGCAACATCACGGTCGAACTTGCGATTCAGCTCCGAGCCCGGCCCTGCCGCGTCCTCCAGAGCGACTTGAAAATTCGACTGCAAGAGTCGCGGAAGTTCTTCTACCCAGACGTGACCGTCCTCTGCGACGAGCCGCAGTTTCACGACGAACGCAGGGACATCATCACGAACCCCCTTCTCGTAGTCGAGGTACTTTCCAAAAGTACAGAGGCTTTCGACCGGGGCGCGAAGTTTCTGGCTTACCAGACGATTGGAACTTTGAAGGAGTACCTGCTGGTCGCGCAGGACAGACCTCTAATCGAGCTATACGTCAGGGGTGACGGCGGGGAATGGAGATACAAGGCGGCGGCGGGGCTTGAGAGTTCTCTCACGCTGCCGTCAATCGAGTGCACTTTGAATTTGGGCGCAGTCTACGACAAGGTGGATTTCAACTCATGAGCGCAGAAGCAAAAGCCGAGCAGCAGACGCAGGGGTCGAGGAACCCGCCGCGGGAGGTCGTCCTGCGCATACGCCGCCGCGAGCGGCAGGACGAGGAGGCGCGTTGGGAGGAGTTCGCCATCCCCTACCGGCCGAACCTCAACATCATCTCCTGCCTGATGGAGGTCAGGAAGAACCCGGTCACGCGCGACGGGAAGAAGACGACGCCCCCGGTCTGGGACATGAACTGCCTTGAGCAGGTCTGCGGCATCTGCACGATGGTCATCAACGGGCGCGTCCGCCAGTCGTGCTCGGCGCTCGTCGACAACCTCGACCCGCACCGGCCCATCACGCTCGAACCGATGTCGAAGTTCCCCAACGTGCGCGACCTCGTCGTCGACCGCTCGGAGATGTTCGACCACCTCAAGCGCGTCAAGGCGTGGATCGAGATCGACGGCTCTTACGACCTCGGCCCCGGCCCGCGCATGTCGCAGGAGGACGTGGCCGAGCGTTACGCCTACTCGCGCTGCATGACGTGCGGCTGCTGTCTGGAAGCCTGCCCGCAGTACGGCGACGGCAACTACATCGGCCCGCAGGCCATCGCGCAGGTGCGCTACCAGAACATGCACCCCTCGGGGAAGATCACGCGCGACGACCGCCTGACGGCCATCATGGGCGACGACGGCATCACCAACTGCGGCAACGCGCAGAACTGCGTCCGCGCCTGCCCGATGTCCATCCCGCTCACCAAGGCCATCTACGAGGAGAACCGCGAGACAATCATCTACGGGCTCTTCGGCTGGCTCAGGAAGTAGCAGCCATACAGGCGGAACCGCCCGCGGTATCGGGCGGCCCTTTGCGACTCAGCACCGCCGAATTACAAAGGGCCGCCCGATACCGCGGGCGGTTCTGACTTGTCTCGACTCGCGGCGGACTACCGTGTCGCGCCCGCCTCCGGCTCCAGTTGGTCTTCGGGCAGCGTGAGGAGGGCGAGCGTCCCGCCCTCGTCGTCCGTGAACTCGACCTCGTACTCGCGCGGCGACTCCGGCCTCCGGGGGTAGATCATCACGACGGCGCCGCGCGCGCCGGCCTTCAAGCCCTCTTCGGGGATGTCCCGCGACAGTCGGACGACCTGATACTCCGCGAACAATTCGCTCGCCTCCTCTACTTCCTGGTCGGCGGGGCCGTGACCAGCCGCACGACGCCGTCGTTGTTCTTTATCCACGCGAACAGCACGTCTATCTGCCGGCCGTTCGCCCCCGTGATGCGGATGGTCTGATTATACTTCACGCCGTGCGGCGTGACGGCCGTCTCGACGGCGCGCGCCGGGTCGAAGACGACCTGGCGCGCGAGGTCGTCCATGTTCCCGCGCGTGAAGCCGAGCGCCTCGCGGAACCACTTCGCCTTCGGGCCGCCGACGGGGTGGTCTGGGTCGAGCAGGTAGTTGTAGAGCTTGTCCTCGACGCTCATCCGGGTCGTCGCGGGCAGCTCCACGTCGCCCACCTTCACCTTGTCGATCTTCGGCGGCTCCGTCCTCGTCGGCGTCGGCGTCGAGCCGCCCGGCGTCGGCGCGGGGCCGTTGAAGAACTCGTCCACCTTCGCCTTCAGTTTCTCTACGGCCTCGCGCATCGCGCCGGGGAGCCTGTCGAGCGGGATGCGGTCGAGCAGCCCCTTGATCTTCTGCATCCCGAAGCGGACGAACTCGGCGAAGCGCGCGTTGGTGCGCGCCATGTCCACGACGCGGCCGACGACCTCGGCCCACTTCTTCACCTTGCCGAGCTTCGCGAGGTCGCCGAGGTACGGGATGAAGCCGACGACCGAGATGCCCGCGCCGAGCAGGTCGCCGCGGAAGAGCGAGATGACGCCGTTCGTCCCGTCGGAGATGGGCGTCGGGTCGAGGATGCCGGCGATGTCGAGCCCCATCTGCGTCAGGTCGAGGGCCAGCGCGCGCTCCTCGGCCGTGAAGCCCGAGGGGACGCCGTCGCCGGCCGGCACGTTCGAGTTGAGCGCGGCCCTCTGCTGCGACATGCGGTCAACGCCCTGCCGCGAGGCGACCGTCGCGTTGGGCAAGCCGCCGGTAGTCGTGTTCGTCGTCGGGAGGGTACTCGCGCCCGCGAACTGCCGGAGCGAGTTGTACCACTTGCGGTCGATGGGGACGTAGGCCGTGAACCCGCCGCGCCCGTTCGCGTAGTGGGCGTGGCTCCTGCCCGGCGCGTCGCGGAAGCTTTTGACGAAGTGCTGGCGGAGGTCGACGCCGGCCTCCTGACGATAGCGCGCGAGGTCTGCGGCGTCGAAGCCGAGGCTGCGGAGCAGTGCGTCGGCGTGCTCCTCGGGCGTCGCGTCCCTGCGCGACAGTGTGATGGGGACGGCGAAGTCGCCGCCCGCGCGCCCGTCGGCGGGCGTCACGGCGGCGTTGGCGTTGGTAGGCTCGACGTTGGCCATCTCGTCTCGACTCCTCAAGCGTGCGCGTGATAATGCCTCTCGCTCAAGTTATCGGCCGTCGGGCGAGATTGTTTCCTCGCGCATGAATGCGCTCCCGGCTTTAAGGGCCGGGTTCGGGCGAGAGGCGTGCGACGGTCGCGCCCCAGCCGCCGGCCTCGGGCGGGGCGTCCGTAAAGCTTTCGACGAAGGGCGTGCGCGCGAGGACGGCGCGGACGGCCTCGCGCTGCACGCCGACGCCCTTGCCGTGGATGATGCGGACGTGGCGGTAGCCTTTACTGCGAGCCTCGCGCAGGTACTCTTCGACGACGGCGCGCACCTCGCGCGGCGGGATGGAGTGGAGGTCGAACACGTCCCTGATTTCCAGACGGACGGGCTCAGGGAAGGGGTTGAAAGGGTCTACGTCCGACCCGCCCTCTCCGTCCGCCTCCTCGGCCTTCGCCGCGCGCGCCCCGAAAATCCTCCCGAATAATTCCGATAGTTTCATACATGATTCTGTATCTGAGTGTACCTTGACACCCCCCGGAGGCGCACCCTACACTCGCACTCTTCCAACACCAACAAAACAGCGTTGGGCGTAAGTTTGTGCCTTAATCCGCGCGGGCGGGCCGCGGGCGGACGCTCTACCGAATCAGAAATTTTAAGAGGCGAAAGGAAAACTGAAGAGATGGGTAAGCGAAACAAGGTCACGGTGGTCGGCGCCGGCAACGTCGGCGCGACCGCCGCACACTGGCTGGCGAGCAAGGAGCTGGGCGACGTGGTGCTCGTGGACATCGTCGAGGGGATGCCGCAGGGCAAGGCGCTCGACCTGGCGCAGGCCGCGCCTATCGAGGGCTACGACTCGGCGCTCGTCGGCTCGACCAACGACTACGCGGCGACGGCCGGCTCCGACGTGGTCATCATCACGTCGGGGCTGCCGCGCAAGCCCGGCATGAGCCGCGACGACCTGCTGAAGACCAACGCCGGCATCGTGTCGAGCGTCGTCGATCAGGTCGTGCAGCACTCGCCCGACTCCATCATCATCGTCGTCTCGAACCCGCTCGACGCGATGACCCAGGTGGCCTTTAAGCGCTCGGGCTTCCCCAAGCACCGCGTCATCGGCATGGCGGGCGTGCTCGACTCCGCGCGCATGCGCTGCTTCCTGGCCGAGGCGCTCGACGTGTCGGTCGAGAACGTGACGGCCTTCGTGCTCGGCGGCCACGGCGACACGATGGTGCCGCTCCCGCGCTACTCGACCTGCGCCGGCATCCCCGTCACGGAGCTTCTGCCCAAAGACCAGCTCGACGCCATCGTCAAGCGCACGGCCAACGGCGGCGCCGAGATCGTCGGCCTCCTCAAGACAGGCTCGGCCTACTACGCGCCTTCGGCCGCCGCCGTCGAGATGACCGAGGCGATACTAAAAGACAAGAAGAAGATTCTGCCCTGCGCCGCCTACCTCGAAGGCGAGTACGGCATCAACAACCTCTTCGTCGGCGTCCCCTGCAAGCTCGGCGCGCGCGGGCTGGAACAGATCATCGAAATCAACCTGACCGCCGAAGAGCGCATCGCGCTCCAGAAGAGCGCCGCCTCCGTTCAGGAGCTGATCGACGTGCTCGGCATCTGATTTTAAGGGCGTAGCCCGGGGGCAAAGATTAACCACAGGGACGCGGCTTCGAGGATTTGAAATTTCAAAGTTGAAATTCAAATCGGCCGCGTCCCTGTGGTTAATCCCTTTCGGCGGTTCAAAGTCGTGAACAAATTCGGACGCCTCTCGTGCCTGACGCTGTGCCTCTTCGCGCTGTCCGCCGCCGGCCGCGCGGCGCACGCGCAACAGGCCGCGCCCGTCCTCGTCCCCAAATTTCAACTCCCGCAGAGCGGCCTCCGGCTGGAACGAAGGACGAGGCCCGGGGCGTTCCTCGACGTGCTCGGGCGCAGGAGCGCGGTCTTCGGCTACGAGCACCGGCAGCTCGAAGCGTGGGCTTACCCCGTCCAGATTCTCGACCAGTTCGAGCTATCCTTCCGGCTCGAAGGCTACCCGCTCGAATTCCGCGGCTCGGACGTGGCCGCCTCGATAGACGTGCGGCCGGAGTCCACGACGGTCACCTACTCGCACGCCGCCTTCACC
>DASWNR010000326.1:0-5279 GCA_036399155.1 Pyrinomonadaceae bacterium
CCGAACACGCGCGGCACTTACCTCATCGGCAGGTTCGACAGCTATGAGAACGTGACCGACAACCCGTCGCTCCCGGTCGAGCGGGCTCCTTTCCCGCGCCGCATCAAGACCATCGACCCGTCCAACCTTTACTCGGAGTCGGCGGTGCTGATGTGCGCCTACTACACGGGGATCATCGACAGCGTCCTCCGCCGGGAGGCGGCGCTGACGGTCTTCGGTCGGCAGGCTGCCGGGAGGTTCGACTACCGGATCAGGAATAAGCAGACGGGGGAACTGCATGAGATCAAGGTCGAGGGCGCGCAGGTCGAGATAGACGCCGGGTTCGAGGGCGATGACACGTTCGCCATCGTCGAGGCCAAGAACGAGGTCGTCACAGACTTCCACGTCAGGCAACTCTACTACCCGTACCGCGCCTGGCTGGCCAGGACGCGGAAGCAGATCGTCCCAATCTTCCTTTACTACTCTAACGCCAGCTCCGTCTTCTCGCTCCTCGTCTTCCGCTTCCGCGAGCCGCTCCTCTACAACTCCATCGAGCTGATAGAGCAGCGCAAGTTCCGGGTCGTGCCAGGCGACATCGACGCTGGAGACATTGTTGACGCGCTCAATCGCGCAAGGCCCGGGCCCGAGCCGCCGGGCGTGCCCTTCCCGCAGGCCGACAGTTTCGACCGCGTCGTAGACCTCCTAACGCAGCTCTGCGGGGCGAGCGGCGCCCTGACGCAAGAGTACATAACTTCAAACTACGACTTCACCCCGCGCCAGACGTGGTATTACACGGACGCCGCGAGTTATCTGGGGCTCGTTCAGCAGCACGGCCGAGGGCAGGGCACGACTTACTCGCTCACCGCCCCCGGCACGCTCATCATGTCAAAGCCGCCGCGGGAGCGAAACCTCGCGCTGGTCGAGTGCATCCTTGAGCGCAAAGTATTTCGCCGGGCTCTGGGGCTCTATCTGGAGCGAGGCGAGAGGCCGGCGGCAGAACAGATCGAGGAGTTCATACGGCGGCTGCGGCCAGAGTTAAGCGAGCGCACCATAGGGCGCCGCGCCAGGACGGTGCTCTCGTGGGCCGATTGGGTAATGAATCTTCCCGCACAGGGCCGCTGAGCCCTGAGTCCTCTCCCGTGTCGCCGCCGCTTCGTCTCGTTAGACCGCATCGCCGTCACTTCAAGATGTAGCCGGCCAAGACGGATTGCAGTTGGTAGATGTCTTCCATCGCGGCGGCGGGGAGGTGTCGGTCTTTTGTCGGACGGAAGGCGGGGCGCGGGGCGTGTAGAGTTGTGGGGTGAGCACGAGAAGGGAAACGTCGGGGCCGCGTCTCGCGGGGGCGGTCTTGTGCGCGGCGGCGTCGCTGCTGCTGCTGGCCTGCTCCGCGCACCTGTTCGCGGGCGAGGCGGGCGGCTGGGGTGCCGGGCTGCTGCTCGTCGCGGGGGTGGGGCTGTTGGCGGCGTCGTTGAAGTCCGTCGGGTGGCCCGGGCGGAGCGTTTAGGAAGCTCGCCGCGGCGCGGGAGGGGAAGCGGGAGGACTGTCGGACGGCAGACCTCTTGACCCGCCCGTTCAGAGCGACGGCGCTATGCGCTCGGCGGCCTCGCGCGAGGTGACGACGGGCACTATCTCGAACTCGACGAGGTCTTCCCAGCGCTCGACCCACTCGCGGAAGAGGCGCGGGTTTTCACACTCCATCAACTGAAAGCACCTGCCGAAGTCCGACTCGACCCAGCTCTCGACGTAGCGCAGCCCCTCCGGCATCATCCGCCCGCGCTCGCGGAAGCGCCTGTAGACGGACGCCGCGTCGCCGCCCCTGAAACGCTCTATCACCATGAACAGCATCCCGGCGTACCCCCTCCCGCTCTGAAGCCGTCAGACCGCGCCCGCGCTTCCCGGCCGCGCGAGCCACTCTTCCCAGCTTGTCACGCCGCGCTCTCCGCCGGGCGCGGTGTTCTTCCCGGCGCGGAAAGCGCGCGCGAGCGCTCCGGGTATCGGCACGTTCACGACCTTCTTCCCAACGCCCCTGGCGCGCTTCCATTCCCGCGCCATCTCGCCCAGCGTGAGCACCGCGGGGCCGCCGAAGTCCGGCAGGCGTCCCCGCGGGCCCGCGCCTACGCACGCCGCCAGCCGCCCGGCCACTTCCGCGTCGTCAACGCTCTGGAACTTGAAGTCGGTCGGGAGCGGCATCAGGAGCGGCACGCGCGCGGCCTGCGTCAGAAGGAAGTCCACGAGCGTGTGGAACTGCGTGGCGCGCAGGATGGAGTGGGGCACGGCCGAAGACTCGACGACGGCTTCGGCCGCGAGCTTCCGGCGGTAGTAGCCGAAGGGGAGTTCGTCGACGCCGACGATGGAGATGTAGACGAGGTGCGAGACGCCGGCCGCGCGCGCCGCCCCGCACAGACGGCGCGTCCCGCCCACGTCTACCGCCTCCGCGTTGCGCGGGTCGGAGGCGGCGTGGATGACGGCTTCGACGCCCCCGACCGCGGCGTCCACCCCCTCGCCCGTGGAGAGGTCGGCGCGAGCCCACTCGACGCCGTCCGGCGCGTCGCGCGCGGGCTTGCGCCGGCTCATGACGCGCGCGGCGTGACCCCCGGCCGTAAGCAATCGCACCAGCCTGCGGCCGAGCGCGCCGCCGCCCCCCGTCACGAGCACCTTCATCGTTGACACCTCGCGAGCTTCCCGGATGTTGAAGGTCTCGACGGCGGGCTTCAGCGGCGCTTCCACTTCAGCTCTATCTCGACCTCCTCCTCGTCGCCCTCGCGCTGGTACTCGAACTCGACGGTCGCGTAGGGCGGCACGTAAATGCGCTCGCCCGCGATCTGTATCTCGAAGGTCTTCTCGGCTTCGAGCGCGTCGGCCAGCCGACGCAGCTTGGCGACGACCTCGCCGTTAGAGTAAGACTTCTCCACGTCCTTATCACTTCCCATCGCACACCTCCGTCTATGATTTCGCCGCCGCGCGGCAGGAGAATATACATCGCCGCGTGACTCGCGGAAAGTACCGAGAGGGTCGGCCGTTAGATTCGTCGTGAAGGGAAAGTTCAGACCGCGGCGCGGAGGGATTGGGCGATGAGTGGGACGACGCGGCGGGGGACGGCGATGGCCTCTTTGATGTGGCGCGAGTTGGTGAAGTGGCCGGCGACGTAGAGGCCGGGGACGTTGGTCTCGAAGCTCTCGGGGTCGTAGGCGGGGACTTCGGAGAGGCCGGAGCGCTCTGTGCGGACGCCGGCCGCGCGCAGCAGCGTGAGGTCTGCGTCGCTGCCGACGAGGACGAAGACGGCGTCGTTCGCGAGCGAGTGGCTGCGGCCGGCGGCGTCCCTGATGCGCACCTCCGTCTCGCCTATCTCCTCGACTTGGGAGAAGAGAAAGACGCGCAGGCGGCCGGCCTCGATCTCGCGTTCGAGCGGGTCGCGCACCCAGTGCTTGATGCAGCCCTTCTTCGGGTCGCGGTTCTCCCAGTCCTCGGGCCAGATGGCGAAGGTCGTGCGCGCGCCGCCCTCGGCGAGGAAGAGCGCGGCCTCGGCCGCGGAGTTCCCGCCGCCGACGACGAGCGCCTCCTTGCGCACGTAGGGAAAAGGCTCGACGAAGCGGTGTTTGACCTTCGGGAGGTCTTCGCCGGGGACGCCGAGCCGGCGCGGGCGGGCCATCCCCCCGAGGCACGCGAGCACGCGCGCGGCCTCGTATGTCGAGCGCGAGGTCGTAACGCGGAAGCCCTCGCGAGCGAGCGGCTCGACGCGCGTGACCTCCTCCTCCGTGTTGATGCGGAGTTCGTGTTCGAGCGCGAAGCGGACGTAGTAGGAGAGCAGCTCCTCGCGTGTAGGCTTCTCGCGGCAGGGGCGCAGCTCGCCGTCCCTCAGCTCAAGCTCGTTGGTGGTGGAGAAGACCGTCAGCCCGACCGGGTAGCGGTAGACCGTGTCGGCGATGAGACCCTTCTCGACGACGAGGTATGAGAGCCCCTCGCGCGCGGCCGCGTCGGCCGCCGAGAGCCCGGCCGGCCCCGCGCCGATGATCAGCAGATCGAGTCGTCCTTCGCCCATGACCTTTTCGGATGACTCAATCCTCGCACGCCGCGCGCCCGGATGGCAAACCGGGGCACGGCCGCGCCGTCAGCCCGTCCCGCCGGCTATAGTTTCGCCGTCCTTCTTCTTCCCGCCGGCCGCCCCGCGCTCGGCCTCGCCGCGCTCGTCGAGCCATGTGACGAACTTTTGCAGGTCGCGCCCCTCGGAGTAGTCGACGCCGCCGGGGCCGTGCGCGGCCTCCTCGAAGAGCTGTTCGAGGATGTAGTAGCCGAGCATGCGGTGGCTCTCGAACTGCGGCTCGTCGAAGAACTGGTCGGCCGTCGTCTCGTGCGGGAAGTCCGGGTGGCTCATCGCGTAGTTGTAGATGTCGCGCGGCTCGGTGCCGTAGATGGTCGGCTTGACGTAGACGATGCGGCCGGTCATCTCGTGCCGCGCGTGCTCGCGGCCCGGCGCGTCGACGCGCCCGCCCGGCGCGGCGTCAACGTCCTCGTAGTGTATGTCGCCGACGGCGCAGTAGCCGCCCGCGCCTTTCTCCTCGCTCGCGGGGCGCGGCAGGATGGGGAAGGGGGAGTCGAACTCGATGCGGACGCCGAGGTCGATGCGTATCTTGCGCACCGCGTCGCCCAGACCTTCGAGCGCGCCCGAGGGGTCGGCCGAGCCGTCCACGACGACGATGTTGCGGCAGCGCCGCAGGACCATCTCGTAGAGCCCGAGGTTCTCGAAGTGGCCGCCGTCGGAGAGCAGCACGTAAGGGTTCCTGTCGTCGGTCTGGCCGAACGCCTCGTCGAGGATGGGGCTCAGCGCGCTCTTCGGGTGCGAGCGGAAGAAGGTGCGCGCGCCGTGCACGCCCGGGTTGCCGAGCCACCAGCCGAGCCGCGCGTTGAAGAACGTGAGCGCGAGCGTGACGAAGGGCGACGGCGAGAAGTAGCCCATGTTCGAGCTGGCCGCCGCGCCCGAGATGGCGACGGCCGTGCCGAGCGCGATGCCGCTCTTGCCGCCGTAGTCGCGCGTGCGCCGGTACCCGACGAAGAGGCTGCCCGAGTGGAGCGGCGTCGAGGTGAAGGACTCGGCGCGCCGCTGCTGCCACGCCAGCTTGTCGCCGCCGACGAGGTTCAGCGCCATGTTGACGACGTGCATCAGACGGTAGAGTCGCGGCGGGTACTTCAGGTAGTCGGGGAACGCCTGAAGGAGCAGCAGGCGGTTGAGCAGCACGTCGGGCGGCCCGCCGCCCTCGGCCGGGGCGCCGCCGCGCGGCGGCGCCAGCTCCGCGTACTTCTCG
>DASWNR010000327.1:0-8749 GCA_036399155.1 Pyrinomonadaceae bacterium
CTGTCAACTTCAATCATGCCGCCGTGCGCTTCGACCAGCTCCTTGACGAGCGAGAGGCCGATGCCGAGGCCCCCGTGCCGCCGCGTGGCCGTCGCGTCGGCCTGTCGGAAGCGCTCCCAGATGTGAGGCATAAAGTCGGCCGGGATGCCCTCGCCCGTGTCCTCGACCTCTATCTCTACCCAGCGCGTGCGCGCCGCCGTCGCCGCCCGCCCGTCGCCGTCCACGTCCGGCTCCGCGTCCGGCTCCGCGCCCCCCGCGAGTCGCGTGCGGACGACGACGTGGCCGCCCTTCGGCGTGAACTTGATGGCGTTCGAGAGGAGGTTCCAGAGTATCTGCTGGACGCGCTGCGCGTCGGCGACGGTCGGCGGGAGTCCGTCAGAGAGTTCGAGCCGCAGCTCAAGCTTGCGCGCGCGCGCCGACTGCCGGATGGCGCGCTCCGCCCCGCGCACGACCTCGTTGATGTCGAGCAGGTCGCGCTGGAGCCGCAGCACGCCGCGCTGTATGCGCGAGAGGTCGAGCAGGTCGTTGATGAGCTGCGTGAGCGAGGTGGCCGAAGAGCTGATGGCGCGGATGCCGTCGGCGAGGTCGCCCCCGCCCATGAGCGCCTCGCGCTCGCAGAGCATCTCGACCCACCCGTTGATCGCCGTCAGCGGCGTCCGCAGCTCGTGCGAGAGCGTGGCGAGGAACTGATCCTTGAGCCGGTTCGCCTCGCGCAGCTCCGAGATGAGCCGCGCGTTCTCCAGGGTCGCGCCGACGTGCGTGGCGACGGCGACGAGGAGGTCAACGTCGTCCTCGCTCCACTCGCGCCGGCCGCGCGTCTGGTGCCCGCTGATCGAGCCGACGACGCGGCCCTGGTGCGTGACCGGGGCGACGACGAGACTCTTCAGGCGCATCCTCTGAATCAGGCCGCCCAGACCCTCGGCGAGCGGGTGCGCGCTCACGTCCGACGCGACGAGCGGGCGGCGCTCGGTGCGCAGCGCGTAGCGGACGGGCGAGCGCTCGCGCACGTCAAGCCAGTCCGTGACGGACTCGACCCCCTCGGCGCACCACTCGTCGTAATAGTCGTCGTGCTCGTCGTCCGCGAAGAGGACGGCGACGCAGCGGTCGAGCCCGAGGACTTCGCCGACGCGCTCGATGACCTCGCGCACCTTCTCGTGCGGCTCCGACCCGCGCTGGAGCGAGAGCAGCAGGCGGTTGACGACGGCCTCGCGCTCGGCCTGCGCCTGGATGGTCGCGAACAGCCGCGCGTTGACGATGGTCTCGGCCGCCTGCGTGGCGAGGATTTCGAGCAGGCGCAGCTCCCGCTCCGAGAAGCCGCCCGGCCGGTTGGCGACGTAGATGAAGCCGATCAGCTCGCCCTTAATCTTGAGCGGCACGCTCAACACGGAGCGCACGCCCCAGCGCCCCGCGAAGTCGTGGTTGAGGCGCGGGTCGGAGGCCGGCTCGTTCGAGACGAAAGACTCGCCGGTCTGGAAGAGCGGCGCGTCGCGGTTCCCGCGTTCGAGCTTGAAGTGGAACTCTTCGACGAGGCCGGGCGGCGTGTTGCAGCCCGGCGACACGGCGCGCACCGCGTTGGTGCGGCGGTCGTAGGCGGCGATGAGTCCCATCTCCGCGCCGGCCAGTTTGCAGATGGCGCTGGCGAGGCGGCGCGAAACGTCGGCCGTGTCGGAGAGCGTCGTGAAGGTGCGCGTTATCTCGAAGAGCCCGCGCAGCTCCTCGTTGCGCTCCCAGCTCTCTTCGAGGAGCTGCGTCTTCTCGATGGCGATGGCGAGCGGGGCGGCGAGGCGTTCGAGCGCGAGCAGGTGGTTGCGCCGGTACGCCTCGGGGCTGAGGCTCGTCAGGTTGAGGCTCCCGACCGCGCGCCGCATCGAGAAGAGCGGGACGCAGACGGCCGAGCGGAAGCCCTCGCGCCGCAGGTCTTCGTAGACGTTGAAGCGGCGCTCCTCGCTCAGCTCGGGGATGACGACCGTGCGCCGCCCGGTCAGGGCCAGTTCGGTCACGGAGCCCCTGAGCGACCCGCGCGCGCCGACCGCGAGCGGGCCGGCGCGCTCGCCCGTCAGGGCGTAGACGCGCAGCGTCTCGCCGCCCTCCTCGCACAGCGCGAGGGAGGCGCGGTCGAAGGGGACGAGCGAGCGCATCTGCTCGCTGGCCAGCTCGAAGACCTCCTCGATGCTGCGGCTGGTGTTGACGGCGGCGACGATGCGGTTGACCGTCTCCAACTGCTCGTAAGCCTCGGAGAGGTTCTCGGCGAGCGAGCGCAGGCGCTCGACCTCGCGGTCGGGCGCGGTGTGCCCGCCGTCGCCGGCCGCCCGTTGTTCGCTGTCGTCAGACATGGGCGCCCGTCAGCCCTTCTTCTTGTGGCGCTCGACGATGCGGAGCGGGGTGGCGAAGAAGTCGAACTCCTCGCGCAGACGGTTTTGCAGGAAGCGCTCGAACGAGAAGTGGATGCCGGCCCGCCCGCCCGCCGTGAAGACGAGGAAGGTGGGCGGGCGCGTGCTGACCTGCGTGAGGTATTGGACGTGGAGACGCGACTGGCCGCCCTTGACGGGCGCGGGCGTCGTCGGCGCGCGCCCCGAGGCCATGACGCGCTCGTAGAAGGCGTTGAGCTGCGAGGTGGGGACGCGCCGGTTGCGCGCCTCGTGCGCGCGCGCGGCGAGCGGCAGCAGGCGGTCTATGCGCTGCCCCGCCAGCGCCGAGATGGTCATCACCGGCGCCCACTCCAAAAACCTCATCTTGAAGCGCAGGTCGCGCTCGAACTCCGAGACGCTGTGGTTGTCCTTGTCGGGGACGGCGTCCCACTTGTTGACGGCGAGGATGATGGAGCAGCCCGCGTCGAGCGCGTAGCCGGCGATGTTGGCGTCCAGGGCGGTGACGCCCTCGACGGCGTCGACGACGACGACCGCCACGTCGGCCCTCTCCAAGCTCCTGCGGGCCATCACGACCGAGAGCTTTTCGGCCATCTCCTCGGTCTTGCCCTTGCGGCGTATGCCGGCGGTGTCTATCAGGCGGAAGGTCTGCCCCTCGGCTTCGAGCACTGTGTCGACGGCGTCGCGCGTCGTCCCGGCCACGGGCGAGACGATGACGCGCTCGTCGCCGACGAGCCGGTTCAAGAGCGAAGACTTCCCCACGTTGGGGCGGCCGACGATGGCGAGCCGCACCTCGCGCGCGCGCCCGTCCGACTCCCCTTCGGCTCCGGCCTCGGCCGGCGGCAGCCGCTCGACGAGCGCGTCGAGCAGCTCGGCCACGCCGTCAGAGTTCTCCGCCGAGATGGGCAGCACGTCGTCGAAGCCGAAGCGGTGGAACTCGCCGGCGAGTGCTTCGAGCCTCGCCGTGTCCACCTTGTTCGCCGCGATGAGCACGGGCTTGTCGGTCGAGCGCAAAAGCCGCGCCAGCTCCTCGTCCAGGGGCGTCGCGCCCGCGCGCGCGTCCACGACCCAGACGAGCGCCACCGCCTCCGTGATGGCGAACTCGGCCTGCCGGAAGATGTTGGCGGGGATGACCTCGTCGTCGTCGGGGACGATGCCGCCGGTGTCCACGAGCGAGAAGCGCCGGCCCGCCCATTCGGATTCGCCGTAGATGCGGTCGCGCGTGATGCCCGGCTCGTCGCCGACGATGGAGCGGCGCTCGCCGACCAGCCGGTTAAAGAGCGTGGACTTGCCCACGTTCGGACGCCCGACGATGGCCACCAGCGGGAGCGGCTCGGCCGCCTTCGACTCCGGCATCTCTTCTCTGCTCTGCTCGCTCGACATCATAAAGAAGTGTAGCGTGCGACTTATTTCACCGCAAGGAACTCTTTTCTCCGGTAGTGTCCTAAATCTGTGTTGCTAGAGCTTGGGGCGTTTGAAGATAAGCGACCCTTGGGTGTCTTTCATTGTCAGTTCCCAGCCTTGCATCCCGACGTTATTCAAAATCGTAGATTTCATCTTCTGATAGTCCCCGTATGGATTCTCGTAATCTGCCTTTGCCACTGTCACCTGAAGTTGCTTGCCATCCATCCAATACTTCCCGCTAGTGTCGCCTATAGTAACCACTAGGTACTCCCACTTCTGCATAATGGCTTCTCCTTTAGCTGTGAAGTAAGTCTTTCAGCGTCCACACGCTCTTAATAATTCCCGCCTCCATCGCTGGCGTGCAACGGATTGTAGAGTGAATGCGGCAGAAGTTGTAATAAGCGAAGTGCAGGGCGAGAGCGGCTTTAAGGTTCGTCCACTTCTTAGAGAAGGCATTCGTGAGACGAGTAAGACGGCGCGTGTGCATCCTGATTGTGAGGTTCATCCTCTCGACGTGCGAGGTGTTGATGCGCGCGGGGTCGGGGTTGCCGATAACCGGAATCTTCTTCGCGCCTATGCACTCGGCCGGGGAGTAGCGGCGCTCGCCTTCGGGACTCTGCGCGTACATCTTCACCAACTGCGCGTAGTCAACGCGGGTGCCGAGAGAGTGAATCACGGCGTCGGGGTAAGCGCCAAAGCCGTCGGTTGTAAGCTGGAAGTGAGTCCCGGTCGCGCGGTACAGCTTCTCAGTGAAGATGAAGGTATCCGCAACCGAACGGCGGCCGAGATGCCAGCAAAGAATAAGCTTCGTCTCGCGGTCAATGGCCGTGAACGTGTAGGCGTCGCCGATGGTCTCATCATTCAGCCCTTGCCGCTTCTTCGTCTTTTCCTTCATCTGAACGTAAGCCCAAACTTCGTCCGCCTGAACGTCTTTAACGGAGATGCCCTGAATCTTTTCGTCCATCAACTTCTCGCACTTCTCGCCGACCGTGACTAATAGGTCAAGGATGGTGTCGCGGTGAACGCCCGTGATTCTTTCGATGGCTCGGACGCTCATGCCTTCGACTAAGAGGTTCAGGCACATCAAAGCCTTATCTTCGGCGAGGTACATAGAGCCGAGTGGGTTGGGCTGCGTGAGGGTCTGAGTCTTGCCGCAGGAAAGGCAGCGGACGCGCTGGTTGCCTTTCCTATCCTTGCCGAACTTCTTTGTTTCACCGTTGCAGCTTTGGCAGTTCATCGTTAGCACCTTTTTGTGTTGCCGAAGATGCTATTATGCTTGAGCGGTCATGCTTTGTCAAGGTGTTTATTTGAAGCTAAGTCTAATAAAATCATATGGTTAATTGTAAGCTTGAAGCTTTTAGCCTTTTACTATAAGCTTTGTGCCGCTTACTTGAAGCTTTAGGGGGTAAATTGGAAGTACAGCAAAAAGTAATCAAAGGCGGCTTGGGACAGCTTCGCACCAAGATATTCAACGTTTTTCTGCCCGGCACACCTATCAGTGATTTCGATTTCTTTGCGGGTCGGAAGCAACAGATGAACGCTGTTACCAGCGCCATCATGCAGCCCGGTAGGCACGCAATCTTATTCGGAGAGCGAGGGGTTGGTAAAACATCTCTCGCAAAAGTCCTGGTTGAACTTGAGAGCAAGAACAACTTCCAAGTTCTTAAAGACGGTGGGACGATTGATTGTGACGAGTCAGACGATTTCTCGTCACTCTGGCATAAAGTCTTTCACGCGCTGCCTATAGAATATAAGAACTCGGACACCCTGATAAGCCCCGACGATGTCCGCGTAGTTCTAAGTAGTCTAGAGAGCCCCTCACTCGTCGTTTTAGATGAAGTAGACCAACTAAAAGACGAAAACGCAAAGAGCCTTCTCGCCTCGACTATTAAGAATCTTTCCAACCATAGGACAAATACAACTCTACTACTCGTCGGAGTAGCCGATACCGTAAACGACTTAATCGTAGAGCAAAAGTCGGCAGAACGCGCTTTGGTGCAAGTGCGGATGCCGCGAATGTCCCCGGAAGAGTTATTTGAAATTATCAACAAGGGGCTTGAAGAGTTAGAAATGACAATCGAGCCGTTTGCTAAATCAATGATTGTGACCCTCGCACAGAGGTTCCCTTTCTACGTTCATGCTTTCGGGCTTTACGCTGGGCTAAAGGCTATTGATGAGGGGCGTACACATATCAGCACGCACGACGTGTCTATGGCGGTCTTGGATGTAGTTCTTGAGGCCGAGAAAATTCGGAGGGCATACCATACGGCGACAAAAAGCACGCAGAGTAAAAGCCGCTACGATTTAGCGTTGCTTGCGTGCGCCGTGGCCGCTCAAGATGAAATGGGGTTCTTTCCCGCCGCTGAGATGTGTAAGTGGATGTCGGCGCTATTGGGCAGGGAGTATGACGTGCCTCGCTACGTGCACTACCTTGCGGAGTTCAGCGACGCCAAGCGCGGCAAGGTGCTGCACAGGATAGGTGATAAAGGGAACTTTCTTTACCGTTTTGCAGACCCGTTGATGCAGCCGTTCGTCTTTATCAAAGCCTTCGGCGAGGGAAAAATCAGTATTGATATGCTACCGATGCTAAGAGAGAAGCAGACGGAAGAAGAAGGTCAATCAGACTTACCCTTTTGATTTTCCCAGCGCGCCGCCGCCGCCTTCTTTGCAATCTCTGAACGCTTCTTAGCGGATAGCTTCGCGGCGCGGGCTTGCCCGCCTTTCAATCCGCCCAACCTTCCGAGCGCGACGGCGGCCGGGTTCTTTTCCGGCTTTACTTCTGCCTCTTCTGCGCCCTCAGTCGTAATCAAATCAAGGATGGACTTGGCGAGCTGATTCTCGTCCTGCGGGTGCTTGTGGATGCTTGAGCGTTTAGGCATGTGCAAAGGTGTAGCATAGGCGGAAACGGGAAGCAAGTTTTATCCTGCTCCCCGCCCGGATCAGCAACACAGATTTAGGACACTACCTTTTCTCCGGGGACGAAACCTTGCGCCCGAAGCGCGTCGGCGATAAGCTGCGCCCCGCGATTATGCTCTCACTACAGACGCCACGCAGACTGTTCGAGAAGGCACGCGCACGCTTCACCCGCCGCGTCGAGGCACCAGCGCCGCAGGCACTTGCGCCGCACGTCGAGTTGGGGCGGCGCGGCGAGGCCGTGGCGGCCGAATACCTGCGCGCGCGCGGCTTCGAGCTGGTGGCGGCGAACTTCAAGCTCGGCGTCGGGCGCAACCGCCGCGGCGCGGTCGTCGAGGCCGAGATAGACCTCGTCGCGTACGACGGCCCCGTGCTCTGCTTCGTCGAGGTCAAGACACGCCGCTCCGACCGGTTCGCCGCGCCCGAGGCCAACGTTGACCTGCGCAAGCAGCGACAGGTCACGCGCGCCGCGCGCGCCTACCGCCGCCTGCTCGGACTCTCGGGCGCGCCCGTCCGCTATGACGTGGTCGCGGTCGTCCTCCCGCCGCCCGACGCCGACGGCCGCGTCCCCGCCCCGCGCCTCCGCCTGCTCCGAGGCTTCTGGACCGAAGACAAGTTCCGCAAACGCCGCTGGTCTTAAAACTTAAAAATCAGACACGCCTGCGGTGGCGGGCGGGTCGGGCTCAGGCGTTGACGACCGTCCGGGTCAGACGCATCGGCCCGCTACCGCAGTCGGCTCTGACCTGATATGATTCGCGCCTCCCCGCGGTCTGACCTTTCTCGTCCCGGTCCGTGAAATAAAAATATGAGCACCAGAAAATTAGTCGTCGCCGTCGTAATCCTTTCGGCTCTGAGCCTCGGCGTGTGGTCGGTGGTCGCGCACGAGGGCGAGCACCACAGCCCCGGCGGGAACGGACAGCCGGGCGACGCGCCCCTGACGGCGCTTGGCTACACGCCATGCGTGGGCGGCTTCGCCGGCACGTTCCCCTGCAACAAGGTTGACCTCGCCGCGCTGCTCCCCGTCGCAGACATCGACGCCACGGACGCCGCCGGCATCATCGCCAACGACATCTGGGGCTGGACGGACTCTCTGAACGACAGGGAGTACGCGCTGCTCGGGCTCTCGAACGGCGTCGCCTTCGTGGACGTGACGAACCCGGGCGCGCCCGTCTACCTCGGCAACCTCCCGCGCCACTCCTTCGACTCTACGTGGCGCAGCATGAAAGTCTACCGCGACCACCTCTTCGTCATCAGCGAGGCCGTAGACCACGGGATGCAGGTCTTCGACCTCAGGCAGTTGCGCGGCGTCGCCTCGCCCCCGCGGGTCTTCGCCGAGACGGCGCACTACAACAACTTCGGGCGCGCGCACACCCTCGCGCTCAACGAGGAGACCGGCTTCGCCTACGCCGCCGGCAGCCGCCCCGGCGCGGGTCGCGTCATCGGCGTTGACACCTGCGGCCTCGGCCTGCACGTCGTCGACGTGCGCAACCCGGCCGCGCCCGCCTTCGCGGGCTGCGTCGATCAGGACGGCTACACGCACGAGGCGCAGTGCGTCGTCTACCGCGGGCCGGACGCGCAGCACCAGGGGCGCGAGGTCTGCTTCAGCGCCAACGAGGACACGCTGACCGTCACCGACGTGACGAACAAGGCCGCGCCCGCGCAGCTCTCGCGGACGCCCTACGACGGGAGCAACGACGGCACCTTCCGCAACTACGCGCACCAGGGGTGGCTGACCGGCGACCACGCGCGGCTGCTGCTCAACGACGAGTTCGACGAGACGCACAAGGGGCTGAACACGCGCACCTTCGTCTGGAACGTCTCCGACCTCGACGCGCCCGCGGTGCAGTACGCCTACCAGCACGCGACGCCCGCCATCGACCACAACCTCTACGTGCGCGGCCTCCACGCCTTCGAGTCGAACTACCGCAGCGGCGTCCGCGTCCTCGACGTTCGCAACGCTGCGGCGGGCAGCCTCTCGGAGGTCGGCTTCTTCGACGTGTACCCGGTGGACGACCTGGCGCACTTTAACGGCACGTGGGCAAACTACCCCTTCTTCGCGAGCGGGA
>DASWNR010000328.1:0-17074 GCA_036399155.1 Pyrinomonadaceae bacterium
CGCCTTCTGCCTCCCGCTCGCTTCCTGCGGGGGCGGCCGCGACCGCCCCATCAGCCCCGAGACGGCGCGGCGCGAGATTTACCTGCGCGGCTACGCGTACAGGGAGGCCGACTTCCTGAACGCGGCGAAGGAGGGGAAGGAGGCCGCCGTCAAGCTCTTCCTCATCGCCGGGATGAGCCCGGAGGTGCGAAACCCCGAAGGCGAGACGCCGCTGCTGCTCGCCGCCCGCAACGACCGCGCGAAGGCCGCGCGCACGCTGCTTGAGAAGGGTGCCGACATCAACGGGCGCGACCGCCGCGGCTTCACGCCGCTCATGCGCGCCGTCCTGAACGGCTCGGACGAGACCGTCAAGACCGTCCTCGAATTCAAACCGGACCTGGGCGCGCAGACGACCGACCCCGAGACGAAGGGCTCGACCGCGCTCATGTACGGGGTCTCGAAGAACCGCGGCGAAGTGGTCGAGATGCTGCTCGGCGCCGGCGCGGACGTGAACCAGTTGGACGAGCAGGTCGGGACGGCGCTGATGTGGGCCGTCTACTACGACCGCGAAGACCTCGTCGAGAAACTACTGGCGGGCGGCGCCGACCCGAACATCGCCAACGCGGGCGGCGGCACGCCCCTGATGACGGCGGCGCTCAAAGGCAACGCGCGCGTCGTGCGGCTCCTGCTCGAAAGCGGCGCCGACCCCGCGTCGAAGGACAAGACCGGCAAGACCGCGCTCACCTACGCCTCCGACGCGCGCCGCGCAGAGGTGCAGCAGCTTCTCCGCGAGGCGGGGGCGAAGAAAAGGGTTTGAAAGTTCAAGTTTGAGATTTGAGAAGTGAGATGGGCGAGAAGGTTCTGCTGGTAGACAACTACGACTCTTTCACCTACAACCTCGTGCAGTATCTCGGCGAGCTTGGGGCGGAGGTCGAGGTGCGCCGCAACGACGAGGTGACGGTGAGGGAAGTTGAAAAGGAGATACTGCCCGACCGCGTCGTCGTCTCGCCCGGGCCGGGGACGCCCGACGAGGCCGGCGTCTCTCTGGAACTCATCGCGGCGCTCGCGGGGCACGTCCCCGTGCTCGGCGTGTGCCTCGGGCATCAGGCCATCGGGCAGATTTTCGGCGGGCGCGTCGTGCGCGGCCCCGAGCCCGTCCACGGCAAGCCGGCCGAGATTTGCCACGACGGGCGAACCATCTTCGAGGGGCTCGAATACCGCTTTCAGGCCGCGCGCTACCACTCGCTCGTCGTCGAGCGCGAGAGTCTGCCCGACTGTCTCGAAGTCTCGGCCACGACGCCCGACGGCGTCATCATGGGACTGCGCCACCGCCGCCTCAAGGTCGAGGGCGTCCAGTTCCACCCCGAATCCATTCTGACGACCGAGGGCAAACGCCTCCTCGCCAACTTCCTGAAACTGTAAGGCCCATGAGCGACGAAGCAAGCAGACGGAGGACGCTGCCGTCGTGGCTTCTGCCGACGCCCGCGCGGCGCGACGAGCGCGCGGGGCCGCCGCTGCGCGAGTTCACGCTGCGCCTGATGCGCGGCGAGGACTTGCGGCGCGAGGAGGCCGCCGCGCTGCTCGACGCGCTGCTCGACGCCGCGGCGACCGACGCGCAGATCGGCGCGGCGCTCGTCGCGCTCGCCGTGAAGGGCGAGACGGTCGAGGAGTTGGCCGGGCTCGCCTCCGCCATGCGCCGCCGCTCGGTGCGCCTCCGACCCCGCCACGCCAGATTCATCGACACGGCGGGGACGGGTTCGAGCGCCGCCAAGTGCTTTAACGTCTCGACCGCCGCCGCCTTCGTCATCGCGGGCGCGGGGCTGCCCGTCGCCAAGCACGGGAGCCGCGCCGCGACGAGTAGGTCGGGCTCGGCGGACGTGCTCGGCGCGCTCGGCGTCGAGGTGACGGCCGCGCCCGAAGTCTCCGAAGGGTGTCTGAACGAGCTGGGCATCTGCTTCATGTTCGCGCCGCTCTACCACGGCGCGACGGCGCGCGTCGCGGGCGTCCGGCGCGAGCTGGGCGTCCACACGACTTTCAACCTGCTGGGGCCTTTGACCAACCCCGCGGGCGCGCCGCGCCAGATCATCGGCGTGTGGCACGAGGCGCTGGTCGAGCCTCTGGCGCGCACGCTCGTCGCGCTCGGGACGGAGCGCGCGTGGGTCGTCCACGGGCTCGACGGGCTCGACGAGGTGACGCTCGACGGGCGCACGAAGGTCGCGGAGGCTTCCGGCGGCGCGGTGCGCGTCTTCGAGGTCGCGCCCGAAGACTTCGGCCTCGAACCTTCGACGCTCGCGGCGCTGCGCGGCGGCGACGCCGTCGAGAACGCGCGCGTCATACGCTCGGTGCTCTCGGGCGAGAGGCGCGACGAGGCGCGCTCGCTCGTCGTCGCCAACGCCGCCGCCGCGCTCTTCGTCGGGGGTGAAGCGCAAGACCTGCGCGAGGCCGCGCGGCTCGCCGGGCTGAGCATCGACACCGGCGCGGCGCTCGAAAAGCTTGAGACGCTCGCGCGCGCGACGAAGGGCGCAACATAAGGCCGGGCGGAACGTGTGTGAAGTGGACGACTTTCTAACCAGAATCATCGAGCGGAAGCGCGTGCGGCTGAACGAGGCGCTCGCCGCGCGCCCTCTCGAAGAGGTGCGGCGCGAAGCTTTCACGGCGAGAGAGGCGGCGCGCCCGCACGCCCTGCGCGCCGCAATTGGGGACGCCGGGCGCGTCAACGTCATCGCAGAGTTCAAGCGCGCGTCGCCGTCGAAAGGCGAGATTCGCGCGGGCGCTTCGGCCGCAGAGACCGCGCGCGACTACGAGCGCGGCGGCGCGGCGGCCGTCTCCGTGCTGACCGAGGAGGACTTCTTCCGCGGCTCGCTGCGCGACCTCGCGGAGGTGAAGGCCGCGGCGCGCCTGCCCGTGCTCAGAAAGGACTTCGTCTTCGACGAGTATCAGGTCTACGAATCGGCCGCCGCCGGCGCGGACGCGCTGCTGCTCATCGTCGCCGCGCTCGACGACGCGACACTCGCCGCGCTGCTCCGGCTGACGGAAGACGGACTCGGTATGGACGCCCTCGTCGAAGTCCACACGGCCGACGAGCTTTCGCGCGCGGCGCGGGCGGGCGCGGCTCTCGTCGGCGTAAACAACCGCGACCTGCGCACCTTCGAGGTCTCGCTCGAAACTTCCATCGCCCTCGCCGCGCGCGCCCCCGCCGGCGCGCTCCTCGTCAGCGAGAGCGGCATCCGCGACGCCGCCGACATCGCACGCCTCCGCGCACACGGCTTCCACGCCTTCCTCGTCGGCGAAGCCCTCATGCGCTCCGACGACCCCGAGTCGGCGCTGAAGTATTTAAGGGGGTCTTTGAACGGCGGGGGCTACTGAGATTCAGAATGACACGGGTCAAAGTCTGCGGAATCACCAACCTTGACGACGCGCTGGCGGCGCTCGAAGCCGGGGCCGGGCTGCTAGGGTTCAACTTCTACGCGCGGAGCCCGCGCTACGTCTCGCCGGCGGAGGCGCGACACATCGTCGAGCGTTTGCCGGACGGCGTCGAGTGCGTCGGCGTCTTCGTCAACGAGGCCGCGCCCGAGACGGTCGAGCGCGTCGCCCGCGAGGCGGGCGTCGGCGCGGTACAGCTTCACGGCGACGAGACGCACGAGTTCTGCCGCGCGCTGCGGGGTCGGACGACTATCAAGGCGTTGCGCGTCGGGCCGGGTTTCACGCCCGAGGCGGCGGCCGCCTACCCCGCGGACGCGGTGCTGCTCGACGCGTACGTCGCCGGCGAGTGGGGCGGGACGGGGCACACGTTCGACTGGTCGCTCGCGCGCCGCACGCGCGAGTCCGTCCCACGCCTCTTCCTCGCCGGCGGCCTCAAACCCGAGAACGTCGCCGAGGCGGTCGCCGCCGTCCGCCCGCACGCCGTAGACGTGTGCAGCGGCGTCGAAACCGCCCCCGGCCGGAAAAGCCTCCAACTCATCCGCCGCTTCGTCGAACAGGTCAGGGAAGTAGACGGTAGACGGTAGACAGTAGTCAGTAGCCTCCGCTTCACGGACGTTGACGGTGACGGGCCGGCCGCCCATCTCATAAAGTTTTCTACCGTCTACTTTTACTTGACTCCCCGCCCACCTCTTCGGTTATTCTGGCGGCGAACTGGCAAGGGGTTTCGGAACTTCGCCGATAGCGTGTGCCCCGACTTCGCCTCCCGCCGCCCGCGCTGACGTCCAACGAGTATTTGCGCCAGAGTTCCCCTGGATGACTGCAACAGCGAGAACAACAGGCCGCCGCCAGCCGTCGCGCGACCAGGGCCGCCTCCTGCTCGTCACGGACGACCCGCGGCTCGCCGGCCACGTCGCCGGGCTCGAAGAGCACGGCTTCGTCGTCGCGGGCGTCTCGGGCGGCGCGAAGGCGCTCGTCGCGCTCCAACGCACGCGCCCGCACGTCGTCATCGCCGACGCCGCGCTCCGAGGAATCAACGCCGCCGAGCTGACGCGCATGCTCTCCGACCCGCAGACGGCCGTCCCCGTCGTGCTCGCCGGCCTCGACCCCTCGACGCCCGGGCGGCGCGGCGCGGCGATGGACTCGGGCGCGTCCGACTACTTCCAGCTCCCCGAAGAGTTCGCGCTGCTAGCCGCGCGCGCCGGCCAGCTCGTCGCGCACAGGCTGACGGTCAACCGCCTGCGTGCGGAGGCCGATCAGGACTACCTGACGGGACTCGCCAACCGCCGGCGCTTCCGCAAGGCGCTCGTGCAGGAGGTCGAACGCTGGCGGCGCTACCGTATGCCCTGCGCGCTTCTGATGCTCGACATCGACCACATGAAGCTGGTCAACGACACGCACGGACACCCGGCGGGCGACCGCGTCATACGCTTCATCGCGGACGTGCTCGCGGAGCTTTCGCGCGACAACGACACGGCGGCGCGTCTCGGCGGCGAAGAGTTCGCGCTGCTGCTGGCCGGCTCTGACGGCGAGAAGGCTTACGCGGCCGCCGAGCGCGTGCGCCTGGCCGTCGCAGAGCGCCCGCTCCCCGAAGTCGGGGGCGTCACCGTCAGCCTCGGCGTCGCCGCGTGCCCGTCGAGCGCGCTCTCGGAGCGCGAGCTGTTCTCGGCCAGCGACGCGGCGCTCTACCAGGCCAAGCGCACGGGGCGCAACCGCACCGTCCTCGCCGGCACGTACGCGCAGACGCCCGACGCGGCCCCGGCCGTGGCCCCCGCGGCGGACGTTTCGTAAACGGCGGCTCGGTGAGCTAAACTTTCGGCACCGTTTTCAAGTCGCGGCGGCCGGCGCCAACCGCGCGCCGGCCGCCGCTCGAAATTTCACGGCGCGAACACCGGGCGGGTTCTTCGATGGGCGGAGTCTTGGACACAAACCCCGACGCGGGCGGGCACTGGGGGCGCTACGGCGGCCGCTACGTCCCCGAGACCTTGATGGCGCCGCTCGAAGAGCTGACCCAAGCCTTCGACGCGGCGAGGCGCGACGAAGGCTTTCAGTCGGAGTTCGAGGCGCTGCTGCGCGACTACTCGGGGCGCCCGACGCCCCTCTTCCACGCCGCGCGCCTCACAGAGCACGCCGGGGGCAAAGCCGCGATTTACCTCAAGCGCGAAGACCTCTCGCACACGGGCTCGCACAAGATAAACAACGCGCTCGGTCAGGTTCTGCTCGCGCGCCGGATGGGCAAGCGCCGCGTCATCGCGGAGACCGGCGCCGGTCAGCACGGCGTGGCGACCGCGACCGTCTGCGCGCTCTTCGGCCTGAAGTGCGTCGTCTACATGGGCTCGGAGGACGTGCGGCGGCAGCGCCTGAACGTCTTCCGCATGCGCCTGCTCGGCGCGGAGGTGCGCGAGGTGGACGCCGGGCAGCGCACGCTCAAGGACGCCATCAATGAGGCGCTGCGCGACTGGGTGACGAACGTCGCAGACACTTACTATCTTTTGGGGAGCGCGCTCGGGCCGCACCCTTACCCGCTGATGGTGCGCGAGTTTCAGAGCGTCATCGGGCGCGAGGCGCGCGCGCAGTTTCTGGAGAGGGTAGGGCGTCTGCCCGACACGCTCGTCGCGTGCGTGGGCGGGGGCTCGAACTCCATCGGGCTGTTCCACCCCTTCCTCGGCGACGCCGGCGTGCGCATGGTCGGCGTCGAGGCGGGAGGCACGGGCGCGGAACTCGGGCTCCACGCCGCGCGCTTCCGTCCGTCGGGCGGCGGACGCCCCGGCGTCCTTCAGGGGACGATGAGTTACGTCTTGCAGGACGAGCGCGGGCAGATCGCCTCGACGCATTCGGTCTCGGCCGGGCTCGACTACCCGTCCATCGGCCCCGAGCACGCGTTCCTCCACGACGAGGGGCGCGTCGAGTACGTCTCCGCCTCGGACGGAGAGGCGCTCGAAGCCTTCCGCCTGACCTCGCAACTCGAAGGCATCATCCCCGCGCTCGAATCCGCGCACGCCGTCGCGCACGCGCTCAAGCTGGCGTCTGAGATGAAGGGGGGCGAGGCTCTCGTCGTCAACCTCTCCGGGCGCGGCGACAAGGACGTGCAGACCGTGGCCGGGCCGGCGGGCGAGGGGACGGCGTGAGCCGCGCGCGCGGGACGGGCGCGAGCCGCATCGGCGAGGCTTTCAGGAAACACGACGGCGCGCGTCGTCGCGGCTTCATCCCCTTCATCACCGCCGGCGACCCCGACCTCACCACGACGCGCGCGCTCCTCATCGAACTCGCCCACGCGGGCGCGACGCTCGTCGAGCTCGGCGTCCCCTTCAGCGACCCCGTCGCCGACGGCCCCGTCATCCAGCGCGCCTCCGAACGCGCCTTGCGACAAGGCGTCGGGCTCGCGGACGTGCTCTCGGCGCTCGCAGACGCGCGGCGCCACACGGACGTGCCCGTCATCCTCTTCAGCTACTTCAACCCGCTCCTACAGTTCGGCGTCGAGCGTCTGGCCGAAGAGTGCGCGCGCGCGGGCGTGGACGGAATACTCGCCACAGACCTCGTCCCCGAAGAGTCCGCCGAGTTCAACTCGACGCTCGCCCGGCACGGGCTCGACCAGATTTTCCTCGTCGCCCCGACCACCACGGACGCGCGCCTGCGCCTCGTCGCCGAGCGCGCCAGTGGCTTCGTCTACGCCGTCTCGCGCGCGGGCATCACCGGCGCGCGCACGGACTTGAGCGCCGAGGCCGCGCGCCTCGTCGAGCGCGTGCGCGGCGTCACGGCGCTGCCCGTCGCCGTCGGCTTCGGCATCTCCACGCCCGAACACGTCGCAGAAGTCTGGCGCTACGCCGACGCCGCGGTCGTCGGCTCCGCCCTCGTCGCCGAGATAGAGAAGCGCGCCGGCGCCCCCGACCTCGTCGCCCGCGTCGGCGAATTCGCTCGCTCGCTGCTGCCACACTGATTCCGCCCCTCGTGCATCTAAGGTGGGCTCGACTTGAAAGGGCGGCTGTCGTATATTGTCCCGACTTTAGGTGGTGCCTCCGGCTTCATCCCCGCCAGGGTGAAAAAAATATTGTTGCAAGTGTGAAACAGTGTTCCATTCTCGCGCCGTTTGTGATAGACTCTCCGGGTCTTGGGAGTTAAGACACAAATTTAACAGCGTGAGAAAAGGGGACGAGAAAGACGTGGTAGCAAACATGGCTGACAGGCAGGGCGCCGACCGCGGCAAGGCGGTCGAAGCGGCGCTCGCGAACATCGAAAAGAAATTCGGCAAGGGTTCGATCATGCGCCTCGGCGACAAAGAGGTCATCGACATCCCGGCCATCTCGACGACCTCGCTCTCGCTCGACGCCTGCATCGGCGTCGGCGGCATCCCGCGCGGTCGCGTCATCGAAATCTTCGGGCCCGAGTCTTCGGGCAAGACGACGCTCGCCCTCCACATCGTCGCGGAGGCGCAGAAGGCGGGCGACGTGGCCGCTTACATCGACGCCGAGCACGCGATGGACTCGGACTACGCGGGCAAGCTCGGCGTCAACATCGAAGAGCTGCTCATCTCGCAGCCCGACTCGGGCGAGCAGGCCCTTGAGATCACCGAGGCGCTGGTGCGCTCGAACGGCGTCGGCGTCATCGTCATCGACTCGGTCGCGGCGCTCGTGCCGAGGGCTGAGTTGGACGGCGAGATGGGCGATAGCTTGCCCGGCCTACAGGCGCGTCTGATGTCGCAGGCGCTGCGCAAGCTGACGGCCATCGTCGGCCAGTCGAACACCTGCCTCATCTTCATCAACCAGATTCGCGAGAAGATCGGCGTCATGTTCGGGAGCCCCGAGACGACGACCGGCGGCCGAGCCCTCAAGTTCTACTCGACCGTACGTCTAGACATCCGCCGCATCGGCGCGATTAAGGACGGCGACCGCGTCGTGGGCAACCGCACGAAGGTCAAGATCGTGAAGAACAAGGTCGCGCCGCCGTTCCGCGAGTGCGAGTTCGACATCATGTACGGCGAGGGCATCTCGCGCGAGGGCGACGTGCTCGACCTCGCGGTGACGAACCGCGTCGTCGAGAAGTCGGGCGCGTGGTTCTCCTACGGCGGCGAGCGTCTCGGCCAGGGCCGAGAGAACTCGAAGACGACGCTCCGGGATAACCCCGAGATGCTCCACCGCATCGAGAACGACGTCAAGAAGGCGCTCGGCATGCCCGGCTACGGCGCTGAGACCGTGGAGGCCGAGGAGGCCACCGCCGCTAAGAAGTAAGACAAAGGCAGTCGTAAACCGCAAACCGAAAACCGTGACGAGAAGAAGACAGGCGCTTCCTCTCGTCACGGTTTTCGGTTTACGGCCTTTTGCCTTTACAGCCCGGCCGCCGCGCGTGGATAATCGCGCGGCAAGAGACTCCGCTTTAAAATTCTCTTCGCCCGAATTCAGATGGAACAGTCTGTCCTCATCAGGGGCGGCACCGTCGTCACGATGGACGCCGCCGAGACGGTTTTCACGGGCGACGTGCTCGTGCGCGGCGGCCGCGTCGAGGCCGTCGGCGACCTTTCGTCCGCGAAGGCCGACGTTGAACTCGACGCGCGCGGCTGCGCGGTGCTGCCGGGCTTCGTACAGACCCACGTACACCTCTGCCAGACGCTCTTTCGCGGCGCGGCCGACGACCTCTCGCTATTAGACTGGCTCAAGCGGCGCGTCTGGCCCATGGAGGCCGCGCACGACGCCGCCAGTTTGCGCGCCTCCGCGCGGCTCGGCGTCGCCGAGATGATTCGCGGCGGCACGACCTGCGCGCTAACGATGGAGACGGTCAACCACACCGAGGAGGTCTTCCGCGTCGTCGAGGAGTCGGGCTTCCGCGCCACCGTCGGCAAGTGCATGATGGACAAGGGCGAGGAGGTGCCCGCGGGACTGTCAGAGGAGACGGAGGATTCGATACGCGAGTCGCTCGCGCTGCTTGAGAAGTGGCACGGCCGCGCCGGCGGGCGCGTGCGCTACTGCTTCGCGCCGCGCTTCGCCGTGAGCTGCACGCGCGGGCTTTTGGAGCGAGTGGCCGCGCTCGCGCGCGAGCACGGGGTGATGATTCACACGCACGCCTCCGAGAACCGCTCGGAGATAGAGCTGGTCGAGCGCGAGACGGGGCTGAGGAACGTCCTGTACCTCGACTCGCTCGGCGTCTCCGGCCCGCACGTCCTGCTCGCGCACTGCGTCCACCTGGATGAGGCAGAAGTGAACCTACTCGCGTCGAAGGGGACGCACGTCGCGCACTGCCCGTCCTCGAACATGAAGCTCGGCTCGGGCGTCGCGCCCGTCACGGAGATGCTGGACGCCGGCGTCTCGGTCTCGCTCGGCGCCGACGGCGCGCCGTGCAACAACCGCCTCGACATGTTCACGGAGATGCGTTCGGCGGCGCTGCTTCAGAAGGTCAGCCGCGGCGCGGACGCGCTGCCGGCGCGGCGCGTCCTGCGGATGGCGACGCGCGACGGCGCGCGCGCCCTCGGGCTCGAAGGCGAGGTCGGGAGCCTTGAGGCCGGCAAGCGCGCGGACGTGACAATCGTCGAGCTGGGGCGTCTGCACACGACGCCGCTGCCCGACGTGGTCTCGACGCTCGTCTACGCCGCCGAGGCGCGCGACGTGCGGGACGTGCTCATCGACGGGCGGCTCGTGCTGCGCGGCGGCGAGCTTCAGACGCTTGACGAGCGCGAGGTGGTCGTGGAGGCCGCGCGGCAGTACGAACTGCTCGCGGCGCGCTCTGGCGTTTAAACACAGCGCCGGGCGGCGAAATTTTCGTGGAGTTCTTCGGCGCGGCGTCCCCGGCGGGCGGGTTTAAGGTGGGCAAAAATAAAGGTGGCAGCTCGAAGGTAGCGTTTGTGGGGGGCACAATCGGCGTTCGAGCTGCCACTGGCGGGCACTGTCGATGTTCGGGCTTTGGCTGGTTGTCCCTCGCGGAACGCACCGGCTGTTTGGCAACCGGCACCACCCTCAGACGCAACGGATTATACACCTTGCCGAAAAACTGTCAACGTTTTTTTGTGACGCATTTGACAAAAAACGTTCGGAGGGCAGGTCATTTGACAGCCCAGTTTCGACCCCCTTATACTCTGCCTTCTGTTCGCGCGAGATGGTTTACGGCCAGGTAGCTCAGTTGGTAGAGCACGCGACTGAAAATCGCGGTGTCGGCGGTTCGACTCCGTCCCTGGCCATCGACAGATTTGACGAAAAAGGGCGCTCTCCGGGGCGCCCTTTTCTCGTCGGCGCGACTTAGAGTCCCCGGCTCCCGCCATCATTCCGCCCCCGCCGCCGGCCCCTTCAGAAACAATTATTACCCGCCCGTGATCCCCGCGCGGGGACTTTTACGCGTTCTGGTTCGGGACGCGAAACAAGCTTTTTCGCATTCCACTCACAGCCGCGCGCCGACCCCCGTCTCCCCACGGCGCGCCGCCCCGACTCAGAAAGGCTGATTTCATGAGCATTCATCGCAACCGCGCCCGTATCGCTAAGTACGCTGTTTTCAGACTCCTCGCGCTCACGCTCCTAGTCTTCTCCTTCGCGGCGAGCGCCGCCGCCGCCGAACAGGGACAGGACATCAAGGTCGAACGTCTGACCTTCCCCGTGACGCTCTCCGACGGCAGCGCCGCGGAGGTCGTCGGCTATCTTTACTACAAGGGCAGCTTTCACAACCGCACGCTGCTGCTCGCGCTCCACGGCGCGAACTACAACCACAAGTATTGGGACGTGCCGACCATCAACGGGCACGAGTACTCGTTCGCGCGCTACATGGCCGAGCGGAAGTACGCCGTGCTCGCCATCGACCAGCTCGGCGCGGGCGAGAGCACCAAGCCGGCGGACGGCGACCTTTTGACGCTCGACCGGACGGCCTCGGCGATTCATCAGGTCATCACGCGGCTCCGCTCGGGCGAGAACGGCCTGGCTTACGAGTTCGAGCGCGTCGTGACGGTCGGCCACTCGCTCGGCAGCATCAACGCCGTCTACGAGCAGGGGACTTACCACGACGCCGACGCCGTCATCACGACGGGCATGGGGCACGTCCGGCACGCGATGCCCGTGCCGGACGAGCTGATCGCGGAGCTGTCGCAGTATGAGTATTTCACCGTCCCCGGCGAGCTGCGCCCCGTGATGTTCTACCACGCGCCAGGGGCCGACCCGGACGTTATCCAGTACGACCGCGACAACCTCGCAGACTTCCTGCCGCGCGGCCAACTCACCACCGGCATCCTCCCCGGTTTCGTCTTCGACATGGCCGCTTTGCGCGTCGGGCAGGTGACGGGGCCGGTGCTCGTGCAGTTGGGCGAGTTCGACGGCCTTTACCCGGCTTCACTCGCCGACCAGGAGGCGGCGGCCTTTACGAGCGCGTCGAGCGTAACCGTGCAGCCGCTCCCCGGCGTGGGGCACGACTTCAACACGCACTACCGCAACCACGAGGGCTGGCGGCTCATGGACGAGTGGCTGCGGGCGCAGGGCTTCGGGCGCTGAAGCTCCTACCGTCGTCGGCCGGAAGAAAGAGGGAGGGGGCGACCTGTTCGGGTCGCCCCCTCCCTCTTTCTTCCACCGGGGTCGCGGCGCTCGGATTCGGCTTCGGCGACGCGCGACGGTTAATGATTGTCAAAGCGCGGGGGTATCTGTTAGCCTGTAGCCCCTTTTCACTGCCGGCGGCGCAGGCCGCCTCGTACCACAGTCTCGAACGCCCCGTTTGCTGTAGCTTTGTGCGCTCCCTCAGGCGCGCTTTCGTCCTGACCCGATAACAGGCGGGGCTACTCTCTTCTCGCTCAAAATTCGACGGCGTCACCTGACCGTGTGAGCGGAGTGCGTAACGAACTACTCCGCCGGCGGGCGACTGCCGTCACCGTTTACGACCCACACATTTGAAGGGAGATATATGCGCAAGAGCCTGCTCACGGCGTTGCTGGGGTTTGCCCTTTTGGTCACCCCCGTCGCCTTCTCGACCAAGTCCGACGCGGCGAACCCTCTCGGCCAGGACACCCCCGTCGCAAACCGCCCGGCACCTCTCCCGAACTATGACATACGCCTCGCCAACCGAGACGAGTTTGACGACACGGAACTGAACACCGTCAGGGGCCGCCAGCGGGCCGCGGGTAGCCAGAACGCTTCGCTGCGCGCGCGCGCCACGGCGCTCGAAAACTTCCGCGCCGGATTGGGCGCGCAGCGCGGCCGGAACCTGCGCGCGGAGGTCAACGAGGCGGGCGCTTTGAAGAACCTTTTCGTCGACGGCGCGGCCCTCACGCCCCCACAGTCGAACGCCCCCGACAACATCGCCCGTGGATTTTTGAGACGGCAGGCCGCGCTCACGGGGCTGTCGAACGCCGACGTGAACGCGCTCAAGCTCGAAAACGATGACGACGACAATGGCACGAACTTCCTCGACTACGCGCAGACCGTCGGCGGGCTGAAGGTCTTCGAGGGTAACGTGAAGGTCGCCGTCGGGCGCGCCGGCGAAGTCCTCAACGTCCGGCAGGGCTTCGTCGTCAACGGGCAGAAGGCCAACCTCCGGCCGGCGCTCGCCGAGGCCGAGGGCATCGCAAAGGCGTTCGAGCACGCGGGGCACTCCGTCACGGCTTCGTTCGCGGAGACGCGGGGCCGCGTCAACGCGGGCGACCGCGCGGCGTTCGCCAACCCGCTCAACCCTAATTTCGAGGACGTACTTTCGGAGCTGAACGTAGTGCGCTTCAAGGACGAGGCGCGGCTCGCGTGGCACGTCTACGCCGAGGTCGGCCCCGAGGAGTGGTACGAGATGCTTGTGGACGCGCACACGGGCGAGCTGCTCCTGCGCCACAACCTCTACGTCTTCGAGGCGCAGGGCACCGTCTACACCGAGGCGCCCGACAAGGGCTCGCGCGTCGTCGTCTCTTTCGTCGGCGACACCGTCATCAACACGGCCGCCGGCTGGATGGGCACCTCGACCGTGACGACCGGCAACAACGTCGAAGCCTACCTCGACACGGACGCCAACAACGCGCCCGACGCCAACAACACGGCCGGCCTCTCGAACGGCCACGCCTTCGCGGCCGACCAGAATTTCACCTTCCCCTTCGACACCGCGGTCGACCCGCGCACGCAGCGCGCGGCGGTCGTGGCGAACCTCTTCTACTACAACAACGTCATGCACGACTTCTCCTACGGCCTCGGGTTCACGGAGACGGCGCGCAACTTCCAGACGAACAACTACGGGCGCGGCGGCACGGGCAACGACTCGGTGCGCGCGGAGGCGCAGGACGGCTCGGGGACGAACAACGCCAACTTCGCCACGCCGCCCGACGGCTCTCGCCCGCGCATGCAGCAGTACCTCTTCACCTCGCCCAACCCCGACCGCGACAGCTCTGTTGACGGCGACGTGGTCTTCCACGAGTACGGCCACGGCATCTCGAACCGCCTCATCGGCAACGGCAGCACTGCGCTCTCTGGGACGCAGTCGGGCGCGATGGGCGAGGGCTGGTCTGACTACTGGGCGACGACGCTCAACAACGACGGCGCGGTCGGCGAGTACTCGACCGGCAACCCGAACGGCATCCGCCGCGCGGCCTACACCGTCCCGGCCAACGCCGTCCACAACTCCTACGCCGACGTGTGCGTGCCGAGTTGCGCCGTCCACGGCGACGGCGAGGTCTGGGCGGCGACGCTCTGGGACTTGAGGACGCAGCTCGGCGCGACCGTCACCGACAGAATCGTCCTGAACGGGATGAAGTTCACGCCGACGCGCCCGTCGTTCCTGAACGCGCGCGACGGCATCCTGCAAGCCGACCAGAATCTCAACGGCGGCGCGAACCGCTGCGCCATCTGGACGGTCTTCGCGCGGCACGGGATGGGCGTCTCGGCCGTGGGCAACGACGGCACGACGCACACGGCGGCCAGCGACCTCCCGTCCGACTGCGGCGGCACATGCACCTACTCGATCAGCCCGACCAGCGCCAGCGCCCCGGCGGCGGGCGGCTCCGGCACCGTCACGGTGACGGCCGGCGCGGGCTGCGGCTGGACGGCGTCGAGCAACGCCGCCTTCATCGGCATCACTTCGGGCGCGAGCGGCACGGGCTCGGGCACCGTGACTTACAGCGTCGGCGCGAACGCGGGCACGACCTCGCGCACGGGCACGCTCACCATCGCGGGGCAGACCTTTACCGTGACGCAGGCGGGCACAGGTGGCGGCGGCGGCGCGGAGCTTTTAGTCAACCCCGGCTTCGAGTCGGGCACGACGCCGTGGGTCATCTCGGGGCAGGTGACGCGCAGCACCGGCACTTACCCGCACGGCGGCCTGGCCTACATGATCGTCAGCGGCGTCAACAGCACTTCGGGGACGCTCTATCAGACCGTGGCCGTCCCGGCGGGCGGCGGAAATCTCAACTTCTGGCTGAACATCTCGACCGGCGAGGCGGCGGGCGCGGCCGTCTACGACCGGCTCTTCGTCGAGGTGCGGGGCACGTCGGGGACGCTTCTGGCGACCCTTGCGACTTTCACCAACCAGAACAGCCAGACGGCCGGCGTCTACCTGCTGAGGGGGCCGTACAACCTCAACAGCTTCGCCGGGCAGACCGTGCGGATTCAGTTCCGCGGCACCAACGACGTAACGCTGCCCACTTCGTTCCGAGTGGACGACGTGTCGGTTAAATAAAATCCGACCCGGACGAAAGCGTCCGGCCTCCGGCAACAAAAGAGGCGGGCGACCCTGCAAAGGTCGCCCGCCTCTTTTTCTCTAAACCCGGGGGAAATCCCGGCTCAGCCCTCGGCCGGCCCTTCCGTCGAAGACTTCTTCGGGCGGGGCGAGGCGGCGCGCTTGACCGAGCCCTTGCCCGCGCCCTTCTTCGATGCGGAGTCGGTGCGCGCGCGCCTGGTCGCGGCCTTCGACTCGGCGTCGGCCGTGGCCTGCGGGTCGGGCTGCGGGTCGTCGCCGGCGGCCCTTTCGGCGACCGCATCGACTAGCCCCGAGACGACGCCGCCGGCCTGACCCAGAAAGTCGCTGACGGACTCGACGACGTTGCCGGCCGCGTCACGCACAGACTGCGGGAGCACGGCTTCGGCCGCCGACTGCGCGGCGGAAGCGGCGGCGGCGAGCGTCTGCGTCGCGGTCTGCGAGGAGGCGGCGGGCGGCGGGCTGAGCAACGCGTCCCAGCGGTAGCGCGCCTCGGGGCGCGGCTCGCCGAGGCGGCGGAAGACGAGGTCGGTGACGGTCTGAACCAGCCAGTTGTGGTAGAACTCGCCGACCGACGCGACCTCTGCGTCGGGCGCGGGGTTCATGAAGTCGATGGCGTAGGGCACCTCGTCCTTGATGGCGAACTCGACCGTGTTGATGTCGTAGCCGAGCGCGCGGTTGAGGGTCAGAACGTCCTGCCCGACGCGCGCCGCGAGGTCGGCCGAGAGGTAAGTCGGATTGTGTAAGTACTGCTCGCCGGAGAGGTAGCCCTTGCGCGGGTCGTAGGGCATGATCATCACGTTCTCCTGCCCGATGCAGTAGCAGCGCACGAACTGATCCCACTCGATGTTCTCCTGCAACGTCATGCAGAGCGTGCCGGTCGTGTCGTAGACCTTCCAAAGCTCCTCAAGGCTGTTCACGCGCGAGACGTTCTTCCAGCCGCCGCCGTCGAAGGGCTTGATGTAGGCGGGGAAGCCGACGTAGTCGGCGATGGCCTGCCAGTCGAGCGGGAATTCGAGGTTGCGCAAAGACTCGCCCGTGATGCCTTCGATGTAGGACTTCTGCGGCAGCAGCACCGTGCGCGGGATGGCGACGCCGAGCTTCGTGGCGAGAGAGAAGTTGAAGAACTTGTCGTCGGCCGACCACCAGAAGGGGTTGTTGATGACGACGGCGCCTTCGAGCGTCGCGCGCTTGAGGAAGGCGCGGTAGAACGGAACCTCGTGCGAGATGCGGTCGATGATGAGGTCGTAGTCGATGCCCCCTTCGTGGCGCACGCCGCCGATCTTGACCAGTTCGGCGACGACCTCGCCGCCGCCGCGCTCGTTGATGCTCTCGATGAGCGAGACCGGGAAAGTGCGCTCGCGGCCGACCAACAGTCCTACTTTTTTCACGGTTCGATTGTCCTTTCGGAGACGGGTCTGATTTCAGGGATTTTTTGAAAATCAGGACTCTACATTCTCGCGTCCGCCCGTGTCAACGCGCGCGGCGGGCATCCGACGCAAGTCCGTTGGCATCAATTGTTTTGGGCCGCCGCCGGCACGCCCGCCGCCCCGGGCGCTCGCGGCGGGGGGTATGCTACAATCCGCCGAAGTTAGGCCGCCAGACCTCTCCTCAAGCGTGGCGCGCCCCGTCGGGCGGGCGGGCGCCGGGGAATCAACTCAGGAATGGAGAACAACTCAGTGTTACGACGCTTTTTGGTGTGCGCGCTGGCGGTCGCCGGCCTGGCCGTGGCCTGGCCCGCCGCCCACGCGGCCGCGCAGGAGAAGGACGCCCCGAAGGCAGAGAAGCCGAAGAAGCAGGAGGAGGCCAAGCCGGTCAAGCCCGACCCGAACAACCCGACCGGCGACCAGGTCGCCGAGACCGTCATCCTCGTCTACGGCTCGCGCCAGGGGCTCCAGCAGATTCGGCGCTCCGGCGTCGAGCGCGGCAAGATAACGCGCACGGCCCCCGACGGCCGCCCCGAGGAGGTCGCCTACGAGCGCACCTTCAAGCGCGGCGAGACCTTCGAGAAGGACAAGGTGCGGCTCGACCAGCGGCGGCCCTCGCTCGACTACGC